>JBKKAS010000460.1:0-13017 GCA_046714595.1 Pyrinomonadaceae bacterium | reverse complement strand
CGTTAACGATGATTCGCGCGCACACACACAGCGGAATCGAAAACAAGCCGCCGCGAAATGAGATTTTTCGGGCGTCGATTTTTTTGGTTTCAAAAACATTGACCGCGAGGAGCGGAAGTTGTACGATGCAAAAAATATATCCGATTTATATGTAACGTCGGTTCTTAAATGCAATTCGTAAAGCGGAGATCATCTATCTCTCATCCGACTGGAAACCGACCATTTGAAAGTCTTTGGAGGAAAAATGAAGAAAACAAATATTAGATTCGGCGCTTTCACAAAAACGCTGCGAAATTTTACCGGATTCGCGGCGCATCTTTTACTGGTGATCGCTGTTGTAGGTCTTCTGAATGGAAACACATTTGGCATACGGCGGACGGTTTACGATTTTACCGGCGATAGCCGTACGGACTTTACAACCTTATCGGCTGCTTCGTCAACGGCGCCTTTGGTCTGGAAATTCCTGCGTAATCCGGGGGTTGGTCCCGGTCAGGATTTTATTCGCATTTTTCAACACGGTATCGGCTCGGATTCAATCGTACCGGCAGATTATATAGGCGACGGTAAATTTGAACCGTCTGTCTGGCGCGCTGGAACTTATTACATCAGCCCGTTTCCCGAAACGGTGGTCGGTCCTTTGAGTTATATTTACTGGGGACAACCTGGCGACGTAGTGGCGCGCGACGGTGATTACGACGGCGACGGGAAGGACGACCCGACTATTATGCGCACCGTCGGCGGTCAGTTTCAATGGTGGATTAGAGGAAGCGGCGGAACCAATCGCGTGGTTACATTCGGCGGCACAATTGCCGGTTCCTCGACTTTCAGATTTCAAGGAGCTGATTTTACCGGCGATGCCAGAGAAGAACTGGTTGTAGCCTATGTAAATAATACGACCCAACAAACTACTTGGCATGTTGGCGACAGCATTACCGGAGCACAGATATTTCAAGCCGCTTGGGGAAATTTCAACATCGATTTTATAATTCAGCCTGACGACTACACGGGCGACGGAAGAGCCGATTTGGTCGTGTGGCGTGCCGGCGGAAGTGGTCCGGACGCGCGCGTTTGGTATATTTTTAACCCGGCAACCGGACTGCAAGCCCAGCCGATCGGTCTTGTGTTCGGCATCGGCGACCCGACTTTTACAAACAATGACATTCCGTTGCGCGGCGATTATGACGGCGACAACATCGCCGACATAGCCGTTTTCCGTCCTACGACCAGGCAATGGTTTTGGCGACGAAGCATCGACGGCGGACTAGGCGTTCAGCAATGGGGCGACCCGGGCGATACGGCTTTGCCCACGTTTTTTAATTTCTAAAACTCTCCATTTTTTAGTTATCAACCGCAGCGTGTAGAACATTATGTTTTACGCGCTGCTTTTTTCTGAAAATGAAAACTTTTTATATAACAACGCCGATCTATTACGCCGACAGCCTGCCGCACCTCGGGCATCTCTACACGACGATCGTTGCGGACGCCGTCGCGAAATATAAAAGACAGCGCGGATTCGATACATATTTTCTAACCGGAACCGACGAGCACGGCATCAATATTCGGCGCGCCGCCGAGAAAAATAAGCGCTCGCCGAAAGAGCAGGTCGATTTCGTTTCGGGCGAGCTGAAGCGTCGGGTGTCGGGCATAACGCCGACGATTATGCACCGAGTTATTCTCTTTCCCGATTCTTGTATGCTGCCATAGCTTCGGACGCTCCCTCGTGCATTATTTCGGGTTTGTGGTATTTCCAGTGTTTCTCGAACTCTTCTTCGGTCATTACCGGATTCTCAGTTCTCGTTTTTTCCTTCAAATAGTTTTCCGCCCATGCCCTCGTATCGGCATTTGTGTTCAACGCCGTGCGGGCTCCGTGCATCAAATTGTCGCGTTCCATTGATTATGTCTCCTCATGTTAGATTAAAATGTAAGGAACGCGCCCGCAAGCCGCGAGATTGCAAGGCAGAGATGATCTCTGCGTAAGGAGTTTTTGGTGAGAAGATTTTTACTTGGTCTCATAACCGCGATTTCTTTTTTTTCGAGCGGTTCGCTGGCGCAAAACGCCCGACCTGCAGCGTTAAAGGCGGGGACGGCCGCGAAAACAGTCACAGCCCGTCAGGTCTACGCCGTCCCGTTTGTTAACAAAACACTTTCGAACGGCCTTGAAGTAATTGTGCTTCCGGATTCGTCGGTGCCGATCGTAACTGTCGAGTTGGCTGTTCGCAACGGCTCGTTTACTGAATCGCCGGAGTTTCACGGGCTTTCACATCTCTACGAGCACATGTTCTTTAAACCGAACATCGCTGTTCAACTTCACGGGTGTGAGAGTACGGGCCAGCGGCCGACGCTTGCGGCGAATCCGCTATGCACGCGGGCACTCGCGATGAAGTCAAAGATCGGAGACACGTCGTATCTCAGAGACGCAAATCAGGTCAGCTTCTATAACGGGACGACACGTGAGGAAACTGTCAATTATTTTTTCAACACGACTACCCCGTATCTCGCGACCGCGATCCGCTTCATCAGCGATTCGGTCCGGTACCCGAGTTTCGACGACGAAGATTTCGAAGCTGAAAAACGCGTCGTGATCGGCGAGATCGATCGCCACGAAGCTAACCCGCTCACGTATCTCGACCTCACGATGAAGCAGAAGCTCTTTTACAAGTACCCGACGCGAAAGGACCCGAAGGGCACGCGCGAATCGGTCGGAACATCGACGATCGAAAAAATGCGCACGATTCAAGGGCGGTACTATGTTCCGAATAATGCCGCGCTGATTGTTACCGGCGACGCCAAACCGGACGAAGTGTTCAGACTTGCGGAGCAGATCATGGGAGGCTGGGAACGCCGACCGGTCGATCCGTTCAAGGAATTCCCGCTTGTCCAGCATCCGCCGCTGCCCCGGAGCGAGGGGGTGATAATCGAAAAAAGCGCCGACGCGAGCGAAGGCGGCGAGCAAGGTCAGAACGTTTTCATCGAGCTTGGTTGGCACGGTCCCTCGATCGGTAAGGACGATGCCGCGACCTACGCGGCCGACGTTTTCTCATATATTCTCAGCCAGCCTAATTCACGCTTCCAGCGCAAGCTTGTCGACTCGGGGCTGGCTGCCTCGGCCGGACTCGGCTACTACACCCAGCGAAATGTCGGACCGATCAATTTGTTGATGGTGACGCGGCCTGAGAATGCGAAGAAAGCGCTGGCGGCGGTCTATGCCGAGGTCTCTCAGTTTACTCGGCCCGATTACTTTACGAACGAAGAGCTCGAAAGCGCGAAGACGATCATGGAATCGAACGATCTTTTCGAGCGCGAGAAAGCAAGCGAGTATGCGCATACGCTGGGGTTCTGGTGGTCCTCGACGGGCATCGACTATTTCCGCGGGTATCACTCGAAGCTGCGGGCCGTCACACGCTCTGACATCAATCGCTATGTAAACAATTACATCCGCGACAAGAACCGGGTCGGCATTGCACTCGCATCGCCGGAAGCAAAGAAGCAAGCAAATTTGAGTGAGCAGGATCTGATCGGAGGAGTGCAATGAACAAAGAAACCAGGTTCGCTTTTTCCGAGTCAGCTTCACGATGCAAAAGCCCGCACGTAAGCAAGGGCGATATGCTCAGCCCGGCGTCATCTGGGCTTTCTGAAGGTTCTCGACGTCACCATTATTTCCGGATATCGCCCTTGCTCACGCGCGGGCTTCTGCACTTGTGTCGGAGCGCGCTTGTTATAACGTTCGCGCTGTTCTTAGCCGGGGTCGCTACTGCACAGGCCGAAAAGCCGGGCGACTTTACCGCACAGGCCGCGGCGGTTACTGAGTTCGATGTGAACGGGCTGAAGGTTCTCGTCAAGCGGCGGGCGTCGGCGCCGACTGTCGCAGGCGGGTTATTTATCCGTGGCGGTGCCCGGAATATCGACGAGAAAAATGCGGGGATCGAGAATCTGATGCTCGCCTCGGCGATCGAGGCCGGGCAGAAAATGCCGCGTGCGACCGTGCGACGTGAGCTCTCGCGTCTCGGCAGCGCCCTTGGCTCGGCAGTTTCGAATGACTACAGCGCAATTTCATTTGCATCGACGCGTGCGAACTTCGACCGCCTTTGGGATATCTTCACGGAAGTCACGCTGAATCCGGCGTTCACGCAGGCCGATGTTGAACTGAACCGCGAACGTATCCTGACGGGTCTTCGGGAAACCGGGACGAGTCCGGAAAGCGCGCTGCAAAGCATGCAGGACCGGTTGATCTATACCGGTCATCCGTATGCCAACGACGTCACCGGGAATGCGACGAATATCACGCGGTTCACCCCGGCCGAGCTACGGGCTTATCACAAGAACTTAATGCAGACCTCGCGGCTGCTGTTGGTGTTCGTCGGTGATCTCGACCCCGAGGAACTCAGGACCCGGATCACCGCCGCTTTCGGAAAGTTACCGCGGGGCGATTATAAAGAACAGGCGCTCCCGGCTCTCGACTTTTCGAAGGGGACGCTAAACGTAACCGCGCGGGTGTTGCCGACGAATTATGTGCAAGGAGCATTCGGAGCTCCGGCGCTTCGTGACGCGGACTATCACGCGATGCGCGTCGCGACGACGATCCTTCAAACACTGGTTCATCAGGAAGTTCGTGTTCGCCGCCAGCTGAGTTACGCGCCGAGCGCCGACATGAACAACTTCGCTGTCAACACAGCGAACATTTCCGTTTCGGCGAGTGATGCGAACCAGGCTGTCTCGGTCATGCTCGATCAGATCAAGCTTTTGCAGAACCGCACGCTACCTGAGGGCATCATTGACGAGATCGCGTCTTTTTTCCTTACCAAGCATTATCTTGGGCAAGAGACAAACGCGGCACAGGTTGGCGAGCTGGCGCGCTATGAGCTGATCGGCGGGGGATGGCGGAACTCGTTCGAGTTTCTTAAGGGCGTCCGCGGGGTCACGCCGGCGGACATTCGCACGGTCGCGAACAAGTATATGAAGCACATCCGCTTCGCTGTCGTAGGAAATGAAGCGGCGATAAATAGAAATGTCTTCCTGCCGGCCGGTGAGTAGAGTAAAGACGACGCGGAGAAAAGAGACGCGGTGACGCGGAGAACTTGTTGTTTGATCGCCAAGTCTCTCCGAGTCACCGCGTCGCCGTGTCACAGGTTCGCAGACCTATCGTCCGTCCTTCGACTTTCCACTACCAAGCGTGTCTGGCTTACTCGGCTCACTCTTGGGCTCGCTCTTCGGCTGGTCACTCTTCGGCGGATCGTTCCGCGGTGGCGGATCGTTCCGCGGAGCCGGATCGTCCCGCTGTGGCGGCGGATCGTACCGCGGCGATCGGACTGGCTCGCTTAGGGAACCGTCCCGTCTGCGAGGCGGCGGGTCTGAACGCGGCGAAGGAGCCGGTTCATCCTGCTGTTTCACGGGTGGCGGAGCATAGACAGGTGCTCCCTGCTTCGGCTGAGGAACTTGTCTGATCAGCGAATTGCCGCTTTCGTCCCGTTTGATCACCGGACGCTCGACCGCTCCGGTCCTGCGCGGTCCCGCTATCTCACCATTGTTGACCTGCTTGATCTCACCCTGGCTCGTATTTATTCGCAAGGGTTCGCGGTTTCCGAAGATACGCGACTTTTGCAGCTCCTGGTCAAGCGGCGCATCCGATCTGCGCGGCGTCGCGCCCGTTAGCACCTCGGAATTCGTCCGCACCATCGGCGGACGCACTACTCGAATGTCCTGACTGATCTTCCCGTTCAGGTCGCCGTAGGTCGGCAGTAACGGAGGCGATTGACCAGCCCGCGGGGTGCTTGAAAGTACGCTCTGCGCGATGGATAGCGGCGGCGTTGTGTACCTGCCCTTGCCGCGCCCGAATTCGCTGGCGGCGACGGTTATCACGGCTCCGGGCGGAACGTCCCCGAGCGGCGGGGCGTTGACGCGATCCCTTCCGCCCCGGATCGGAGTTACCGCCGGTGCGCCGCCCGGCGTCGGTGTCGGATTAGGATTGCCTGCTCCCGGTCCTCCACCTCCGTGGTGATTATTGTTGTTGTTGTGCCTGCGTCTTCGCGGGTATTGCGAGTAATAGTACGAGTTGTAATCGTAGTATCCGTATTGATACGGGAGCGGAAACCAGCACACGTTGCCGCCGAGGATCGATACGACGACCAACGCCGGATGCCACCAGCTTCTGGCGCTCCGATATTGTGCGTATGGCGTCCAATACCATCCGCCGTTGTACCAGACCCATCGGCCGTGATGGTATGTCGCCCAGCCCCATGGTTCATCGTTGACCCACGTCCATCCGTACGGCGGGACCCAGCGCCACGTGCCGTAACGATACGGCGACCAGTCGGAATAGTGGGTAATGGACGTTGCATATGGGCGCCACACGTAGCCATAATTTCGCGTGTACACCCACTCGCCGTGGTCATTCAGATCTTCGGCTCCGTACATGTCGCGGTCGTAGTATTTGTCGTAGTAGGAATCTTTCAGCCGCTTGGCGATGACCGCGTCGCGCTCAAGCGCCCACGTGTCGAACTCGTCGGCGAACCGCGACGCATCCGCCATTTCCCATTCGCCCAATCTATTTCCGTCAACGAATATACTCGCGAGCCGTCCGGTCTTTACCGTGAACCCTGCGTCGGAAGTGTACACACGAGCCTCACCGCCGTCGGTCGCAGCGACGCGAACCTCAATGTCACCGGGTACGCCGGAATCGATCCGGTACATTCCCGATCTTTGTATCGAGACCGTTGTCTTTGGCGCGTCGATCTCGAAAAACGACTTGCTCGGGTCGAACTCGGTTGCACGCAGACTGACCTTTCCTTGCGGCACGCTGAGGGCTACGCCTTCGTCCTGGAGCCCGACGATTTTGACCTGAGAATTCTCAGCGATGCGCAAGTGCGTGTAACTATTAAACTGGATCTCCAGGCGCCCGGAGCCATCGGTCGTGATCTCGTCACCTTCGACGATGGGGAGATTCAAGACGGCACGCTCCCACTCCTGGCTGTCGCCGCGGCGGATCTGTACATCGCCCCGGATAAAGCTAATTCGCGCGACGCGGTCGGTGACTTCGGGAACATAGTCGTCCGTCTCGCTCGCAAGCAGACTTATGCCCGAGAGCAGCATCGTCATCAATAGAACCGCCCATCGAACCTTTTTCGTGGAATACATAAGATTCCCTCCTCAATTTGTTTGCTTTAAATCCCTTGGGAAGATCGTAAATCGAACTGCCTGAAGATCAAATTCCGTCTTTTACGCGTCGGCTCACGGCAAGAATCATACCCGTAGAGCAGGGAACCCGCGTGTAAAGAAAATACTGGGGATTGTAAAGATTTCTCCGCGGCGGTTAAACGAAATCGTGCGGCGGGATTCGACGACACGACCAAATCGTGCACGGCTCAGAAGTTTAGTTTGTGCTTTAGAACGTGAGGCCGGGAGGCGATGAACAGGTCGCCCTGCAGATCAAAGGCGATGCCGAACGCCTGGTGTGTTTTTAGCGATCCAACGACCTGACCGTTGGGATCGAGAACCAGGATAGTGTTGGTGTTCGAGACGAACAACCGGCCTTTCGGGTCTACGGCCAACGCATGCGGTGAATTTGCGCTGCTCGAAAATCGATCCAGGAATTTTCCTTCCGGCGAAAACTTACAGATGCCGTCGTTGTGATCATCGAGGGCGTAAATGATCCCCGCTCCGTCGGTCACGAGTTTTTCAAAACCGAAGGTCGCGTCGGCGCGTTCGGCAGCGTCGTTGAATTCGTTCAACACCTGGAGCGAACCATCGAGTATCAAAATCGCCTTGCCGGCGGCGACCGCTATTTTTCCGTCCCACGTCAGCGCAATTCCGCGCGGGTAAATATTCGTTGACTTTGCGAGAAGCTTGCCTGTTTCGCCCGCGTGCTTGAAGATGCCTTTGTCATTTGCGAGATAGACATTGCCTTCGCGGTCGGCGACAAGATCGTAAAGATTTGACCCTGTCTCCGGCGCCCATTGGTTGAGAAACTTACCGTCGGCGTCGAAAACCTGAATGCGATGCGGTGAGTAATCGGAGCTGTAGATCCGGCCTTTCCCATCCACGGCCACATGACGATTGTCCTTGAACCGGCCGGCGCCGTTTCCCTGACCGCCGAACTTCAAGACCTCGAGGCTATCGGGTGTTGCGGTTGCGTTCGCCGTCGGCGTCTGTGATCCGCCGGTCGTGTTTGCTGAGACCGGAAGTTTGCTGTCGATGGCGACCCAGGTGAAATAAATGATAGCGACCGTGACACCGCCGATGATCAAGAGGCTGACCAAGATCGTGACCAGGATCGAACCGCCGATCGTGTAACCGATCTTCTTTACTTTCTCGATGTCCTCCGCACTCGCAGCCCGAGCGCTCCGCACGCTCGTTCCCGAGATGTCGACGCTCTCGCCCCGCTCCATTCGCTCGACCGCGTCCTTCGCCTCAGCGAGGCCGACGCCAAATGTTTCGCGAAATCGTTCTATCGCCTCGATCTTATTACCTTCGTGGATGAGCTGGTCAATTTCCGCGATCTTCAAAGCCTTTCCAGTCAACGAGGAAAAGTCACCGAATGGCGCGGCGCCGGAAGCGTAGAACAGCTCGGGCGGAGCGATCACAGTGCTTCCGCAGTAGCGGCATTTCTGCGTTGTTGAGCCTTCGAATTCGAGCGGCGCGGAGCACGACGCGCAATTAAAACTTCTGGTCATAGGCGAGCTTACGGGTTTGCCGGTTCCAGGTGTTTGCAACCTGAAGTTCATCGATTATAAACTTTTCGCGGGGAAAATCTCTCAACTGAGGACTAATACGAATGAGAAAATTAATACTGATAGCGATACTTATCTTTGTTTCCGGCGCTTCGGTTTTCGCGCAAAAAGCGGGCGGTGCGGCAAAGCCCGATCCCGCGAAAGGCGTGCGCGATGCATTCGATCGCCTGTCCGAAGGCATCCGCCAGGTCGACGCCGAAAAATTGATGAGCGTTTACGAAAACAACGAGCGGACTCTGTTCTTCAACAACAACGGATCGGTCACGATGGGTTGGGCACAAATGAAATCGAACCGCGAGTCGAGCTTTGCCAAGGTAAAAAACGTGACGCTTGAAACAACCGGTGTACGTGTTGAGATGCTGAGTCCGACGTCCGCCTACGTATCCTTCAAATGGAAACAAACGCAGGAGTATGACGGCAAGCTTGAAAGTGCGTCGGGTCGCACTACGCTCGTGTTTAAAAAGATCGGGAAAGGTTGGAAAGCCGTGCACCTTCACACATCGCCGGATAATGCGCCGGTAACGCGGCCGGTGTTCGACTCGGAAAGGGAGAAGCCCGCCGGCAATTAAAAAGGCGGGCCGTTTGAGCCCGCCTTCATCGATAAATTAGCCTCGCTGTTTACACTTTCGAACCGGGATAACTCGAGCCTAGTTTCGCGACATTTCCTTCGGCAAGATTGCTTACCAGCTCGTAGTGAAAGTAGTCGAACTTCGCTGCTACTTCGGGCATGACGCGTTTGTCATACATTTCACGCGACCGCTCGATAGCTTCGCGCAGGCGATCGTAAAGGTCACCGGCGTCGCGGCCTTCATTCACCCTTTGTTCGTTGTAAAGTTTGATCTCTGAAACCAGCAGCCGGGCGAACCGGCGGGCATCGTTGTGCGCGCGTCGCTCGTCATCCGCTACCTCGATCGGCAGGTCAACATGTCGGTCGCTAAGCCTCCTTTTGGCCGGCTGTGCGGCAGCAACCTCGACCACAGGTTCCGGAGCCGGCTCGTAGGCGTGACCGTTACTGCCGTTTTTAGTCTCGGTCGCATAAGCATATTCCTCGACAGCGTCAGGCTCCTCATCGGCCGACGCGTCGTAAGAATCGCTGGGTGCAAAAGCAAAATCGCTAACCGGCTCTTCGGTTCTCGTCTCCACCGCAGCTTCAATCTGTTCAGCTTCTGGAAGTGTTTCCGATACTACTAATTCTTCTTCCTCTTCCTCGACCGCGACCGGTTCGAAATAGCCGGCGGCATCCGCGTCCACGGCAGCGGCGTCTTCCGCGACCGGCATTTGCGAATACTGTACCTCGGTTTCTTCGACCGCGACCTCACCCGTGTATTCTTCAACCGGCGACTCAACTACTGGCGTATATTCTTCGTCGACCGACGCATGATCAGGCTCGGGACTCTCGACTTCCGCCTCAACCTCCGAAGCTGTTTCCGTCGGTTGCATTGGAACGTAAGCCGCAGCTTCGGTTGTGGGGTGTGCGGTTGCAGTAGCGGCGCGAAGCTCGACCGTCAGGCCCGCTACGCGAATTAAGCTTTCAACCGCCTCAAGGTTCAGGCCCTCCCCGTTGGCGCCTTGATCGGTATAGAAGACAGCGACGCCCCGACCGCGAGCGACGAGCGGCACTGCAAACATCCGGTCAGGTCGGCCAAAGCCGATCGCATCAAGAAAAACCGCATCTTCCCCATGTGTGTTCGAAGCGTTATCTTTTGTACTCATCGAACGAGCCGCATCAGCGAGAAGCGTGTCAGCCGCGATGGGGAAATGTATTTCACGTACTCTTTCGTCTTCGGAATGACCGTCGCGGTCGAACTTGCGCCAGCATACGAACGTGTCGTGCTTGACGATAAAAAATGCTCCGCGCGACGTAAACTGTGACAACTGATCGACAAGAGATCTTAGGATCTCCGACTGTGTCGTTTGCAAGCCGATCTCGTTGATCGCGTCGCGCAGGCCGTCGTAATGAGCGACTGAAGCCGTGTCTCGTTCAAGGTCTTGCGCGTCGCCAAATGCTTTCGCCGTCAGCTGAGCACCATCGTCACGTGCGAGGCGCAAATGTTCAACGACCGATTCGGTGAACGCCTGGTCAAATTTCAGATCGGACGTGAAACGCGCTGAAAGATTTCGAAACGCTTCATCTGTCTGAGCCTTGTGCTTCTCGAATTCGGTCTCGAAGTTCTTTTGAAAGTCGGCAACGTCTTGCTGCATGCCGGCAAGAACGCCTTTGAGGTAACTTTCGAATTCAGTTCTCAGACTAAGTTCGAGTTCTTCACTATTCACTGCGGTATCTCCTCCAAATCTAGATAGTACGACTGAGTAGGGGGTGCGTTAGGATGGCGGTTTAGGGTAGAAAGCTAGCTGTGAGGACAGAATGACAATTTACAAAAATCGCCACCAGGGTGAATTATGACGAACGACCGTGATTTATGTCAAGAAAATAGTTTTTATATTAACGAAATAGAGATCTAGACGGCGATGACTTCGATCTCGGGATCGATCTCTTCCTTGATCATGTTCTCGATAGCCATGAGGGTGCCGGTCAATGAACTCGGACAACTGCCAAATGCTACTTCATAGCGGATCTTTAGTGAGTAAGCGGTCAGCTCGACTACCTCAAGCCAGCCTCCATCCCCTGCAAGATACGGACGAATGCGTTCGTCAAGGATAGCTTCGATCTCGGCAAGTTTCGGATCATCAGACGCCGCCGCAGCGATCGCGCCGCCGACAGCCGCAGCCGCTTTGCCATTACCATTACCGTTCGACGTTCCTATGCTTTCGGCCGCACGGATGGGCACCGCCAGATCGGGAAGTATATCGTCCCACTCCGCCTCGTCTGTCTTCTCGACAGTGATCATCTTGTCCATGTAGAACAGGGACACGACGCTATCGATTTCAAACAAAGATTCGGCAAGCTGGTTGCCGAGCGCATCTTCGCGCTTCTTGAACGAGTGGGATGTCCCGTGCGAAACCGGTTCCTTCAAAATAAACTTAACCGCGTTCGGGTTGGGCGTTTCCTGGATGTCTGCAATCTTCGGCATTTGATAAGAGCTTTTACAGCGAAAAACGTAACGTCTATAAACCTTACATTTTTTTCTACATTATACCTACTGTTGGACGAAATTTCACCAATTGGGGATGTATAAAGAAACGAATGCGGGCTAATTCTGAATTCGGAAAATGGAATTCAGCATTGCCCGCATGGGAAACTTTAACGAATTTGGCGTTATACGCCTACGGATCAGCCAGGAAACAATTCCATCCAGGGTCACTCAGTAATGTGAATGTCCTCGGTTTTGTTTACTCTGCCCGATAGGTATAGAGCACCGAAAACTAATGTTGCTATCAAAAACACAACCACGCCTACTAGCCACAACGTGTTTTCGGGACTGCTTCTATACATCCAGAACGAGAGCGCCGTTAAAACAAGTGCGACAAAAGCTAATAAAAGATTCATATACCCTTCACCTCCGATTGTCGAAAACGGTTCAAACTTACTTGCGGTTGCCGGTCTGATTCGCGACCCAAAGCTGTGATTAAATCCACTTGTAAGCTTTTCAAAATGCTTGTCTTGAAACGCCCTTATAGTAACTCCATTCCCGATGGAAAGGCAAGCAATTGCAAGATATGCGTTCCGAGTAGGGTACGTGTTAGCTAGACCCGAAGTTCATCTAAATCATTTGTACCCGTATCAGCCGGGGAATGCCCTGAAGATCGGGAAACAAGTCCGGCGTCTGCCAGGTTCGTGGATCGAACATCGCTGCTACCTTCGCAGACTGGTCGATGCCGATTTCCATCAGCAAAAACCCATTAGGACGAAGAAACCGCGGAGATTGTGCCACGATCGTACGGATGACGTCGAGCCCGTCCGGCCCGCCGATCAGGGCGAGGTGTGGCTCGAAATCGCGAACTTCGGCCTGGAGTCCGGCGATATCCGGTGCGGGGATGTATGGCGGATTAGAAAGTATCAAATCAAATTGTTCGTTGGAGAGTCCCTCATATACGTCCGATCTGCGAAGGTTCATTCGCTGGATCACATTATGTTTTTCGGCATTTCGGCGCGCGATCAGTAAGGCTTCGGAGGAGACATCAAGCCCGGTCGCTGTCGAACGCTCCGAATGATGGAGTACGGACACAGCGATACACGCCGAGCCGATACCGACCTCGCAAAACGAAGCTGCGTTCGTTCGGTCGAGGATTTCGATCGCTCGGTCAACGACCATTTCGGTTTCCGGCCTTGGTATCAGGACATCCGCGGTTACTTCGAACTCGAGACCGTAGAATTCCTGCGCACCGGAGATAT
>JBKKAS010000459.1:0-2782 GCA_046714595.1 Pyrinomonadaceae bacterium | reverse complement strand
TCGGCTCGATCGAGCGATTTTTCGGCGTGTTGATCGAACATTACGCCGGAGCATTCCCGCTCTGGCTTGCACCGGTGCAGGTAGCTGTGCTGCCGATCACCGATCGCATAAACGAGTACGCGGACACGATAGCTCAAGAGCTACGGGACGCTGGTTTCCGGGTTGAGGCGAATCTTAGATCTGATAAGATCGGCGCAAAAATCCGCGACGCACAGATGCAAAAGGTCCCTTACATGCTCGTTTTGGGTGATAAGGAATTGGAAGACAACACGGTCGCGGTTCGCGAAAGAAAGAAAGGCGACATCGGTGCGATGTCGATGGAAGAGTTCAAAGAGATGATCGGGCAGCAGAGGCTGTCGCGGGCGCTCTGAGACGGGCTATTACACTAGGAGGCACATATCGCTAGAAGATTTGGTGGCAGAAATTACCGTCCGCGTCAGCGCGAGCCGCAGCACCGGACAAACGAGCGGATAAGAGTTCCGTCTGTACGAGTTGTAACGGACGACGGCGAAGCTCTGGGCGTTATGGATACCCGCGACGCTATCCAGGAAGCTCGCAAGCGCGGACTTGATCTGGTCGAGATCGCTCCGACGGCACAGCCGCCGGTTTGTAAGATCATCGACTACGGAAAGTTTCTCTACGAGCAAAAGAAAAAGGCTCACGAAGCGAAAAAGAAACAAGTCACGGTACAAGTCAAAGAGATCAAGTTTCGGCCGGGCACCGATGATCACGATTACCACTACCGGATGGAACACGCACGCCAGTGGCTTGGCGAGGGCGACAAGGTAAGGGCAGCCATTGCGTTCCGCGGTCGCGAGATGACGCACCGCGAGCTGGGAGCAAAGATCCTGTCGAAGCTGACCAAGGAGTTGGCGGATATCGCCGAGGTCGAGGTCGCGCCAAAGATGGAAGGCTATCAGATGTTTACGATCTTTGTGCCTAAGAAAACGGGGATCGAGGCGAAGAAAAAAGCCGCGCCGAAGGTTGAGCCGGCAGCGGAACCGGAAAAGAAATCGAAAGCTGAAAAGCCGAAGGTGGAGACGCCGAAACCAGAGCCAAAAGACGACGACGAAATTTTTTAATAGAGGAGTATGACGGGCTGTCAGCCCGTCGTCGCGGACTGACATTCCGCGATACAACATAAATTATGCCAAAACTAAAAACACACAAGGGCGCCGCAAAGCGTTTTCGCTCGACAGCATCGGGCAAGTTCAAACGCGGACATTCGCACGCACGCCACATTTTGACCAAAAAGTCGCAGAAGCGTAAGCGTATTCTCGATATCGACGTGATCGTCGACAAGAGCGATCAGAAACGCGTCGAGAAAATGCTGCCGTACGGACGAAATTAGTATGCGACGCGGCGAGCCGGAGACACGGCGACACGGCGAATTTTTCCCCGCGTCCGCGCGTCCCTCACTCGCCGCGTCAGAGTTGCAGATAGAAGGGAGATTAGAATCATGCCAAGAGCAAAACGTGGTAATAAGCGTCTTGAGAAACGCAAAAAAATACTTGCCTTAGCGAAAGGCTATCGTGGGACGAAATCGAAACTGTATCGATCGGCGAAAGAGTCGGTCGAGCGAGCGCTGAACTTC
Organism: Pyrinomonadaceae bacterium; assembly: GCA_046714595.1. Lineage (GTDB taxonomy): Bacteria > Acidobacteriota > Blastocatellia > Pyrinomonadales > Pyrinomonadaceae > OLB17. Next base: position 1,188 of record JBKKAS010000459.1, on the reverse strand, counting down.
GCGTACACCGGCCGCAAGCTGAAGAAACGCGATTTTCGTAAACTCTGGATCGTCCGCATCAACGCGGCTTGCCGTATAAACGAGATGAAATACTCGCAGTTCATGTACGGTTTGAAACTGGCCGGTATCGAACTCGATCGCAAGGTGCTCGCAGATATGGCGGTCAAGCAACCTGAGACGTTCGCGACTATTGCCGGACAAGCGAAGGACGCACTTGGTAAGCAGGAACAGCAAGCCGCTGCCTAAGGTCCGTGATAAATAACATAATGGCGTGTCGACTTACTAAGTCGACACGCCATTATAATTGTGGGATCGGTCGCGATTAAACCGACACTTTCGAAGATTCACTCAAGAACGCGATGAGGTCGGTGGTCACCCTTTGCTTGTGACTCGCAAGCAGTCCGTGTGGACCTCCTTCGTATTCGATAAGTGTCGCGCCTAAGATTCCCTTCGCGGCGGCCCTCGCTGACGCATCGATCGGCACCGTCTTGTCCGCTTCGCCATGAATGATCAACGTAGGAACGTTCACTGACGACAGGTCCGGGCGAAAGTCAGTAGTCGCGAATGACTTAGCGCACTCCAGCGTTCCCTTAAGGCCGGCCTGCATCGCAACGATCCACGAAGACTCGATCACCGCATCGCTTACAGGATGCGATACAAGTCCTACGCCATAAAAATCTCTGAAGAAGCTTTTGAAGAATGCTGCTCGGTCTTCTTTCATGGACGTAGCCATTCCATCAAAGACCGACTGGTCGGTTCCGTTCGGGTTATCCGGCGTCTTCAGCATATACGGTACGACGGACGAAACGAGGACGATCTTTGAAACTCCCTTCCCGCGGTGCCGGGACATGTAGCGAACGACTTCGCCGCCACCCATTGAAAATCCAACGAGTGCCGCATCTGCAGACCCTGTTTCCTCGATCACCTTCGCCAGATCATCAGCAAGCGTGTCGTAATCGTAACCGTCCCACGGCTGATCTGACCGACCGAATCCCCGGCGGTCATACGAGATCGCTTTGAACCCGGCCTCGGCAAGTGCCATTGCCTGGTCGTCCCAACTGTCCGCGGAAAGCGGCCACCCGTGTAAAAGTATTACGGGCTTTCCTGATCCCCAGGATTTGTAGTAGAGCTTCGTCCCATCTGAAGCGGTGATATACGGCATTATCGTTCATCCTCCAATTACGCGAG
>JBKKAS010000458.1:0-18243 GCA_046714595.1 Pyrinomonadaceae bacterium | reverse complement strand
AACCCGTGTAGATAAATGGCACGCCGAGACGCGAGCGAGTGCCCGAATTGGCGAGTTCCCAACCAAACCACGCGGCCGCAGAATATGTCAGTAGCACGCCCATTCCAAATAACACATACAATTTTTTTAGCATAAAAATTCACGACAGGCTGTCAGCCTGTCAGCGGGCTAACAGCCCGCACTACTCGGAACTGCTCGTAGTAAACATGCTGTCTTTCCAGCGCCGCGACTCGAAGGCAATCTTTCTGAATAATCCGACAACGGGAACGATCAACAGCACGATGAAGGCGCACAGGAAATTGACCCCTCGGTTAACATTTTGTTCGACCTTCAACGATACCGGCATCGCATTTTGCCAATCCTGCCACGTACCCTCGACACGAAGCGAGTATTTTCCGGCCGGCAGTGAAGAGAGTGTCGCGTCCTGCTCCTTCGAGCCCTCGGTCCAACTGCCGTCGCTGTCCGATCCAAAGTAGTATTCGATCGGGACGTTTACCGACTCGACTTCCTGACTCTGTTCATTAATCAGATCGACGTCTAGTTCGGCGAACGAGTTACTGACCGGAGCCGATGCGCTGATCCGGATGTTGCGGTTGGCCTTTATATCGAATGGCTGGCTGAAAGCGATCTGTGGCGCGGTCGCGCCTGTCATCGCCGGCAGATTCAATTCTTGTGAAAGGACGGTGTTCGTCAGGCCCGCGAGCGGGATCATAAACACGGCGACAACCAGCAGCAGTAAAAGCGGCAGCAGTCCCCACGTGTAATAAAAGTTTCCGGTAAACGGCTGGTTCGGCGCGACCGACCATGGCTTCGGCAGATCGGAAACTCCAAAAGCTTTCTCGATCTCGGCGTTCGTCATGTAGGTCCCGACCGACCAGGTCATCTCGTTGCCGGTGATCTCCTGCGACAGCATCACGGGGGCAGCGATGTAATCTATCGCTCGCACTGTCTCACCCTGCTCGACACGCCAGTAAAACTCGCCTTTTACGTATTGGACGACCGCGGGTGCGTCCTGGAATATTTTGAACTTTGTGCCGTTGTAATTCGCCGAACGCGCCCCCAGCACGTTCTCGTTTGCCGCAACCTCGGCCGCGTTGACCGACTCGACAAAGTTCCAGTGGTTGTCCGAATGCACAAGCCAACGAAAACCGATCATCGGGTTATAGAGTAGGTACTCGTGCCAGTAATAGGTTTCACCTTCGATCGTGACGCTGCGCACGGTCGCACCGATGATCTTGAATTTAACGTCGTCCTTGAATGTTCCTTCGGTACCGATCGGCAGGACGAAGCTGGTGTCGACCGGCGTCGGTGTCAACGCTTTGAGGTACGTGAGTTTTCCTTGGTTGACATCCAGCAGCGAATCGCAATTCGGACACGTGACTCGCTCGGTCTTATCGGGTGCTGCCAACTCGAGCGGGCCTCCGCAGTTCGGGCAACCCATCGCTGCCGTCGAAACTTGTCGAGGTTCGCGCGTCACCGGACGCGCGTCAGCAAGTCCGATGTCGGCGAGCGAAACCTGCTGACCGATAAACACCCACGGCGGATCCATGCTGTAGTCGATCGTGCCGAATGCACTCTCCTGACCCGACAGGTCGGCGTATGCACTTTTCTCACTGGGCGTCAGCTTGTAAGGAATTTCGCCGTCCGCCGCGATCGCCGTAGCGACACCCTTCTCGACAACGATGAGAGGTGAACTTGCCGGGATCTCGTTTACAGTTTGTCCGACCTGAAGCTGCTCGAACAGCGGGAGCGATACGCCTTGCGGTAGCGGCTGATAAAACGTGAGGTAAAAATTCCCTTGTGCCTCGGCGAGCCATCCGACCCAGCCGTTCGAAAATGTCGCGTACCATTCATCCCACGAGCCGCCGAGCTCGTGCCGGAGTTGCGCGCGTCCGGTAAGCTCAAAGCGTGCTCCCTTAAATTCGCCTTTTAACCCTAACTTCAAAGGCGACTGCGACTCCGCGATCTCCGCCACCTTTCCCAGATCTTCCAGGCCACGATCCGTCCGAGCTATCGCCGAGCGGCAAAACGGACAGACAAGGACAATGGTTGAACCGGCTTTGAACTCGACCGGTGCTGCACACGAGGGACAGTTGGCTTGAAGTACGCTCAGGCGTCACCTCCGGCCAAGGTAGATTTTGGATTTTGAATTTTGGATTTTGGATTGAAAGAGTCCGAATCCGCCGACGCACGTGCGGAGACGAAGCCCCCGCGCTCGATCTTGGTGATCCAGACCGTCCCGGCACCGAGGACGGTTTTCAAATTGGTTTCCCAATCCCATGCGGGGCGCGTCCGGCAGCAGTAAAGATTAAAGGTCGCGCTGCCGTGCTCCGGATAGGTGTGACAGGCAAGGTGCGATTCGGTCAGCGCGGTCAAACCTGTGACGCCAGCCTCGCCGGGAAACTTGTGCCACACGGAATCGATCGCTTTCAGACCGAGGTCATCTATGATGCGCTCGAACAGACCGCGCAGAACTGCCTCGTCGCGCAAAAGCTCAGCGTTGCATCCCACAGCCTCGACCAGCCACTCCGTTCCAACGATCATCGGGTATACGTTCTAATTTCTGTACGACGCAAAAAACGAAAAGTTTGTGCCTTCGGTTTGAGAACCTATAATAGGTGAAGTATGTCGAACAGAACTATAGCGAACTTTTGTGCGCTTGTCATTTTGCTCCTCGCCGTTCAGGGCTTCACAACGTCGTGTTCGCATGCGTCGTCGAACGAGCGATATACAGTCGACTCCGCCGAGCTTTCGCCCGACTACGATAAGCCGCACATCGTGGGGAGAATTGAATCGAACGACGTTACTGAAAGCAGCGGCCTCGCTGCGTCGCTCTGCCAGGCGGACGTATTGTGGACGCATAACGACTCTGGCGACGACGCATACGTGTTTGCGATAAATTCGAAGGGCAAGGATCTTGGAACGTGGCGTGTCGCGGGCGCTCGAAACTCCGACTGGGAAGACATCGCGGCTTACAAAGACCCCGGCGGCACATGCTACCTGTACATCGGCGATATCGGTAATAACAAAGGCTCACGTTCGGAGCACAGGATCTACCGGGTAAAAGAGCCCGAGCTTTCGGCGGTCGCTTCAAGCAGAAAGAATCCGCTGCCGACAGAATCAGCCGGGGCGGCAATCTTCAAATATCCTGACGCTCCGCACGACGCCGAAACGATGATGGTGAATCAGCAGACCGGCGATGTTTACGTTTTGACGAAACGGGTCGACGGCCCATCGTTTGTGTTTAAGATCAAACCGGAGTTCGCGTCGGCTGCCCCGACTGAGGCCGAAAAAGTTGGGGAAGTTGCATTGCCTGCGGTGCCGAACGGATTATTGACGGGCGGAGCGATCTCGCCCGACGGGAAGCGTGTTGTCGTTTGTGACTATTCGTCCGGGTATCAACTCGCTCTTGGCGGCGGGTCGAATTTTGACGACGTGTGGAAGCAGAAACCTATCCGCGTCGACCTTGGCGATCGCAAACAGGGAGAAGCTGTAACGTTCAGCGCCGACGGCCGATCGATCTTTGCCACGAGTGAAAAGAAGAACTCGCCCATCACTGAGGTGCGGCGAAAATGATCCTGACGCCAATAAAAAAGCCGATGCCTGTTTTCACAAGCATCGGCCGGTATTGTGATGACACCGTGGTTATTGCGTGATCGTAAACTTTCCTTTGTTCTCAACCACCTGTCCGCCGACGCGGTCTTTAGTGATGATCTTTATCTCGTAATCGCCAAGCGGCATCATATCGGTCGGCAGCAAACGAGCAAGCGTGAGCCGCTGTCCCGAGTCGCTGAGACCACTCCAGTCTTCAGGCTGGCGTAGAACTTCCTTGCCGTCCTTCATCAAGATGTACTCGACGTCTACCGCCGGTCGCAAAGTCGTTTGGTCGATCCCCGCATTGTAAACCTGCAGATAGATACCGACTTCCTGTCCCTTCTTATAGTTTCCTGCAAGATTCGGGATGACCTTCGCGTTGCCAATAACAAACTGGCCGCCGATGTCAGATTCAGTCGTGCTGCGAAGTTTCGAAGCAAGAATAAGAGACGAGGTCGAAAGCTTTTTCTCGTCGTAGCGCGGAACGGTGAATCCCATATTAACCAGGCCGCGATTGCCGGTTCCGACGTCGCGAACCACGACGTCGACCTTGTACGTGCCCGGGGTCAGCGCAATTGCCTTCTGGTAAACCGACTTCTTGTCCCGAAGTTCGTTAAGCTCCGCGGTCGTCGCGTTGGTCGTCACCGAATCTTCGAATATCCCGGACCGTTTGCCCGAGACCGCCGTTATGCGTCCGAAGATGTTTATCTTTGCCTGCTGGAGACCGCCGATGTCGCCGAATTGCAATTCCTTGTTGTCGGTCTGGACGGTGAATGTCGCGATAACACGATCGTCCGACTGTCGGAAGAAGTCGATACGAAGATCAAACTCGAGCGGGTTGTTATCGAGAACGCCGGAGTCGCCGCCGGCCACGCCGAGCAGGTCGCTGAATTTCACCGCGGGCGGCCGCTGAAGGTTCGTGATGACCTCCATTCGGCGGAAGGGTGTGTCCTGCTCGCGCTGGAAGCCACCTTGATTGATGCCTGCGATGCGGTCGCCCTTATCCGCGAGGCCAAGCTGTTCGGCCGTTGTCAGGCCCGCTCCCGGAACATTCCTCAAAGCATCTTTTTCATTCGCATCCCGAGCGAGGCGATATTCGCCGGTACCTGTCGGATCGACAAACTCGATCTCAAGACCATCGCCTACACCATCGAGGTGTCGGTACCACCAAACTTCAAATGGATAAGTCGTTGTCGAGCCGCCGCCTTCCCAACTTGGCCGATCGTAAGCTCCGCCTGTCGGATGGGTCTCGATCGAGTCCGGCTTTCCCCACGCGATATAAATGCGGCCGCGGTCGGTTTTCCAGCCGGGAATGCCGGACGAGAAATGCTCGTTCGCGTATGCGATCCGCTCGTAATACTGCTCGCGGTACTCGTTCTCCTCGGTATCCGGATTTGGATCGCGACGACGCCAGAAGTTCTCAATGAAGTTCTCGCGCTCTTCGTCCGTGGTCAGGGCCTGGAACGCGCGCTTTTCATCCTTCGTGATGATGTAAGCGACGTCCGTATTTAGCCACCGCTTATATGCCTCTTTCAGCTCGGGCTTCACGGTGCGCGGATTTGTGCTTGGATCCACGCTCGGTTTCTCCTTATCCTTGTCCTTCTGGGCGAAGGCCGAAACCGTTCCGAAACTAAATACGAGAAGTGTCAGTGCAAAATTTCGAACAAATTTTACTGTTGACATAGTTGTAAAACTCCTTAACTTTCAAGGCCGCGGTGCTTGTGGCGGATGATTGATCTTAAAACTGTAGCTCTAAAGATTTTAGACAGATATCCTTAATTGTTCAAGATGCTCCGGCGGATGAGTCAGTTGCTTGATCCGTTCCGGTGACCTGCCGCTTTCTTCCAAAGAACCAGGCGATAAAGATCGATACGGCATAAAGGACCATCATCGGTGCCGCGAAAAGCATCATGTTCGGGATGTCGCCGGTAGGTGAAACTAGTGCCGCGATTATCAGGATCACGACGACCGCGATCTTCCAGCTTCGCAGAAGCAGGGCTGCCGAAACAAGGCCGATGCGAGAGAGTACATAGGTTATCGCCGGCATCTGGAAGATCACACCCATAGCCAGCATTATTAGGGTAATGAAGTCGAAATAGTCCGTCGCCCGCAGCAGCAGCCTAAAATCTTCACCTAGACTAAGTAGATAGCGGACAGCCGGCGGAAATAGGATGTAATACGCGAACGCGGCCCCAAGGATAAACGAGACGGACGCCAAAAGAATAAACGGCGTGACGTACGCCCGCTCGTGCTTATAAAGCGCCGGTGAGATAAAACCCCAGACCTGAAGCAAGAGTAACGGCACCGAAAGGGCGATTGCCGAGTACATCGAGACCGTCACGAGCAACGTGAAGCTCTCGGCAGCGGTCGTTACGATCAGTTCCTCTTCCTGAGGGGGCTCATTCTCGGCTCCCGCCGCCAGCTCGATCGGCAGCCGCACCCCGCTCGGTATGACGCCGTTCGTCGTTACGATCGGCTCGCTTGAAAATACACCAGCATTACCCTCGGCATCCTTACTGACAATCGCATCTACCGACGTGCCGGGTGCGATCACGCTCGGACCGAGTTTCGTCGAACGATCAAAAACGTAGAGGCACTTGTCGCCTTCCCTGAGATCGGACAGCGGGAGTATTTTTTCTTCACCGGTCAACCCTTTGACCGGCAGCTCGCGTCTCTCGGCCTGGGAAAGCGCCCGGCGAATCGGGACAGAAAGAAATCTGAAGATGGTGTCCGAAAAATAGAAGCAGAAAACAAAGGCGACAACAACAATGATGACGGAGTTTACGAGGCGCTTACGCAACTCGTCGAGATGCTCCAAAAACGACATCTGCCCACCGCGTTCTTCAGGTTCATTGTTCTCAACCTCTGTCATTCACAAGTAGGCATGATCGATCAAAGCCAGTTTCGTTTGTCCGCAAGGTCGTCACTCGGCGCGGTCTCTTCGGCTATCTCGAGCTTCGGTTCGGTCTTTAGATCATCGAATAGAGCACTTTGTACAGCCTTTATTTCCGGTGCGGCGATCGTATTCGTCTTTTCGCCGATAGAGTCTGTTCGCGGAAAAGGGGTCGGACTGCTCTGCGGAAGTTCGCCAGTGCGGAGTGCGTGCGCCTCTGCTTCAAAATCGACCTCGCGCTGCCATGTCGATTTGAATTCGTTGGTCGTGTTGCGCAAGTCGGCGATGGTCTTGCCGATCGTCTTCGCGATCTGCGGCAATTTACGCGGGCCAAGGAATATCAGAGCGATGATGCCGATGAGGATCAACTCAGACGTTCCGATTGATTCGAGAATAAATAAAAACACTGTGGTTATTGTCGCTAAGTCAGCGGACCTCGATAAGATGCTCGCCTTTTTCGTGTACAGTACCGATCAGCTTCGCGTCCGTGATCTCAGTTAAAAACTCTACGGCCTTTTCCTTAGAAAGGCTTATAAGCAGACCGCCGGCCGTCTGCGGATCGAACAATGCGCTTTGCATCTCGGGCGACACGCTTCCTGAGATCTCAACCGTTTCACCAACATACACCCTGTTATTCTTGTCACCGCGCGTCAGCATGCCTAACTTAATTAACTCGAGAACATCCGGCAGTAACGGAACCTGTTCCGATTCTAGTCTAAAAGATACCTTGCTTGCGTTCGCCATTTCAAAAGCATGTCCGAGAAGGCCAAACCCGGTAACGTCGGTGCACGCATTCACGCCTATCCTCTGCATGACCTTAGACGCCGTCGCGGCCGAGGTGGTCATTGTCTTTATGGCTATCGAAACTGTTTCCTCGCTCGCTTTGCCATGTTTTACCGCGGTGTTTATCGCTCCGGTACCGATCGGTTTCGTGAGGATCAAAACATCGCCTGGTTTCGAACCGGCATTGGTGACCACTCTGTCCGGATGCACGATCCCCGTTACCGCGTAGCCAAATTTCATTTCCCGGTCGTCCACCGAGTGCCCGCCAATAACGACGACGTTCTCTGCATTCATCGCGCTCTGCCCGCCGGCGAGTATTTCGCCGAGCACATCCCAGTCACCCGTCTGTGGATAACATACTATCGATAAAGCAGTTAGCGGGCTACCACCCATCGCGTAAACGTCGTTGAGCGAGTTTACGGCGGCAATTTGACCGTATACGAAAGGATCGTCGGCAACGGGTGTGAAAAAATCCAGGGTTTGCACAAGCGCGGTGTCGTCATTGAGACGAAAGACTCCCGCGTCGTCGGCCGTGTCGAACCCGACAATCACATTCTCCCTAGATTGTTTTGGAAGCTTGCTCAAGACTTGAGCAAGGTCGCCAGGTGCGAGTTTTGCCACTCAACCCGCACAGGCAACCATTTCCGTAAGCCGTTGCTTCACACGAACCTCCTTATTCAATTATCGTCCGATAGATCCTGTCCAGGTCTGCCTGGTTGTAATATTCGATCTCGAGGCGGCCTCCCGATCCGTTAGCGTTGACAACAATTCTGACATTGGTGCCCAAACGTCGTCTAAGTTTGGTCTCTGCCGCTTCGAAATTCGGATCTTTTTTTGAATCGGCAACCGCGGTTAGAATGCTCCGACGCCGGGGTTGCCCTGCGCTTTTGACCGCCCGCTCTGTGTCGCGTACGGACAGCGATTTTTCGATTATCGATCGCGCTACGCGTCGCTGCACCGTGATGTCATCAGTCAGTAGCAGGGCCCGCCCGTGCCCGGCGGAGAGTTTCTCCTCTTCGATAAGTGTTTGGATGTCACCCGGTAGTTTTAAGAGGCGGAGACATGTCGCGATAAGAGTGCGATCTTTTCCCACGCTCGCAGCCACCGCCTCTTGCGTAAGTCCTATGGTGTCAATAAGTTTCCGGTAAGCATTCGCTTCTTCTATGGGATTCAATTCCTGCCGCTGAATGTTCTCTATCAGCGCAAGCTCGAGCAATTTATCGTCGGCTACCTCGCGAACATTCACCGGAATTTTTCGCAGGCCCGCTCGCTGGGCTGCTCTCCAACGTCGCTCGCCGGCAATGATCTCGTAAATATCCCCTCGACGCCGAACGAGAATGGGCTGGACGACGCCGTTTGCAGCGATTGATTGCGCCAGCTCGTCGAGAGCGGAATCTTTAAAACGGGTGCGCGGCTGTTCCGGATTGGGTCGTATCAGCTCGATGTCTATCTCGTTGGCGACCGGATCCTTTTCCAGGTCATCACCCAGCAACGCACTCAAACCCCGGCCCAGCGATTGTCTAGCCATTATTCAATATCTCCTTAGCAAGTTCCGCGTAGCTTTCGGCACCTCTTGAACGAGGATCGTAGAGCGCGATCGGCTTTCCAAAGCTTGGTGCCTCTGCAAGTCGAATATTACGCGGGATTACCGTCTTGAAAACTCGCGAACCGTAGAAATCCCGGAGGTCTTTTGCTACGGCAGCTGATAGATTGGTCCGTTCGTCGTACATCGTCAACAGGAGTCCTTCAATCGATAGTGACGGGTTTAACTCTCGCTTTAATCGAGCCAGGGTTTCGAACAACTCCGTTACTCCCTCCAGTGCGAAATACTCGCACTGGATGGGGACAATTAATGAGTCCGCAGCCGTAAGACCATTAACAGTAAGGATTCCGAGGCTAGGCGGGCAGTCAATAAGGATGTAATGAAAATACTCTCGGACCGCATCGAGTAGCTTTTTCAATACCTGACCTCGATCGGCCGATTCCGCAAACTCAATCTCGATACCTGCTAGATTCCTGTCGGACGGCAAAACCCACAAAGTTTCTATTTCTGTCGGGACAACGAGGCCTCGGACCGATTCACCCGAGAGCATCGCATGGTATAACGACTTGCGGGTCGTCGACCTGGGTATGCCAGAACCGGAGGTTGCGTTTCCCTGCGGATCGGCATCGACAAGCAGGATCTTCTTTTTCTCCAGTGCAAGGCCGGCAGCAAGGTTTATGGCTGTCGTTGTCTTACCGACGCCACCCTTCTGATTTGCGATAGCTATGATTTTACCCATGCGGCCGGCGAATTCACTTACCCTAGCATACTGAGGCCTATATATTGAAAGGTGTGGAACGTTCCACAATCCGACTTTATACGTTAGCTTCCTGAGGTTTATGAGCTGTAAGGTGAACAAGGACTGTAGATATAGCGGCGGGTGTTAGTCCAGCCACCTTTCGAACCTGAGCAAAATTCCGAGGATTGGCCCTCTCAAGTCGTTCAACCATCTCATGCGAAAGCCCGCTTATCGTTTTGAACTGAAAACACTCAGGCACCTTAAGATTGTCGTGATGATTCACTCGTTCGGTCGCGAGATTCTGTTTCTCGATATATCCGCTATAAAGCGAATCGGCAAGCACGGTCTGGAATTCGGCCAGTCTTAGTGAACCCCGAATATCGGAAGGAAGGAGTCGGCCGAGAAGACCTATATCGACCCCGGGCCGCATTGCTAATTGCGATAGCGTAAACGAGTCACCCAGGTCTGCACCAACAATCTTCGAAACGCTTGCATACTCGACGGACGAACGCTTGTACCGAGTATAATCTAATGCGTTACGGAGTTTGGCGATCCTATCCCGCTTGCTATTGAAGCGATCCCAATCACTATCGGCAAGCAAGCCGACTTCTTTCCCGCGCGGACTCAAGCGTCTGTCAGCATTGTCATGCCTCAACGTCAGTCTAGCTTCCGCTCTGGAGGTAAACAGTCGATACGGCTCGTCGACCCCGTGTCGGATTAGATCATCTACAAGCACGCCGATATAAGCCTCGTCCCGGCCCAGAATGAGAGGCGCCCTATTTTGGACCGTGAGCGCCGCGTTGATTCCGGCCATAAGACCCTGACACGCGGCCTCCTCGTATCCGGTTGTACCGTTTATTTGGCCGGCCAGAAACAGTCCGTCCATTCGGGTCGTCTCCATCGTCGGACGCAATTCTCTTGGATCTACAAAATCGTACTCGATGGCGTATCCCGGTCTGATGATCTCAACTTGTTCGAAACCGGGAATCATCTGCAGCAATTCCAATTGCAGTGCAGAGGGCAATGACGTCGAAAATCCATTCAGATAGACTTCGTTCGTCTCGTGTCCTTCTGGCTCCAGGAAAAGTTGGTGACGATCCTTATCAGCGAACTTTACGACCTTATCTTCGATGGACGGACAGTAGCGAGGCCCGATGCCTTTGATCTTGCCCGAATAGAGTGGCGACTGGTGTAGGTTCTCACGAATCGCCTGATGAAGTCGGTCGCTGGTATACCCGATAAAACATTCGATCTGAGGTTGCTCAATCCTTTCCGTCGAGAATGAAAAAGCAACGGGGTCGGGATCGGGCGGCTGCGGCTCAAAAGCATCCCAGTCTATTGTGCGACCATCAAGCCGCGGTGGAGTTCCGGTCTTGAGACGACCGACCGGGAATCCAAAATTCTTCAAACTTTCAGCCAGCTCGATCGATGCAGGCTCTCCGGCCCGTCCGGCCGAGAAAGTACGCTTACCAGTATGGATAGTACCGTTTAGAAATGTTCCGGTTGCGACCACCACCGCCTTGGCGCCAAAACGTCGGGTGTCCTGCATTTCCACGCCGATAACTCTACTGTTGTGAACAATTAGATTGACTACAACGCCTTGTCGCAGATGCAGGTTGGGGGTCGCCTCAAGCACGCGGCGCATCTCCGTGCGATAGAGACTGCGATCGGCCTGAGCTCGCGGTGATTGGACGGCCGGTCCGCGCGATCGGTTCAACAGTCTGAACTGGATTCCGGTGCGATCGATCACTCGGCCCATAATGCCGCCGAGCGCGTCGATCTCTCTGACGACGTGACCTTTTGCAATTCCCCCGACCGCGGGGTTGCAAGACATTTGTCCGATCAAGTCGAGGTTTATCGTGACGAGCGCCGTTTCACTTCCAAGGCGAGCCGCGGCCGAAGCCGCTTCACACCCAGCGTGGCCCGCACCGATCACAATTACATCAAAGCTTTCATCGAACATCGGAATTTCCTCGTCGCGAAGTTTTAGATTGTATTCGAGTCGATAGGTTTTGCCAACAAATGATGCTATCGCAACTGCCTACTTGCCGATGCAGAATGTGGCAAAGATCCGCGTTAGCATGTCCTCACTTGTGGTCTCGCCGGTGATCTGGCCGAGGTATCTCAAAGCATTGTGAAGTCCCACGAGTACGACTTCTTCGCTCGCTCCGCTCTTGTGCAGTTCAACCGAATTCTCTATCTCACTGTTAGCTCGGAGGAGAAGGTCGTGGTGACGCGCATCTGAAACCAGAAAACCGTTCGAGCCTAGCTCCGAAGGCGAGTATGGTTCGATAATGCTTCGCTTCAGCGAATCGAGCCCGTCGCCGGTTTTCGCAGAAAGGCGGACGATCGCCGCGGGGCTCACCGGAAGTTGTCGCTTTAAGTTTGCAACAAACTCATCAATCTTATCCGCGACTGTCTTATCCGTCTTGTTGAGCACAATGATGTGTTCAACCGTCTCTACGCTCTTCAGAATCTCGATATCTTCGTTCGTCTCTATTTCGGAAACGTCGAGCATCGCGATAACAAGATCAGCGTCCGCCATCGAGCGTCGCGAGCGCTCGACGCCGATGCTTTCAACCATGTCAGTCGTTTCTCGAAGACCGGCCGTATCGATCAATGAGATCGGAATATTGTTGATGGAAAATTTTTCGTGAAGCTGGTCGCGCGTCGTCCCCGCGACCTCGGTGACGATCGCGCGATCGCTGCCGATAAGTGCGTTGAACAAACTCGATTTTCCGACATTCGGGCGACCCACGATGGCTAGGCGAATTCCCTCCCGTATCAAGTGTCCGGCTTTAAACGTCGATGCGATCTTTTCTATGGCGGCCGAGAGCAGCAACAGACGCGAACGGATATCTTCTGATTGAGCGGCGGGCAGATCGTCCTCGACGAATTCGAGCGCCGACTCAAGGACGACAATAACGTTTAGCAGATCGTCCTTGATCGGCTGCAGTTGATTTGAGAATTCGCCGCGCATCTGTCTCATCGCCTGTCGCGCGGCCATCCTGGTTTGAGCGTCGATGAGATCGCGGATCGCCTCAGCCTGGGCGAGGTTCATCTGCCCGTTGGACAACGCGCGCAAGCTGAACTCGCCAGGCTCCGCAACACGTGCGCCTAATGCCAGAGAATGGTCGATAACTTGCCGAAGCAAAACGGGAGAACCGTGACAACTGAACTCAATGACGTCTTCGCCGGTAAAGGAATGCGGTGATGGGAAAAAGGTGACGAGGGCTTCGTCGATGATATCCGAGCTCGCCACATCACGGAGCTGTTTGAGATAGGCTACGCGCGGTTCAGGATCAAACGCGGGATCGGCTGTGAGGGTCCGGGCAATTTGTAAAGCGGCTTCCCCGCTCAGTCGAATCACCCCGATCCCACTTCTGCCAAGCGGTGTTGCAAGTGCGACGATCGTGCTCACGGGTTATATTTCAACATACAGAAACAGAAAGAGCACAGAAGCGATACGCGACTGTGCTCGAATCGAAGGATCACGCCAAACTATTTCAACCGAACCTGCAGACGTCTTTCTCGTCCATCGCCGACCGACTCGGTAACAAGGTCTTCTTCCTGCTGCAGCGTCAGATGAATGATCCGGCGCTCGGTCGAATTAAGAACGCCGAACGTAAAAGGAAGTCCGTTTTTGCGAACGTGCCCGGCAGCAAACTTAGCCATCGCATGCAGCTCGGCTTTGCGCGTCTGCCGAAATCCGTCCGCATCGACGACAAAGCGATGTTGGCGGTCGAGACTCCTGCCCATCGCCTGGAAAAGCAACACCTCGAGGGCGTCGAGCAGCTCGCCGTTTTCGGCAAGCGCGAGATGAGAATCTTCACCTCTCAGATCCAACCAGCAGCCTTCGTCGGTCCATTCTGCCGTTACCTTAAGATCGAAACCGAGGCCGCTTACGATCTCGGACAAAAACTTCTCGGCATTTTCACACGTTTCATTCATATCGCTACGAAGTGCTGAGCTTCGGTTTTCCCTTCACTTTTTTTGCATTACTCGGCACGCTGTCGACGATCTCCATCGCGGGCGGCTGAGTGGGTTTATTCATACGGTTGATGATCATCTGCTGACCAAAACTAACCACATTTCCGAACAGCCAGTAGATCAGCAATCCGGCGGGTGCGGTCCACATTACCCAGAGCATCATCACCGGCATCAGAAACGTCATCATCTTCTGCTGCATCTGCTGCTCCGGTGAAACGGCCGGTGCGGTCGGCGTGAACTTCATCGCCAAGACCATCGATCCGGCAAACGCGAACTCGAGCACGTGCCAGGGGTCGGCGGCCGATAGATCGGGCAGCCACATGAAGGATGCCTGGCGTGCTTCCAGTGCGACCGTTATGGCCGTGTAGAACGCGATGAGCAACGGAAACTGGAGCAGCATCGGAAGGCAGCCGCCGATCGGCAATGCATCCTTCGTCATCTTCAACTGATCCATCTGCAAGGTACGCATCCGCGGATCGTCAGACGGTACGCCCTTCTTTTGTAGATCCTTTATCTGGTCCTGGATCGCCTTCATCTTAGGCGCGTTGCCGGCCGCCTTTTTGAAAGACTTCGACTGCGACCATCTGAGAGGAAATAGCAGCGAATAGAAAAGGAACGTGAAGATGATGATCGCCCAGCCGTAATTCGCAGTGATCGTGTTAAAGAAATGCAGCGCGTAAAGGATCGGGATCGACAGCGGTTTTGTGAGCCACCTCAGCCACCAATAGTTGCTGAAATTGATCAGGTCGACGATCGCAACCGTACGCCCGTCGGTACCCTTAACCGTGTCGCTCAGGTCATTAAGCAGAAAATAGTCTTTTGTCCCCGTATAAACCCTGGTCACTGAGCCGTCCGTGGTTATCGGTACAAAAACCGTCACCAGGTGGCGCGTCTCGCTGGTTTTCGGGCTACGAATTACCCAGTTGAAAATGCTGTCGTAGAAAGGCTCTGTCTGAACATCGTATTTGAATGCTTTGTATTCGAGACCTTGTACAGGAGTCGCGGGAATCGCGGCCATGGCAAAATAGGCGTCGCCGACTCCGGCCCAATCGACAATTCCCTGATCGTTCAGACTAGCCTGGTTGTTGGCATCGTAGGTAAACGAATAGTAACCCTGATGGCGAGTGATGTCGCCATTAACTGCGGCAACCGTTTCCGATTCGATCTGGTAGAAACTGTGGTGACCGATCGCGTGGTCGCCGATGCTTGCGCCGATCGCGAGCTTTGTATTCGGAACTGCCTGACCGTTCTGTTTAAGCTCGACCGCCAGATCTGCGACGTAGCTGTCGGCACGAAATACAAAGGTCTTCTTGACCTCTACACCGTTGTCGCCCGCAAGCGTAAACTCAACGATTCTTTCTTGGCCGGGCGCCAGCGAGATCGAGCCTTCGGTTGCCGAGATCTGGTAATTCCTCTCGTTCGCGATCAACGTGATATTCGGATCGGCCGTCATCAGACGAAACGGTAACTCGCGCGGATTCTGCTCGAGCGCTTTCGGCGAGATCAATTGCAGAGGCTCTTTCTCCGCGTCGGTCGAGCCGTCGGCATAGAGCGGATACTCGCCTTTTGGAGACTTGTTTTTTATCAAGATCCAGCTCGTCGCGACGGCGCCTTTTGAATCGAGCGTCACTTCGTAAAGCGGCGACTTGATCGTGATCGAGCGGTTCGGCGTAGTGTCCGGCGTCGATGCAATTGTTTGCGGTAAGGGCTGTGACGTCTGCGGAGCAGGAGCCTGCGTAGGTGCCGGCTGCTCGGCGTTTGTATTTGCGGTCGAAGTATTCGCGTTATTTGCCGGCGGCGTTGGGGCGTAAAAATATGACCATCCGAAAAGGACGATCATTGATAATACGGCGGCGATCAGGAAACGGAACTGACTTTGATTATTGCTATTGTCCATTGAATAAGTTCAACGTTCAAGGTTTAAGCTTCGAAGCGGCCGCTTTCGGCCGAAAACTTTGAAGTCGGAACTTTGAACTTCTAGTTAACCGGGTCATGGCCGCCTTTACATAGCGGCTGACAGCGTAGGATACGCTTGATGGCCATCCATGTTCCCCTGAGCGATCCATACTTCTCGATCGCCTGGGTCGCATATACAGAACAGGTTGGCTCGAATCTGCACGCCGGCGGTAAAAAAGGCGAGATCACCGCCTTGTAAACTCCCAGCAGGTCGAGAACGATAAATTTCATCGGTAGAAACATTTTGCCACACAAAAGTCAGAACAGGCAGCGATAGCGAACGGGGCATTTGAGTCAGGAAGCCCGGACGCTATGGCTCCCGGTTCCGACTCGTGCTGCGATCTTCCTCAGTTCCTCGAGAGGCTTTTCGAGCTTTACCCGGAGCAAACTTCGCCGTGCATTCAAAACCCAATCGTACTTAATAGAAACTTTGCCCAATTCGACGCGGCTCAATCGGAAAGATTCTCGCAGTAGCCGCTTTGCTCGATTTCGATCATGGGACTTGCCGATCGCCTTCTTCGTTGCGGTAACTCCGACCCGGTGCAAACGGCCGCCGTTGGGACGAACGAAGACCGTCATGTATCGGCCCTCGATGCGCGTACCCTGTTCGTAAACACGCAGAAACTCGGCGCGCTTAGCGAGCCGAGTTTCCTTTGGTAGATCAAATCTTAGTAATGCTGAACCGTCAGGCGCCTGCGTCCCTTCGCTCGGCGTCGCTTCAGGACGGCCCGGCCGTTCTTGGTCGCCATCCTTGCCCTGAAGCCGTGCTTTTTCGCGCGGCGCCGGTTGTTTGGTTGATATGTTCTCTTCGGCATATTCGCTCTCCATGGATTTCACCCGAAAGTGAAAACCTAGAGTTTAAGGGAAGGATGGCGGTTCTGTCAACGAAACCTAAGCAGAAACAGGACTTTTCTCAGGTGCCTGGTTCTCCCATTCCCGTTGTGTTTCTCCAAGGCATTTGAATCTCCAGTCGTCAATTTATCTCCCGTTAATGTTGCCTGTATTATAATTGAGCCGTGCGAAATCTGTTGGTCGAAGATGACGTGCGGATTTCAAATTTCGTCACGAAGGGTTTGCGTGAAAGCGCCTACGCCGTTGACACTGCCTCCGATGGCGAGGCAGCTCTTTATCAGGCTTCGATCAACGATTACGACCTAATTATTCTCGACGTCATGCTTCCACGTAAAGACGGTTTCGAGGTTTGCGGCGAGCTTAGAAAATCTGGCTCGGCAATCCCGATTCTGATGCTAACGGCGCGTGACGCGATTGATGACAGAATCGGAGGTCTGGATTGCGGTGCCGACGACTACTTGGTCAAACCTTTCGATTTTAAGGAACTGCTCGCCCGCCTGCGCGCGCTCTTGCGAAGAAACGGAGTGGTTCGTCCCGCGAAGATAGTTATCGCGGATCTGGAAATCGACACGGTGGCACAACGTGTATCGCGCCGCGGTCGCGAGATTTCGCTAACGACGAAAGAGTATGCTCTGCTCGAATTTTTGGCACAGGAAAAGAATAGGGTGGTCGGTCGAAGCGAAATAGCCGAACATGTCTGGGACGAAAATTTCGATGCCTTCTCGAATTTGATCGAAGTTTATATCAGGCGTCTCCGTATAAAAATCGATGACGACCATTCTTGCCGACTGATTCACACTAGGCGCGGTGCCGGCTATATTCTGGAAGCTGGTTTGGATTCGCGCGCGATACCATAGATGTTTAGTTCCATCCGAGCCCGTCTCACGTTTTGGTACGTGGGAATACTTGCATTGACGGTCATCGCATTCGCGGCGGCGATATACGTGCTCGTGGCTCGTAATTTGAGCCGGACCACCGATGATAATTTGGCCGAGATCGGACGAAGCATCGAAACCGACTTACGTAAAGAGGAAGCCGATATTGCCGCGGAACGTCGTCTTGTTAGTGCCGAACCTGCCGAAAAAGAGGAAGAAAGCGAAAAAGAGTCGAAAGACGTGCCTGATGAAGCACCCTTAACGATCGAGGCGGCAATTGCAGAAGAAGTCGCAGACCTGGGTTCCCGTGAGTACGGATTTATCGTTGTCGATCAGGACCGGAAGCGGATAAGCTCTACTGTAACCAATCCGCGATTGGAAGAAATATCGATAAACCTGGGTGAGGTTTCCTTCGCCGACGCGCTCGTTCAGAACGAAACTTTTCGCGTTTATCACCTGCCTATCACCCTCGACGGAAAGACGTTTCGCTTGATTATCACCCGCTCCCTGCGGGAACCAACCGAATTTCTTGCCGGTTTGCGAAGAGTATTCTTTATTGCGGATCCGATCGCGCTCATTCTCGCCGGGTTGGGCGGATATTTTCTCGCCCTCCGGAGCCTGGCGCCGGTCGTTTCCATGAGCGATCAGGCCGCCAGGATCGGCTCGACGAACTTGAACGAACGGCTCGAAGTGCGAAATGAGAAAGACGAACTGGGCAGGCTGGCAAACGTTTTCAATTCGATGCTAACGCGGTTGGAAACATCGTTCGATCAGCAAAAGCAGTTCATGGCAGACGCTTCTCACGAGCTTCGCACACCGCTGGCGATCGTTCGGGGCGAATCGGAGGTCGCCATTTCAAAGGACAGCCGTTCGGCGGAGGAGTATCGCGAATCGCTCGCGATCGTCCACGACGAAAGCGACCGTCTTACAAAGATAGAAGAGGATCTTTTCATATTGGCCAGTGCGGACAGCGGGCAACTTAAACCACGATTCGAGCAAGTTTTTCTCGACGAAATTT
>JBKKAS010000457.1:0-27264 GCA_046714595.1 Pyrinomonadaceae bacterium | reverse complement strand
GAAATAGTCACCTTTGCCGTGCCCGTGACTTCGATTCCATAATTCACGTTATTTTCAAACTTCGAATTCTGAATGGCAACGCGTGACGCTCCGTTGATTTGAATACCGCTCGTCCAATTCTTGCTCTGGATATTACGAATAACCACATACCGGTTCGACGGAGCGTTAACGATTATTCCTGGCTGAGTCTGACGTGCGGCTCCACCTGGATCACCCTGCAACACCGCGTCGATGTTGGCGGTTACGCCGGGCGCTGCTTGTAGAGTGACATTGCCAGTGATCGTTACGGATTCAGGGAATGTACCCGATGCTACGATGGTGATCGTGCCGTTGTTGTTGATGCCGACCGCGCTGTTGGCGGCGTTGATTGTGCCGAAAACTCTATCAAACGGAGCATCCGTATCCTCTGCCGAGCCAATCCGCCCGTCTCCGTCATAGTCACCGCAGGTTCCGGGCGTGACGGATGTGCGCTGCGCACTACCGTCGCCAAGACAGTTACCCTCGACCAACACCGGGTGGTTGGCAGACACATACTCGGTTCCGAGAATCAACGTTCCCGACAGGAGCGTTACAAAAGCAAGAGCCGAAATCACAGTTCGGGTACGTGTAAGTAAAAAGTTCATATTTTTCTCCTCCGAAGTTCCAGGGTTGTCCAACTTAAAGGCCTCTGCGCCCCTGCCACGCAACGACCACACCATGCTCGGCACCGTAATGTTCCGAGAATCGTGAAAACTCAACTGCTAACCGCATTCGATCGACCAGCCCGACCGAGGGAGATGTATCGTTCCGCGACACCTTCCACTAAGAAAGTCAGGTCTCGCAAAGATCGGGCCAGTATGGTCTTTTTAGTCTTTCGTCGCGACAGAGTAAACGGATGCAGAGCATCTGTGCCGAAAAACTCTACTACTTCGACGGTCGAGACCGGTGGAACTTACGAAATCACGAGAGTCGGAAAGTCACTGGACTTTACCGGGCGGAGTGAATGCCATTACAATTCTCGGCAATGGGTTTTCTCCAAGCCATCATCCTCGGGATCGTACAAGGTCTTACGGAATTTATTCCGATCAGCTCGACGGCTCATCTCGTTTTCGCGAGCCGGTGGACCGGCATTTACGATGGCAATCCCGAACAGATAACCGCGACGATGGCGGTCATCCAACTGGGTACGCTGGCGGCCGTTTTTGTCTACTTCGCGGCGGACATCTGGGGCATCTCGGCGGCGTTTGTTCGCGACCACTGGATGCTTCTGACAAGCAAACGGATGAATCGTTATTCCGGCACGCACGGTGTTCGGCCTATATGGCTTTCGCAAGAGGCGTGGCTAGGCTGGCTGGTGATCATCGGATCGATCCCGATCGGCGTTGTCGGGATCCTTTTCAAGGAAACGATCGAGGGTAAGGGTACGAAGAATCTCTGGTTTATCTCGATCATGTTGATCGGCGTGGCGCTCGTGCTGGGCGTCGCCGAGCTAGTCGGGGAACAGCGTAAGCGGATGCGCGATCTCGGGCTTTCGGATGCGATCGTGGTTGGACTTGCCCAGGTTATATCGCTGATGCCGGGGGCGAGTCGTTCGGGTTCTACCATTATGGGCGGTCTTTTCGCCGGCGAGACCCGTGAGACGGCGGCAAGATTTTCATTTCTTCTTTCGATTCCCGCGATCACGGCCAGCGGACTTCTTCAGTTGCGCGAAGCGTGGCAGATATTGCCGGCCGACAGTATGATGCCGCTCCTGGTCGCGACCATCGTTTCCGGCATCGTGGGCTATCTCTCGATCTGGTTTTTACTCGCCTATCTGCGAAAGAACTCGACGGGTATTTTTATCGGTTATCGAATTATCCTTGGAGTCGTCATCCTGGTTTTGCTTTGGCAGGGTGTTCTTAGCCCACAGGTTCATTGATCTAACGTCAGCTTCCGTGAAGTTCCGTGTTGTTCCGTGTATTCTGTGGTTATTCTTCGACCCTTAACAACGGAAACCGCGGAACGCAACGAAAAGGCAGAAATACATTTGGAAAAGCGCTGGGTAATACAAAAACACGATCACGGACGGGCGGCCATTCTTGCCGCGGAGATAAACGTTCCGCCGATCGTCGCCGCGCTCCTGATCGCCCGCGGATACGAGACGCGCGAGCTTGCAACCAAATTTCTGAATCCGTCATACGACGATCTTCACGAACCTTTCTTACTGAAGGGAATGCGCGAGTCGGTCGATAGGATCCTGAAAGCGATCGACGACGGCGAGAAGATCCTCATCTGGGGCGATTACGACGTCGACGGAACGACGGGTACCGTCCTGCTTCGTAAGACGCTGAAGATCCTCGGTGGCGAAACCGCTTTCCACGTTCCCAACCGTTTTACCGAAGGATACGGCATCAACATTCCGGCGCTCGAAGAGGCGAAAGCCGCGGGATGCAAAGTTGTCATCAGCGTCGACTGCGGCATCAGGAGTTTCGAACCAGTCGCGTGGGCGAAAGAGAACGGACTTGATTTTATTGTTACTGATCACCACATATCCGATCCCGAACGCGGCAACCCCGACGCGTTTTCCGTGATAAATCCCAATCAACCTGAATGCGAGTATCCGGACAAGCACCTGGCCGGCGTCGGCGTGGCGTTCAAGCTTGCTCATGCGCTGCTGCGTGAGAGGAAAAAAGAGGAACTTGTTCCGGCATTTATGAAGATCGCCGCGATCGGAACGATCGCCGATATCATGCAGCTCACCGGTGAGAACCGCGCGATCGTAGCTCTCGGTTTACGCGATCTGCGAACAACGAAGAATTACGGGCTGAAGGCGCTGATGGAAGTTGCTGACTGCCGCTCGGACATGACGAGCTATCACATTGGGTTTCGCATCGCGCCGCGCATCAACGCTGCGGGCCGGATGGATGTCGCGAAACATGTCGTCGAGTTATTTGAGACGGAAGATTTTGCAAAAGCGCGAAAGCTCGCGGCGATACTCGACAGCCGAAACCGCGAACGGCAACTGGTGCAGCAGCAGATCACCGAACTCGCGCTTTTAGAAACGGACAATTTCACAGGCCGGAAATTTGTCGTCGTCGCCGGAGACGGATGGCATCGGGGCGTGATCGGATTGGCCGCATCACGGATCGCCGAACGTCTTCATCGCCCGACGATCGTGTTGTCGATAGAGAATGGCTATGCACACGGCAGCGCTCGGAGCGTCGCGAATTATCACTTGCTAAATGCGCTCGAAAGCTGTCCGGAATTGTTCGAGCAGTTCGGCGGACATGCCGCGGCAGCAGGGATGAAGATAAGATCGGACAAGGTCGACGCCTTACGCGACGCACTTAATGTTTATGCCGACGCAACCCTGACCGATGAGCATCTGCAGCCCGAGCTGCGAATTGATGCACGAATTTTGCCGCAGTCGCTGGATCTTAAACTCGTCGAGCAACTAAAGGCGCTCGAACCTTTCGGCGCCGGAAATCCGAAACCGATCTTTTTGACGAGCGGACTGCGGATCCGCGAAAAGCCGTTCCTTATGAAGGACAAGCATCTTAAATTATGGCTCGAGGACGATACTGGCCGGCGATTTGAAGCGGTGTGGTGGGACGGCGTCGAGAGATCAAAGGAGCGAACCATCGAGCCAGGTTCACGCATCGAACTGGCCTATACCGCTGAGGCCAACATATGGCAGGGAAACGCCCGCCTGCAGCTTGTCGTCGAGGATGTGAGGGCAGATAATTGAAGCCAGTGGCCGATAAAACACCCACAACGACCAAAGATTTTCATCTGCGGGCAAAATTGCCGCTATATTTTCGCTACGCGGCGATCGGTATTCTGGCGCTCACGATCCTGGCGATCGCCATCGGATTTTACAGGTCGAGCAGCGATCCCGAGTTCCGAATGAAAGGCTTTCCGACCTCGCTGTCGAAGGATGTCGTAGCCGTTGTGAACGACTATGAGCGACGCGAGATGGAAGGCGACGTCGTCAAGTACTACATCAAGGCCGACAAAGGAACAACGTTCACCGATAATCATCAGGAACTGGAGAACGTCTATCTGGAGGTCTTCGACGCGGTCAGCGGAGCTTCCGACAAGATCACCGCTGAAAAGGCAGTTTACATCCCTGAAGAAAATAAGAATTTTACCGGATACTTTGCCGGCAAGGTGAATATCGAAACCCGCGATGCGTTGAAGGTTCGCACCGAACAGGTCACCTATAAAAAAGTGGATGAGGTGGCTACGATTGACGAGATTGTCGAGTTCGAACGCGAAGGAGTTAAAGGTAGAGCCTTCGGCGCGGTCGTGAGAATTGCCGAAAAGAAACTCGAGCTTTTGCGGGACGTCGAGATCGAGACCTCCGGGTCGGCGGAGCTAGCATCGTCGAACGTTAGGCAAGCGTCGGTGAAGGCTGCTTACGCTGTCTATAATCAACCCGAAGAGACGATCGAGTTTCGCGGTGGAGTCGACGCACATGTTGTCGCCGCGGCCGGGACATCGGACATCAAGTCAGATCGTGCCGTCGCGTTTCTCATCGAGAAGACCAAGGGCAGTCGTGATCTAAAGAAACTTGAACTACACGATAATGTTTCGATCATTGCGAATCGGCCGGACAATTCGCCAACCGAAATTCAGTCGGGCTTTGCCGTTTACGAGCGCGACATTGATCGGTTCGATCTGCGGAACGGCGTCCGGATCAACACATCGGCCGAGAATAAAGCGACAATCATCACGTCGAATTCCGCTGTCTACGAGCAATCGAATCGCAAGATCTTTCTTGACGGAAACGCGGAAGTTACGCATGGTGCCGAGTTTTTGAAGGGTGACCACATCTACGCCGAGCTTTATCCGGCGAACAAGCTGAAGGCCTCAAATATTCGAGGGAACGCATATCTGCGCCAGGCAACGGCGGAGCGAACGACGGAAGTTTCGGCGCATGAGATGAACGCCGCGTTCAATGAGAATCAGCAGTTGCTGAACGCCAATGCTCTGGGAGACGGGCGTGCGGTACTGACCCCGGCGAACGCTGTCGAGTATTCGAAGGTGACGATGACGGCACCGAAGGCTATCCGCCTCGCGTTCAAGGGCGAAGGCCTACTCGAGAAGATGTCTACGGATGGCCGCACAACTATCCAGATGGATGTTCCGAGCGGGACCGCGGACGCGGCGAATAAGCGCGTCACCGCAGACAAGGTTCAAACGATTTTCAATGGTGAAGGCAAGGACATCCAGCGAGCGGAAGCGGTCGGCAACGCCGAGCTTTTTGTCGAGCCCTTGAGTGCCACGCCGGCAACTTACGTGACCACGATCAACGCTCCCCGGTTCGACTGCGAGTTTTTTCCGACGGGGAATAATGCGAAGGAATGTATCGCCGGAAGTAAAACGAAAACCGTACGGGTTCCGACCGTACCGGCTTCGGATCGAGCAACACAGACGATCACGGCAGAAAAACTAACGGCGGTTTTTGATGCTCAAAGTAAGGATATCGAGCGTTTAGACGCCGCCGGAAATGCAAAATTTGTTGAGGCCGATCGCAACGCGATCGCGAGCCAGATAAGCTTTACAAAAGCCGATGAGACGGTCCGGATGCGTGGCGGTGAGCCGACTGTGTGGGATTCGCGTGCTCGGGCAAAGGGCGGCGAGATCGACTGGGATACTAAGAATCAGAAGTCAGTCCTTCGCGGTGGCGCCAGCACGACCTATTACAGTCAGAAGTCGACCGGTGGTGCAACGCCTTTTGGCTCGACCGACAAGCCCGTTTTTATCACCTCGGAGTCGGCAGAGTTCGATCATCGGGCCGAGACGGCAGTCTATACCGGAAACGCTCGCGGGTGGCAGGAGAATAATTACGTGCGGGCGAATCAGCTTTTTATCCAGCAGCAGCAAGGTCAGTTTGTCGCCGACGGGAATGTGCAGAGCCTCCTGTATAACGTCCGGCGTAAGGATAACGGCAAGGATACAAGTGCTCCGGTCTATGTTTCGTCTCGCAAGATGACTTATAATCGCGATTCGCGTCTTGTGCGTTATGAAACGGATGTCGACATCAGGCAGGGAACGGACCGGATCCTTGCGGGACTCGCGAACATCTACCTTGATGAACGAAACGAGCTTTCGCGTTCCGAGGTTGAAAACAACGTCGTCATAACGCAGCCGAACCGACGAGCTGTTGGCGATTCCGCGCAGTATGTCGCCGCCACCGAAAGCATCACGCTCCGAGGTAATCCGGCACGTGTCGACGATGCGGAGAATGGATCTTCGTCGGGAGGTCAGATGACCGTATTTTTAAGAGACGATCGGGTCGTCAGTGAGGGCCGGTCGAAGCAGAATACCGGTGGACGTATCCGATCGGTTTACAAAGTCAAGAGCAACTAACTTACCGCACGTGGACGCCTTCAAGAAAACTCAAACGCCATCGCAGAACGGACACGACCCACGACACGACTCGCTCGCCGCATTCAACCTTCAGAAAACGTACGGGCGTCGCAGAGTTGTCGACGATGTGAGCGTCAACGTTGCACAGGGCGAGGTGGTCGGGCTTCTTGGTGCGAACGGCGCCGGAAAAACGACGACGTTTTACATGATGGTTGGGCTCGAACGGACCGAGCACGGAGCCATTTACATAAACGGCAAGAACGTTACGCCCCTGCCGATGTACCTTCGGGCGCGCCTTGGGCTTGGTTACCTTCCACAAGAGCCCTCTATCTTTCGAAAGCTTACCGCCGAACAAAATATCCTCGCGGTTCTTGAGACAAAAAAGCTTTCGCGCGCCGAACGCTTCCAGCGCCTCGATGAGCTGCTCGATGAGTTTGGTGTCGAGCACGTTCGAAAGATCCGCGGCGATGCTCTCTCGGGCGGTGAGCGACGACGAGTTGAGATCGCGCGTTGCCTTGCAACCGAGCCGCAATTCATTCTGCTTGACGAACCGTTCGCCGGAATCGACCCGCTTGCGATCGATGACATCCGCGAGATAATTCTCTATCTCAAAAGGCAGGGAATCGGGATATTGATCACCGATCACAACGTTCGCGAGACGCTCGGCATCACCGACCGTGCCTACATTATGTCCGAGGGCAAGATCCTGCGCAGCGGCCAGCCTGACGTTCTTGTCGAGGATCCTGATGTACGCCGCCTATATCTCGGCGAACGATTCACCCTGTAAAGCGCCTTCCGTTTCATTTTCTTTTCAAAACCCGTATAATTCGGTTAGTTTAGCAATTATGGTTCCACAACGAATATGGGGGGAATTGTCGCTTAATTTCTTATGTCATCACTGAGGCTCACAACTCAACTTCAGCAAAGAATGGTTCTTACTCCGCAGCTTCGGCAGCGGATAGAAATGCTGCAGATGACGTCGCTGGAATTGAACGAATTGATCGAGCAAGAGCTGGTCGCAAATCCAATCCTCGAAGAGGTTCAGCCGGGCGAAGAGGTCCAGGAGATCTCGGAGAGCATACTGGATCAAAACTCGGATGGGCACGACGAAGTTTATTCGAACGGAGCCGAGTCAGCAGCGGCGATCCTGGATGCTGCGCCCGATTTTCTCGATGGCGGGGAAAGTTATATCGCGGACGCACCGACCGAGAATGGACTGGATGGCGGGAGTGCCGAATCCAACTCCTCGGACGAGACACATCAGGAACAATCCGATTCATTCGAAGAGATCGATTACGGTCGGGAGTTCCAGGATTATCTTGATCCCGGATACAGGACTCAGGAGATCGAATACAAGGACGACGCACCCAGCTTCGAACAGTTTCTTTCACACACCGAATCGCTCAGCGAGCATCTCGAATGGCAGCTGCACATGCTGGACATCGGCGAGAAGATGCTCGACGTATGTTTGAGCGTGATCGGAAATCTCGACGCTGACGGACGATTGACGGCGACAGTCGAGGAGCTCGCGGGAATTAGCGAATGCAGTCTCGAGGCGATCGAAAAGGCACGAAATATCGTCATGGCGCTCGAGCCTGTCGGATGCGGAGCGCTCGATGTAAAAGAATGTCTTCTTGCCCAGCTCGAAGCCGACGGCGAGGGCGATAGTCTGGCGGCTGAGCTTGTCCGCGATCACCTCGAAGATCTGCAGCCGCATCGCCTGCAGCACCTTGCCAAAGATACCGGCCGCGATATTCACGACCTTGATGAAGAGATAAATAAGATCCGCGTTCTTGATCCGTATCCGGGCCGTCGGTATGCGGCCGAGGAAGCGATCTTTGTGGCGCCCGAGGTTTATGTCGAAAAGCTCGAGGGCGAATATATTATTTATTTTACAGACGACGGCAGTCCGCGGCTCCGCATCAGTCCGACGTATCATCAACTGGTCGATCAACCGGATACTTCAAAAGAGACGAAAGACTTTATCAAAGAGAAAGTTCGTGGTGCTGTCGATCTGCTTCGGAATATCGAACATCGGCGACAGACGATCTATCGCGTGGTCGAGTGCATCGTCGATCGTCAAAAAGACTTTCTCGATCATGGTGTCGAGCACATAAAACCGATGATGCTCAAGGATGTCGCCGAGGACATCGGCATGCACCTCTCTACGATCTCGCGTGTCGTCAATCGTAAATATGCCCATACGCCTCAGGGCGTCATCGAGCTTCGCCGCTTTTTCAGCGAGGGTATGATGAACGAGGAAGGCGAGGAAGTTTCAACCCGCATCCTGAAACTCAGGATCAAGAAGATGGTTGAGGATGAAGACTCTAAGAAACCGATGACAGACGAACAGATCGCGAAGGTCCTTAGTAAGGAAGGTGTAAAACTCTCGCGGCGCACGGTCGCAAAATACCGCGATCAAATGAATATCCCTGGGTCGCGTGAGAGAAAGACTGTTATTTAACTGTTTTCGGTCAGTTTTTGCTTTTATAAAAAGGGGGACTTATGAAATTTGAATACACGGGAAGGCATATCGAGGTAACGCCGGCACTTCGTTCACACGTCGAGAATCATTTCGACCGCATCAGTCATCTTTTCAATGGCAAGCCGGTCAAAGCCCACGTGATCATCGAGGTAGAGCGCGGGCGGCATCGTTCGGAAATTATCTTGAATTGGCGCAACGACGTATTGACGGCGGCGACCAGCAATTCGGATATGTATCAATCCCTTTCCCAAACGATCGACAAGATCGAGAAGCAGGCCCTGAAACTAAAGAACTAGGTGATCGACCGATCGCACCGCGCCAAGCGAGTAAGCACGATCGTGCAAAGCGAAACCGAGGTCAAACCCACTCCTTCCGGTCCGCGAGTCATCAAGACAAGGCGTTATGCGGTAAAACCAGTTACGGTCGATGAAGCCGCCATGCTTTTGACCGACGAACAAAACGGCTTTCTCGTATTCCGGAATGCCGAGAACCAAAAGATCTCTGTCATACACACACGTCAGGACGGCAACTACGGCTTGATCGAGCCGTAAAGTCAATGCAGAACATCTCGAAGGCCGATTCACAGAATAAAGTTTGGTCAGCTCCGTTCACGCTGCATGGAGTATTGGTTCGAGTACTCGATACCGGAGTGTTGCTGATCGGAGAATCCGGTATCGGCAAGTCGGAATGTGCGCTCGATCTGGTAACGAGGGGCCATCATCTCGTGGCGGATGACGTAGTTGAGATCTCCGTCATCGTCGATCGACTTTACGGCAGGGCTCCGGCGTTGACATTCGAACTGCTTGAAATTCGCGGCTTGGGAATAATAAACATCCGCGAGCTGTTCGGTGAGGATGCGATAACGGTCGAGTCGAAGATCGACGTATGCGTAGAGCTGCAGAAATGGACTGACGTTGAAAGGATCGGAAACGTCGTGTATGAGCACCACATTCGTGATCGGACGATACCGAAATTCGTTTTGCCCGTGAGCTCGGGAAGAAACCTGGCGACTCTCGTCGAAACGGCGGCCCGGCTTTTTATCAGTCGGGAAAGCGGTTCGGACGCTGCCGGATCACTGGTCGAAAAACATGCGGCACTTCTGAACCAGGTCCAACACATTTGATGTTTTTATGGCCAAGGCCTCGCCTGATACCAACAATCTTCGCAATCTCGTGA
Organism: Pyrinomonadaceae bacterium; assembly: GCA_046714595.1. Lineage (GTDB taxonomy): Bacteria > Acidobacteriota > Blastocatellia > Pyrinomonadales > Pyrinomonadaceae > OLB17. The sequence goes on along the minus strand of JBKKAS010000457.1, from coordinate 17,270 downwards.
TCATCACCGGCCTCAGCGGTTCCGGAATGAGCTCTGCGACAAACGCATTTGAGGATCTTGGATACTTCTGCGTCGATAACCTCCCGCTGACGATGCTTTCGACGTTTTCGCGGCTTCTGCTTCCGACCGATCAGGAGGTCGTCGCAATAGAGCGTGCGGCGCTGGTGATAAACATTCGCGAGCGCCACTTCCTCGCGGAGTTTCCCGCCGAGCTAAAGAAACTTGAAAAAAAGAAGCTCGCCCCTTACGTCGTTTTTTTCGAAGCCTCTGACGAAGCCCTGCAGCGAAGGTTTTCAGAGACGCGACGACCGCACCCCGCGGACACCGGTAAGGGACTGCTGTCGTCCATCCGCTCAGAGCGAAAGGCGATGGACAAGATTCGGCAATCGGCCGATCTGATAATCGACACATCCGATCACACGGTCCACACGCTGCGCCGACTGATCGTTGAGAAATTCAGCCGGGCCGCGGAGGGAACTCCGCTTAAGGTGCTGATCATAAGCTTCGGGCATAAGTTCGGAAATCCGCGCGATCTTGACCTGCTATTCGATGTACGGCATTTGCCTAATCCGTACTTCGACAGGAATTTGAAAGAACTCACGGGCGATCATCCTAAGATCCGCAAGTTTCTCGACAAGCATGACGAAGTAGCCGAAACCGTCGACAGATTCGCCGACATGCTTAAGTACCTGCTGCCATTTTATGAGCGCGAAGGGAAGTCGTACCTCACGATCGGTGTTGGGTGCACAGGCGGCCGCCACCGGTCGGTAATGGTCGCGAACCGGTTGCGGGACGAACTAAAAAAAGGAAAATACAACGTTTCGGTTGTTCATCGCGATATGCAAAAATAATTTTCGTGTATTTTCGTGTGAGTTCGTGGTTCCAGCCTTCCGACTTCTAGGAACCGGAAATCACGAATTAATAAGAGCACACACGAAATGGAACCAGCACGAATGCCCGAAAAACAGATGAGTAAAGTTGGCGGAGTTATTGTTTCACACGGTCAGGTCGCGACCGAGTTGTTGGCGGCGGCGGAAACGGTTGTCGGCGCTCTGAGTCATATTGTCGCGGTTTCCATCGGCTGGCACGACGACGTCGAGGCAGCAAAGAACGAGATCGAGCGGGCCATAAAAAATGTCTCGCAGGGCATTGGCGTTGTCGTGCTTACCGACATGTTCGGCGGAACGCCGACAAATATTTCGGCGATGTTTCTTAAAGAGGGGGAGGTCGAGATCGTGACCGGCGTCAATCTTCCGATGGTCATAAAGCTCGCCTCGAATACCAAAGAAATGTCACTCGCCGATCTCGCCCGCGAGATCGAGGACCAGGGTAAACAGGCCATCTACCGGACCAGCGCGCTGCTCGAGCCGCAGTTGAAAAAACATGCTTGAGGGTAGCGTGACGGTCGTTAACCATCTCGGGCTTCATGCACGCGCGGCCGCGCAACTTGTTCGGCTTGCCGGAAAGTACCGCAGTACGATCACCATCCGGCGAAACGATTCCGACGGATACGCGAACGCAAAATCGATTCTTAGCGTGCTGGCTCTGGCCGCTCCCTTAGGAACGATCTTGAATATCGAGGCGGACGGCGTAGATGAGAAGGAAGCATTTGACGCGATAACTTCGATGTTCGCCAGTGGCTTCGGCGAGATATAGTTTTTTATGAGTTCGAAACCATTCGGCGACGGTAGAAAAGTTGGGATCCTGGGCGTTCCGCTCGGGTACGGTGCGGGACAGACGGGCAGCGAGCTGGGTGTCGAGGCGATGCGGCTGTCCCGGATGCGCGGCGGCGTGCTGATCGACCATATTCGCTCTCTTGGCTACGAAGTCACCGATCACGGAAACGTCGACATCGTCAGACCTCAGACGCCACCCGAGGCGACTGCAAATCCTAAATACCTTCCTGAGATGGTCGCCTCGAGCGCGAATATCGCGAACGGCGTAAAGCGTATTTTGTCCGACGGGGCGATCCCGGTCATCCTTGGCGGTGACCATTCGATAGCGATCGGATCTGTCGCCGGGATAGCGTCGCATTATCGCGAGCAGAACGAGGACATCGGGCTGATCTGGTTCGACGCGCACGCCGACATCAATACGCCGGAGACATCGACGTCCGGAAATATCCACGGGATGCCGCTCGCCACGATCCTCGGCCACGGCCATCCCGATCTCGTCGACCTCGTAGGCTTCTCACCCAAGATCAAACGCGAATACTGCGCCCATGTCGGCGCTCGCGATCTCGACGCAGGTGAGCGGGGCCGCGTTCACGAGCTGGATCTTCGCGATCAATTCTTTACGATGAGCGATATCGACAAGCGTGGGATGCTGGCGTGTGTCGAAGATGCCATCGCCATCGCCTCGAAAGCTCCCGGCGGGTACGCAGTAACATTCGATATCGATATGATCGACCCGCGGTTCGCACCCGGCTCGGGTACGCTGGTTCGCGGCGGTGCGACCTATCGAGAGGCCCATCTCGCGCTTGAAGTGATCGCGGAACACGGCGGCATGCGCTCGTTCGAGATCGTTGAGGTGAACCCGATGCTCGACCAAAGCAACATTACTGTCGAGCTGGCGTGCGAGCTGATACTTTCTGTTCTCGGGAAGACTATTCTTTGAGTCTTGGAACCGATGAGTACGACCCACGTTCTTTATTCGTGTGTTTCGTGTGATTCGTGGTTTCTGTCTTGCCAAGAGCTGAAACCACGAATCACACGAAACGCACGAACGTAAATTTATGAAACTTCGCGTTGGTGTAATTTTCGGAGGGCGTTCCGGCGAGCATGAGATCGCGATCCGTTCGGCAAAGACCGTGATCGAGCAGATCGACCCTGAGAAGTACGATGTCGTGCCGATCGCCATCGATCAGTTGGGTGGCTGGCTAAGTCCGGCGGAATCCGTTCGACAATTTCCCGAACACACGCAAAGCATTTTTCGAGAAAGCCTCGGCGATGCTTCCGAATCGTCAATCGCACTGTCAGGTGAAACGACACGAGGCGGTCTCACGGTGACGGACGGCGAGGGCGGAACGATGCAGCTCGACGTCATTTTTCCCGTGCTGCATGGCACATTCGGCGAAGACGGTACGATCCAGGGCCTGCTTGAGATGGCGGACATTCCGTACGTCGGCTGCGGCGTTCTGGCATCGGCGTGCGGGATGGACAAGGCCGTGATGAAGATCCTGTTCCGCGACGCGGGATTGCCGATCTGTAAGCACCTTTGGTTTTTGCGAAGCGAGTTCGAGCTTGATCCTGCGGCGGTCGTGTCGCTGGTTAGCAAGAAACTTGGATTTCCGTGTTTCGTAAAGCCGGCGAATCTCGGATCGTCGGTCGGCGTTTCGAAGGCAGTGGATGAAGCGTCGCTTCGTGACGCGATCACCCTGGCTGCAGAGTACGACCGCAAGATCATCGTTGAGGAAGCACTTCTTGCGCGCGAGATAGAATGTGCCGTCATAGGCTACGACGAACCGCGTGCGAGCCTGCCCGGTGAATATCTCATCCGCGATCAGACAAAGGCATTTCTCGACTATACGGAAAAATATTCAGACACCGGCAATAACGAGTTCGTCGTCCCGGCCGCCGTCTCGGCCGAGCTTACGAAGAAGATACAAGAGATGGCGGTGACCGCGTTCAAGGCGGTTGATGGATCCGGGCTTGCCCGGGTCGACTTTTTCCTGCGGAACGATACTGGCGAGTTGCTTGTAAACGAGATCAATACGATGCCCGGCCTGACGGACGCTTCCGGTTATCCAAAGATGTGGGCCGGCAGCGGGATGAACTTTCCCGAAGTTATTGACGAGCTGATCAAACTAGCCCTCGACCGCCACGCGGATAAATCACGGAATAAGACGAGCCTGTTATAGCGGTAAGTGGTAACCGGTAAGTGGTAAGTTCGATCGGACAGTCTCGAGCTTACAGCTTACCGTTTACAGCTTACCGTTATTTAGCGGCGTGATATCCCTTGCGGGTACGGATCGTTAGATTCGGCCTCGCGACACGGACTTCGATCGCCCGCCATTTTCCATCCTTTGTCAGGTTCTTTGGCTGATACGCAAGCGTGTATTGCACGCCGAGCTCCTCGACGATCTTCGCGAATGCGGAGCGCATGGCGACACCGCCGGGTGTCGAAATGAACATCCCGCCTGTTTTTTCGGCAAAGTTGCGGAGCACGGCCTGGTTCTGAACTCGCTGCTTAGCGCTCGTGTCGATCGCCGACATATCCACGGTGTAGATCAAAGCATTCGCGGCCTGCGCGGCTTTCAGCGCTTTGTCCGCCGATTTGCCGCTGAACGTGTCCATTCCATCCGACAGCACGATGATCGCCCGTCGTTTCTCCGGCCGGATCGCCAGGTCCTGAGCTGCCTGAAAGACTGCGTCGTTGAGTGCGGTCATGCCATCGGCCTTTAGATCGAATATCTGCTGGCTAACATCGCGAGTATTGGAGAATTTCTGAACAAGCGAGACCTTGAAATCGAACCGGTAGATCGCGGCGGTGTCGGTCTCGCGAAGGCCGTCGAGAAATCGGATCGCTGCCGAGCGCGCCATGCTCACGCGATTTTCCATGCTGCCGGACGTATCAAGAAGAATGACTGCGGCGAATGGCGTCTCCTCGGCGGCAAAGAAGTTGATCGCTTGCTCGACCCCATTTTCGAGGATCGTAAAGTGGTTCTGTTTCAGTCCGGGAACGTGCTTGCCGCTCGAGTCGGTTATCGTTGCATTCACGACAACTACCGACGAATCAACGGTGACGACATCGTCGTCGGTCTGTGCGAACACGGGAAGCGAAATTGAAAGTATTGAGAGCAGGACGAAGGCACAAACAGATCGGAAAGTCGGCATACTGCGCTATTTCCTGAGGCGGAGGAATTTAACGAGCTTAAGGACGCTGTTAGAACTCTGGATCGCAACGGCAGAGATACTGAAACGTGAAGTTCGCTTTAGCTCGTCGACGAGCTTCACCGTTGTCGAGCGCAGGAATGTGAAAGCCTCCTCAATGGTCGACGGTTTCGGTTCGTCTGACGACTTCATACGATTCGCATGGTCGTCGGTGTCATCGTCGCCACCGAGTTCTTCGCGAATCTTGACGACGACCTTTTCAAGCGATTCGAGCCGCGCTTTGTCCTGGGGAGAAAATCCATGGTTCTGGGCGAAGGAAGCCTCGAGCTGATTTGCGAGCCTTAGTGCCTGATCACCACGTTCGAGCATTTGCTCGTGATCCTTTTTATCGCGCGCCGCACGCTGCTTGGCCAGCATTTCATCAAGGCCAGACGGCTTGTCCGCAAGTGATCGCCTTCCCGATCTCGTGCTCGCATCGGGAATCGGATCCGGCTGCTGTGCATACGGCCCGGCCACGGCTGCCGTCAACAGCAGGCCGAATACGAAAAGCTTTACGAAATGCGAAATCATAAACTACTGATCAACAGGTTTAGGAGTGTCGGGCGAATTACCGGTCACCATCTCGACGAGCTTGACGAGAAATTCTTCTTCGGCGAGCCCCGAGCTTTGAACCGTCCTCCATTCGGATGTCAAACCGTTGCCGGCTCGGCCTTCGACCTTTGCATTGACTGAGACGTTGTTCTGTACTCCGTCGATCGACTGCACCTCGATCGTCAGCGAATATTGTCCACGTGACCAGGCTGTGTCGGCAAACGATAAAACGCCGTACCGGTTCAGCTCGTTCTGCGTTATGACCGGTCCTTTCGAAAACACATACGGCTGCGTAATGATTATGCCGTCGGTCAAACGTGATGACGCCTCATCGACGATTATTTTTCGCTCTTTCAATGCCTGAAGTATTGTTTCGACGAGCACGTCGCGCCGGGAATTGAGTTTGTATGGATTAGGCAGTCGATCGCGGACCTCCGTCTTGCCCTTGCCCCAATCGAAGGACCGCGTCGCATCCGAGCTTCGCGTCGTCGTCTTGTTCGACTCTTCCTTGATCTTTTGTGTCTGGGTGTCGATGCCTTTCTGGGCCTGAACGAGTTGGGCAGCAGAAACGAGCAAGATGATGAGGATAAATTTCATGGTGTAGCGCCCTTGGGGCATACAAAAAATATAACGCAATCGCCGGGAAAACTGAACATATGATGTGAAAATAAATCGAATGGTTGTCGTAACCCGGTCGTTATCGGCTTTTGTCACGGAGCTGCATCTCGATCAGCAGCTGATGTTTCATGAGAGCGTGGTGAGCTGCGAAGTAGGCGATGTAAAACCCTGCGTACCCATCCAGAAAACCGAGTTTCAGAAAATATGCTCGAATAAAGGCGAACCACGATGAGAATACCGCCTTCATGGGCGACGTTCGGCGGCCCTCATCGTACATCTTACGGGCTCCGAGCGGCGCATACCTTTCGGCGATCATTCGCCGATGATGGTCAGCATTCTCAACCGAATAGTGGATGATATCGCCAGTAAGATTGCCGCATACAGCTCCGCTCTCCATCTTTACCGACTCATGTACAACGGCCCCGTTCCAATGTCCCTTTCGGCGGTTGAAAAGACGAAGCTGCAGATCCGGGTACCAGCCGCCGTGTTTTATAGGCCGCCCCATGTAATACGACAGGCGCGGGATTCGATACCCGTCGGCTGGCGATCCGTTTTCTCGAATGTTGCGGATTTCGTTCTGGAGCGTTTCCGACAAGCGTTCATCGGCATCCAGACTCAGGATCCAATCGTTGGCTGCATGGTCAACAGCGAACTGTTTCTGTGCTGAGAATCCGGGCCACGGATTGACGATAACGGTCGCGCCAAACGACTCGGCCGATTCCCGGGTGCGGTCCGTGCTTTCCGAATCGACGACGATGATCTCGTCCGCCCACGCAACCGAAGCGACAGCGTCAGCAATATTCTTTTCTTTATTAAGGGTAATGATGACGTCCGAGATCTTCACGGAGAGATTGTAAGTCGAAAAGGGGAAAGGGAAAAGCCCGCCATAGATCGACGGGCTTAATTATGCAGAACGATCTATGATCGATCATTTATTGTCGGTCGGAGAATCGACCTCGATATTGTTCATCTGGAATGTAGTTGAGGTCGCACGCTGAAGATCCGCGATCGCCTTGTTGTAATCGGTCTCGGCGCGTATCTCGGCGTTACGTGCGTTCGTCAGTGCGTTCTCGCGCTGAAATAATATGAACGTCGTCGACCTGCCTGCATCGAATAGCGCCCGTTCGCCCTTTAAGAGCTCCTCAGCATTCTCCCGTGCCCGCCGTGCCGCCAGGACCCGATGACGTGCCGTTTCGAGCGCCTGCACGGAATTACGAACCTCCACGATAACTACTTGCTCCTGGGCACGCATCTGTGTCGCTATCTGGTTCTCCCGGACTCGTACTCCAGCTAAGTCAGCTTTTGCGGTCCGATTACGGAACGGGAACGAGATCGTGACTCCAACGGAATAGTTCGGAGCATCACTACGAAACGTGTTGGCGAGCGAGCGTCCGAATCCTCCGACAAGAAATGACGGAGTACCCGGTATAACAACTGGCGGGTTCGGAATGTCGGGCGTCAATAGTGTGTTGAGCGCGTTGAGCAGGATCTCATCATTACCAGTGAATTGCCGCGTGGTTATCGGATCGGTCGACGCCCCACCAAGCGACAGTCCATCAAGCGAGAACTGCGTGTTCAGATCGATCCGAGGCTTGGTCTGATCCTTGAAATAGGCGATGTCGATCTTATTGATATCCGACGCCAGCTTCAGACGCCGAAGCTCGTACCGGTTGTCCATCGCGTCCTTGATCGCGGCATCAAGGCTAAGCGTATCCATCGAGAAGGCAGGCTTATCCGTCGGCACGTAGCTCGACGTCCATTCCGCGGAGGTCGCATCCCTCAGCACGAGCTGCTTCAGGCTGTTCTCGGTAATCGAGACTTGCTGTGTCGCAAGCAGAAGATCGCTCTCGCGGTTCGCAAGTTCCGTTTCCACTTCCCAGCGGGCCAGCGGAGCCGAAGCTCCGTTACGAATGCGAGCTTCGACCTGACGAAGATTTTCCCGTGACAGATCAAGATTGGCCTGACGGTTTTGCTGATCGCGAAGCGCGAAGACGAGGTCCCAATACGTCCTTTGAACCTGGGCGATGATCTCGATCGTTTGGCGTCGAAAATCGGCGTCGGTCTGTTCGAGCCGACGTCGAGCTATCTTCAAGCTCCGTCGATTGGCGTCGATCTTAAGATTGCGAAACAACGGCTGTGTGTATCGGAAACCCAACTGCGACGAATAGACCGCACTGCCACCGCCGCCCGCCAGATTTCCCGAGCTCACCTGCTGCTGCGAGAACGCGTTTTCGGTTCGCGTATTGTTAAAAAATGCCTGGTAGTTTCCACCGCCCTGACGCAAAAAATGCGTGACGTTCGAATTCACAGTAAAGTCGTTCGTTCCCGAGGCGTTGCCGGTCGTCGAGTTTCGCGTGTACGTCGGCGTGATGTTGAAGACGGGATCGTAGAATCCAAGAATTGAGCGGATCTGAGTTTCCTGAAACCGGACGTCGTCGCGAGTGACCTCGATCGTGTTGTTGTTGACGAGTGCCCTGCGGATCGCCTCATCCAACGACAGTGAGACCGGCTGACCGGTTTGGACGCCGATTCGCGTCAGGTCCGGGCGCGAACGGGCCAAAGTCTCGACCACCGGTGAGGTATCGGACGACGGCTTCTCAATCAGCACTGTACTTTCGATCGTCTCGGAGGTGTTCTTTGCAACCTGTTCGTTCTGTCCATGAACTCCAGTCGTGACCAAGGTGAAAACGAACACAAAGATCGTCGTGAAAAGCAGCTTTTTGCTGCGGCGAATTGTCATTATCGGATTGCTCCAGGCTTTGATAAGCTAGTTTGGTAAAAGCAAAAAACTCAATCGGGTACTACGTGTCAGAAATTCGGATAGTTTCAACAATTTGGCCCACGTGTGTTCGTCGTTAGCTTTGATGTTTGCCCGTGATTACGGTATCTTGAACGTTTTAATATATTAGTTACTCTCGGAGGATTATCATCACAGATGGGTATCAAAGTTGGTATTAATGGGTTCGGACGCATCGGCCGAAACGTCATGCGGACGTGTATTGGAAATAAGGATATCGACTTCGTTGCGGTAAACGATCTCACCGATACGAAGACGCTCGCTCACCTTCTGAAGTACGACTCGGTGATGGGTAATCTCGATCACGAGATAAAAGCCGACGGCGACACGATCAACGTTGAAGGTGAGAGCTTTAAGGTATTTTCGGAGAAAGACCCGGCGGCGATCGACTGGACATCGGTCGGAGCCGAGATCGTCATCGAATCGACGGGGCATTTTACCAAGGCCGAGGACGCGTCGAAGCATCTCCGAGGCTCGGTGAAAAAAGTCATTATTTCGGCTCCGGCTAAAGGCGAGGACATCACAATTGTTCTCGGCGTTAACGAGAATATGTATGATGCGGCAAAGCATCATGTCATTTCCAACGCATCATGCACGACCAACTGCCTCGCACCCGTGGCCAAGGTCATCCACGAAAAATTTGTTATCAAGAATGCGTTGATGAATACGATCCACAGCTATACGAACGATCAGCAGCTTCTCGATCTTCCGCACAAAGACCTGCGCCGCGCTCGTGCCGCCGCACTGTCGATGATCCCGACCTCTACAGGTGCCGCCAGAGCGATCGCCCTCGTTATCCCGGAACTCAAAGGTAAATTCGACGGCATCTCGGTCCGCGTTCCGACGCCCAATGTCTCGCTCGTCGACGTCGTGATCAACGTCGAGAAAGAGACCTCGACCGAAGAGGTCAATCAGGTCTTGAAGGATGCCGCGAACAACGAATTGAAAGGAATTCTCGCGTTTTCAGAAGAACCGCTTGTCTCGATCGACTTTCGCGGGAACCCCAATTCGTCGATTGTCGATGCCGAAAATACAAAGGTGATCGGCGGCACAACGATGAAGATCCTCTCCTGGTACGACAACGAATGGGGTTACTCGTGCCGGGTACGCGATCTCGTCAAATTCATCGCTGATAAAGGACTCTAAAACTCTAACGCGTGAGGTTTTTATGGGCTCAGTTTCACATCGTGTTTTCAGTTTGTTTGGCATCGTCCTGTTGATCGGAATCTCCGTCACCGCTGTCAGGCCTCAAGGTGCTGCGATCGAAGGCGTCCAAATCGTAAATGGCCGGAACGGCGTCGGACCGGCGCAAGACATTCCGGTCGGAAGCTTTCAGGTCGACGGAAAGACACTTTCGCCGGGCGACGGGAAAGAAACAAACGTGTCTGTAACGGTTTCGAAGGGTTACTTCGTCAAGTTCTGCGCGGAAAAAACGGGTGGTGGTAAGTGTGAAGAATACGGCGAAGGGACGCACAATCTGCTCTCGGCGGATTTCAACTTCATCATGGTCTGGAAAGGTGCGCCTGGTCCTGCTACAGCCGCGACCGGCTCTGCTGTTGCTGCGGCCTCGAGTCCTGCTCAGGTTTCGGCTCCAGCGGCCGCATCCGCGCCGTCGGTAATTGCTTTCGAACAGAAGAACTGGGGCGGGCGATCGCAAGTTTTTGGACCGGGAATGTATCGATCATATCGCGGCGAGTTCGGTAAGATCAACGATAACCAGGTAAGGGCAGTGGTGATCACTAAAGGCTTTCGCGCCCGGTTCTGTTCCGAGGAAGGTATCTACTTTCGCGGATCCGGAGATTGTGAGATCCACGAAGAGGGCAAATATAACCTTCGGTTTGCGAACAGTATCTCGTTCATCGAAGTAACCGATCTGGCGGACACTTCGCCCGATCAAGAAAAGATGCCGGTAGTGCTCTATGAGGATGTGTCCCAAGGTGGCAAGATGCAGGGGTTCGACGTTGGGGCGTTCCTTGCGAGCCAAGGTCAGTTCCGAAAACTTGGCAATGACCACGCCTCATCCATCACCGTCAAGGACGGTTATCGCGCATCGGTATGTGCGGACGAACCTGCGGCAGCCGGCGGTGACGGCGTAAACTGTGAACAGTTTGGCCCCGGCAAAAAGAATCTCAAGAACAAAAAGGTTGCATCCTACATTAAAGTCTCGAAAGAATAACTACCTAGTCCGGGTTTATGAGCAAGAAGACGATCCGAGATGTGGATATCGCGGGTAAACGGGTTTTCATTCGCGTCGATTTTAACGTCCCGATCAAGGACGGCAAGATCGAAGATGACACGCGCATACGCGGTGCGTTGCCGACGATAGAGTACGCGATCGAACAGGGAGCCAAGATCATTCTTGCGTCGCACCTCGGACGACCGCTCAAAGAGAAGAAGAAAGCCGAGGAAAAGGGAACGCCGTACGACGCAGGCAAATACTCCTTGCGTCCGGTGTACGAGTATTTGCGCGGCCTTCCCGAGCTTCAGGAAGTTTCGGGAAACCTAAACGACGAGAGTGTTGCCGCTACTGAGGGGACTGCCGTAGGCAAGGCAGAGGTCAAGAACGATCGCGTGTTTTTTGCGAGCGACTGTGTCGGCCCTTCTGTCGAAGAAGCTTGCGCTCGTCTGCATCCGGGGCAGGTGTTGCTTCTCGAAAACCTTCGGCTCCATGCAGAGGAAGAGAAGAACGATCCGGAGTTTGCAAAGCAGCTTGCCGCGTTTTGCGACGTCTATGTCAACGACGCATTCGGAGCGGCCCATCGTGCACATGCCTCGACCGAAGGGATCACGCATTACGTCAGCGAGTGCGTCGCGGGTTTACTGATGGAAAAAGAACTGGAGTTTCTCGGGAAGGCCCTTACAAACCCGGAACGTCCGTTCGTCGCGATCCTGGGTGGTGCGAAAGTCTCGGACAAGATACCGGTAATCGAGTCGCTGATCGAGCGCAAAGTAGACAAGCTCTTGATCGGCGGGGCGATGGCATACACATTTTTCAAGGCTGAAGGCTTCACTATTGGCAAGTCACTGGTCGAGGACGAGATGATCCCGAAAGCGCTTGAGATCGAGGAAATGGCAAAAGAGGCGGGTGTCGAACTGATCCTTCCGACGGATCATCAGGTCGTCGATTCTTACGATCCGCTAAATTCTCGGAAGACGATCCCGATCGCTTTCACAAACGCAGGTCTGGTTGGACTCGACATCGGAATCGAGACAATTGAGATCTTCCGGAAGGCGATCGAGGGAGCGAAGACGATCGTTTGGAACGGGCCGATGGGAATGTTCGAGGAGAAACCCTTTGACGAGGGTACCGTTGCGATAGCGAAGGCCGTCGCCGAAGCTACCGAAAAAGGAGCGACCTCGATAGTTGGTGGCGGCGACTCGGTATCCGCCGTCAACCATGCGGGACTCGCTGATAAGATCTCGCACATCTCGACCGGCGGCGGCGCGACGTTGGAATTCTTGGCCGGAGCCGAACTGCCGGGCGTAGCCGCGTTGGACGACAAATAATATTGGTTATGCCGCGCGTAGCTTTCAACAATCTTCCATCGCACGTTCAAGAAAAGCTCAGGGATTGGCACAGTGGCGCGGATGGCTCCGTTGTTTTTCCAGAAGCGGGCAGCCACGCTCCGATCGTCGCTTGCGCGACCTCTGCAATTTGGCTTATCGTCCTTTTCTCCCTATCGTACAGCTTCCGCTGGAGCTCGGCCAAGATCGTCATTTTCGCCATAGTAACAGCCGTGGCAGGGTATTTTATTGTTCAGGCTCTCACGGTCCTCTTCCGTTTAAAGCGGCGAGAAAGTCGAAACTGTCTCGTTGTCACGCCTGGCCACGTTTTCGAGTTCCGTGACGGCGAACTCGAATATCGAACCCTGGACACACTCGTGACGATCCAGGAGAACCACCAGTATGAAAACGGGCAGTACAAAAGAACCCGAATCACTTTAGCCTTTGACGACGGAAGTCCGCGCGCTGTGTACGTCAACGACATTAACGTGGCCGAGGATGCGATCGAGAATATCAGCCTTTACAAAAAAAGGTATCTTGAGATGGCTGCTCGGGGAAACCCTCCTGAATTCGAACTCGATCAGATGATTTCAGGGTACAACGGGCACGACGCCGTCTCCGGCAGACCGGTGGAAAAGCTTCGCAAATTAGGTATCCCCGTCCTCGGTGGCGTTGTTGTCGCGGTTGCCTCTATGACAGTCGCTGTCGTGGCGAATGAGTATTTCGATGACGTCAAGAGTTGGAATGCGGCACAAACATCAGACGGCGCGTCAAACTACAGAAATTACTTGCGGACCCATCCAAGCGGAAGGTGGTCGCGGAATGCCGGATCGCGTCTGCAGGCTTTATACGATAATGCAGAATCGCGATACAAGGCATCGTTGAATGATGGACATGATCAAGCCGCTGTGACTGCGGTCTCCTCGTTGCTGCGCTATGCGCGCGAAACGGGGAATTACCAGGTACAGGTTATTTTTGACCGCCGAGCCGAGATTTCCGAGAATATGATTGAGGAGATAAAGGAAGATTTCGGCGTAAAGAGAGTTCTTCCGTTGGGAGACAGTTTCTCGAACGAGAAGATGCTCGCCCGCGAATCGGCGCTGGTAGGCGTCCTTTCTCAAGCCGTCCGCGAAGTGTTTCCGGAAGATATCCTCGAAATCACTCAGGGATCGTTGGCTGATTGCTCGGAAGCTCTGATAGTTTATGAGACAACATTCAGGGACTCAATTTATTACTCCACCGAAGAGAAGGATCTTCCCGAGAAGGATCGAACCTACAAACCGGGAATTCTTATCAACTGGACTTTCCGTATCGCGATTCCAAAACAAAGCGGAATGTACGAGTTCACCTTAGAGTCGGTCCCGGCATCGACTATCTATCATGATACGCCGCCACTGCCCGACGGAGTTGCGCCCGTTGGCGGGACAATGAGTGATGTTGAAAAGAACAGCTTGTACGACGCCATGGTGGCGAGCGCGTTTGAAGATTTTAGGCGGAATTTAGTTTTCAAATTGGGAATCGGCCCCGAACCGACGCCTCAGGTTGACCAGTTCGCGGAGGGTGGTACTGCCAACCCAGAAACGCTAAGGTTAGGCGACTCACAAACCCCGAACCGCTTTAGGCAAGACAATACAAGATGAGAAAACCCGTAATCGCCGGAAACTGGAAAATGTACAAGCTGCTTAGCGAGGCGGTTAATACGGCGCTTGAGCTAAAGCCCCTCGTCGCGAATGCCAGCCACTGCGACATCGTAATAGCCCCGGTCTTTACGGCGCTCAAAACGGTCGCCGACAGGCTCGAAGGGTCGAATATTCATGTCGCGGGTCAGGATTGTGCCACTGAGGCAAAGCAAGGTGCTCACACGGGTGAGGTCGCCGCAGACATGTTGAAGGACGCCGGATGTTCGCATGTCATCATCGGACACTCGGAGCGTCGACAGCTTTATTGCGAGACTGATATGGCTGTGAATCTCAAGACAAGATCCGCCATCCAGTCCGGCCTAATCGCGATCGTATGCGTCGGAGAAACGCTTGTCGAAAGGGACGCAGGAGACGCCGAAACGGTCGTCAAAACCCAATTAACGAAAGGGCTCGAAGGTTTGACAGTCACAGACACGGAACGTATTATTATCGCTTACGAGCCTGTTTGGGCGATCGGTACGGGTAAGACCGCCACGCCGGAACAGGCTCAAGAAATGCATGGTGTTATTCGGCGAACGGTCGCCGATTCGCATGGAAAAGAAGTCGCGGGCAGCATGCGCATCCTTTACGGGGGATCGGTAAAACCGGAGAACATCGGGGACCTGATGTCCCGGGAAGACGTTGACGGAGCTTTGGTCGGCGGTGCCAGCTTGGAAGCTGAAACGTTCGCGAAGATAGTCAATTATAGATAGTCCGCTGGACGGACAAATGGATGGTTTAATAAATTGTTATACGTTTTATACACGATATTTTTCGTCGCCTGCATCTTGCTGATCGCGTCCGTTCTTTTGCAGCCGGGTAAGACCGACGCCGGCGCGCTGTTTACCAGCAACGTGTCGAGTGCGGCATTCGGTCCGCGGGGAACCGCTTCGGTATTGTCCAAGCTGACGATCGTCGCCGCCGTGGTTTTCATGCTTTCGGCGTTGATGATCTCGATGCCGGCGTTGAGCGGAAACATTTCGGTTCTTCAAGGTGCGGACATCCCGGCCGACGCGCCTGCGACTGAACAGCAGACCGAGCCGGCGAATTCCAACATCGCAACGGACGATACCAATAGTGCGCTGATCGAAACACCGGCGACGAATTCATTTGAAGCTCAGGCCGACGCGGCGGCGACAACCAACTCGGCGCCGCCGGTAAACACGAACGTCCCGGCGAATAAATAGATCTTTTGAAAATGAATTGCTGAGGTGGCGTAATTGGTAGCCGCGCACGTTTGAGGGGCGTGTGGAGTAATCCGTGCGGGTTCGAGTCCCGCTCTCAGCACCATCTTAAGGAACAGGTCACGTGGCCTGTTTTTTTGTTTGCTGATCAATCGGAAACCAGCATCGTTCCGGTTCCCTGGTCAGTGAACACTTCCGAAAGCAGAGCATTCCGCTCCGAACCCCCGATGACATGGGCCGATCTTACTCCCCGGCGGAGCAACGAGATCATGCTCTCAAGTTTGGGGATCATCCCGCCCGTCGCCGTTCCGTCCGTGATCATCTGCTTCGCTTCGGTCGCGGTCAATTGAGTGATCTTTGTCGTCTCGTCATTCTGGTCAAGATAAATTCCGTTCACATCCGAAAGCAGAATCAGCTTTTCCGCTCCGAGTCCGGCAGCGATCTCAGCCGCGATCGTGTCCGCGTTGATGTTGTAGATCTTGCCGTCATCGTCGGCGCCGAGCGAGGAGATGACGGGGAGATAGTCGCTTTCAAGAAGCAAATTGATCAGTCGCGTATCGACCTTAACTACGTCACCGACGTGGCCGAAGTCCACCGTTTCGGTTTCGCCTGTCGTGCTGTTTATAACATCCCTCGGCGGTCGCCGCTCCGCCTTGATGACACCGCCATCGATCCCGGACAAACCGACGGCGGCAATCCCCCGATGCCGAAGCGCAGACAGGATCTCGGTGTTGATCTTTCCACGGAAGATCATCTTGGCAAGTTCGAGCGTATCGTCATCGGTAACACGTCGGCCCTCGATCACGGTCTGTACGACACCGAGCTTTTGCGCGAGCTCGGTCAACTGCTTACCCCCGCCATGTACGACGCAGATCCGAATCCCCACCTGGTGAAGCAGCGCGAGTTCCTCCGCAAGCGACAGCAGATTGGCTTTGTCTTCGGTGACCTTTCCGGAAAACTTTATAACAAACGTCTTGCCCTTGAATCGTTGAATGTAGGGAAGTGATTCGCGCAAAAGATCGAGCGTCCCGATGTTCATTTTATTAACTCCGACAATATGGCCTTCTGCACGTGCAGGCGATTTTCTGCTTCGTCGATCACGACGGATCGCGCTGAATCGATGACGCCGTCGGTCACGATCACGTTCCGACGAACAGGCAGGCAGTGCATAAATATCGCATCCGCCGTTCGCGACATTTTGGGTTCGTCCACGATCCAGTGTTTTCTGAAGCGGGAGCGATGGGCTATGTCGGCATCGGTACCGCCGTAGAACCTGTTTCCGCCCCAACTCTTCGCGTAAACTACGTCGACGCCGTCGAACGCTTCCGCGACATCGTTCGTGATCTCCACACTGCTCCGGCTTGCGTCAGCGTGCTTCGCGATCTCAGCCATCAGCTCGCCGTCGAGCTCGTAGCCCTTCGGATGAGCTATCCGCAGATCGTGCCCGAACTGGGCGTCGGCGAGAGCGAAGCTGTTCGGAACCGCCATCGGTAAGGGTTTCGGATGCCACGCCCATGTCAACAACACCGTCTTTTTCGCTGTACCGAGCTTTTCACGAATCGTCATCATATCGGCCATCGCCTGAAAGGGATGATGCATGGCCGACTCGAGATTCATCACCGGGACGGTTGCGTATCGAGCGAACGCGTCCAGGATCGGATCGGTCCGCTCGACGCTCCAATCCTTCATTTCCGCGAACGTCCGCACGCCGATCGCCGACACATATCTCTCGAGCACGCGGACAAATTCTTTCAGGTGTTCAGTCTTGTCACCGTCCATGACCACACCTTCGCGATGCTCAAGCGACCAGGAAGAGCCGCCGGGTTCGAGAATTACAGGATTTCCACCGAGCTCGTATATCCCGACCTGCATCGCCGCCCGCGTGCGTAAGCTTGGATTAAATAAAACTAGTGCAAGCGACTTTCCGTCGAGAGGCCGCACCGAAGAGCCTCCGCTTTTGATCTCCATTGCTCGATCGATCATACGTTCAAGTTCGTCGATCGAGTGATCTGATGTCCTTAAAAAGTTCTTCATTTCAAAATCCCTGAGGCCTCACCTTTCAAAC
>JBKKAS010000456.1:0-19134 GCA_046714595.1 Pyrinomonadaceae bacterium | reverse complement strand
AGACGATAAAGTAACGAAGTATTTCCCGGACGCGCCGCAAGCGTGGGAGCGCATCACCGTCCGGCATCTTCTCAACCATACGTCTGGCATCCAGAATCACGTCGCCGTGCCGGGTTATCTCGATATTTTCAAAACCAGCATCACTTCAAAAAACTTTCCGTCGCGTGATGAATTGCTCAAAGAGTTCTACAAACTGCCGTCAGAGTTCCAGCCGGGCGAAACGTGGGCGTATGACAACACGGGCTATTATCTGCTCGGAATAATCGTCGAAAAAGCGAGCGGCAAAGATTTTTGGCAGTTTCTGGACGAACGAATTTTCAAGGCGCTCGGCATGAACGCCACTCGCAACACAGACACACGTCAGATTGTTCCGAATCGCGCTTCCGGCTACGAGTGGGTGAATAATAAATTTGAAAACCGTCCCGTTCTACTTCCATTCATAGCCTTCTCCGCAGGCAGCGTTTTGTCCACCGTCGAAGATATGGCGAAATTGGATGCTGCTCTTTACACAGAAAAACTGTTGAAAAAATCAACGCTCGAACAGATGTGGACTCCCGCCAAAACCAATGACGGAGCGTTGGCATCATTTGATTACGGCTTTGGCTGGTTCATAGACAATTATCACGGTCATCGCATCGTTCAGCACACGGGAGGCACGCCCGGCTTTTCGTCAGTCATCTACCGATTTATCGACGATAGATTGACGATCATTATTCTGAGCAACCACGCCGACAGATTACTTGACCAGCTCGCCATTGATATCGCCGGAATTTACGTTCCGGCACTGAAGAGACCGGAAGGAAAAATAGACCCCGACCCGCGGGCGACGCTGAGGCTGAAAGAAGTAATGTCCAATCTGCTAAACGGCAAACACGACCCCGATTTATTTACGCCCCCGATGCGCGTCTTTCTGAAGACATCCACCGGGAAAGGGTTTTGGCAATGGATTGCGTATCAAGGTGCGCTTACTTCTTTTTCTTTTTCAGACCGCGCAGACGCGGGCGATAGTTACCTTCTACGTTACAGGATAGGTCTAGGCGGCAATCCCTATTGGATTTCCTTCAAGGTAATGAAGAACGGCAAGATAGCTCAAATCTACAATTCTTAATTGGTGATAAATGTGGAGGCAAGCGTTATCTCGATACGAATACGCCGTCTGACAAATCAATGGACGTGAGGGCGAAACAGCGACTTTCATTTCGCGTTGTTCGTTAAACTCAGAGTTGGGTGGTGGCGGTTTCGCCCCACGTCATCTCAATCGTTGTGCGTCTTGTGCTGAATCGCAGGAAACACAAACAGTATGCTCAAACTTCTATCTAAAGTCGCCGCTTACTTGATAATCGCTATAGGAGTTATCCATCTATCGTTCACACCATTTGCCTACAGCAGATTTACAGACAACACCGTATGGTTCATTGGCACAGGGTTGGCATCTATTTTCGCAGGCTTTCTGAATATTGTTTGGGTGAGGAATATCGAAAAAGACCGCGCGATTTATGTGTTGTGCCTTATCGCAAACATAATTCTAGTGTCGTTCTTTGCTCTCGCAGCGTTCGTGATCCCCTCGCCGCCACCATTCATCGGAGTAACATTATCGTTATTTCAAAGTGTCGCTGTGATTGTGTTGGGAAAGGATAAGCGCGGCTAGGAAATGAAACCCGTAGGCAGAAATCGCTGCTTATCAAACACGCCGAACAACAAAGCCTTGCAAATGACGGCGCGATAGCATTTTTCTCAAGTAGTATTTTTCCTTCAGCTTGAATGCTGATCGCGCGCCGCAGCTGAAGGCCGGCGTTATATTTCCACCTCATCGATCTGCGCTTTCTGTAATTTACCTGAGTAATCGATATACAGCGATTTCCATTCGCTGAATATGTCGAGGACCTGCGTCCCCGCTTCGCGGTGGCCGTTGCCCGTCCCCTTCGTCCCGCCGAACGGCAGATGAACTTCCGCACCAATTGTGGCCGAATTCACATAACAGATCCCGGTGTAAAGCTCCTGCATGGCGTAAAACGACTGATTGACATCCTGTGTATAGATCGCCGAGGACAAACCGTATTTGACGCCGTTAACGATGTCGATGGCTTCGTCGAGCGTCGAAAACGGGATCACGGACGTAACCGGTCCGAAGATCTCTTCCTGCGCGATCCGATCGTTCGGCCCGACATCCGAAAAGACTGTCGGCTCGATGTACCAACCTTTGCTGTAGTCGCCTTTCGTCAGCCGTTTGCCGCCGCACGCCAGCTTTGCCCCGTCTTCCTTCTGTCCGATCTCGATGTATCGGAGAATGTTGTTCATCGCATCCTCGTGGATCACTGGGCCGACTTCCGTTTTTTTATCAAGACCGTTACCGACCTTGAGATTCTTCGCTTTTTCTACGAGCCGCTCGACAAACTTCTTATAGATCTTCTTATGAACGACGAGCCGTGATGACGCGGTGCATCGCTGTCCGCTCGTTCCGAATGCGCCCCATAGCGAACCCTCGACGGCATTGTCGATATGAGCATCGTCCATGATGATGATCGCGTTTTTGCCGCCCATCTCGAGCGAAACGAGCTTGTTATCACGGGCGCATTGCTCGGCAATGATCCGCCCGGTATTTGTCGAGCCCGTAAACGATATCAGCCGAACATCGGGGTGACCGACAAGCTCGGGACCGATATCGGCGCCGTGCCCATTAATCAGATTCACGACCCCTTTCGGGATCCCGGCTTCTTCGCAGGCTTTGACGAGGTTCAAGGCCGAAAGCGGAACATCTTCACCGGACTTGAGCACGACGGTGTTACCGCAGACGAGCGCCGGAATAAGTTTCCACGACGGTATCGCCATTGGAAAATTAAAGGGCGTGATCAATCCGCAAATTCCGACCGGCTGTCGAACGCACATCGCAAACTTGTTCGGCATTTCCGCCGGTGTGGTAAACCCGTGGAGCCTGCGACCTTCGCCGGCGGTGTAGTATGTGCAATCGATCGCTTCCTGAACGTCGCCGCCGGCTTCTTTTAGAACCTTGCCCATTTCCCGCGTCATATCGCTGGTGAATTGATCTTTGTTGTCACGCAGGATCTCACCGAGATCGAAGAGTAACTCGGCGCGTTTCGGGGCCGGTGTTCGCCGCCATTTTGTTGCGGCGTTCTTTGCCGCGTCGACCGCGCTCTTTACGTCGTCGGCATTCGATCTCGGAAATCGGCCGACTATATCCGAGGTGTCTGCAGGGTTCACATTGTCGAACCACTCCCCCGACGAGCTTTTCACCCATTCGCCGCCGATATAGTTCAAATATGTCTTGGTCGCGGCCTTCGACGACTTTTTGATCTTTGCTTCTTTTGCTTTTGCCATTTTTTTTTGTGAATCGTGAATCGTGAAATAGTAAATCGCAAACCGTGAGATTTTTCTACTTCACGATTCACGATTCACGATTTACTATTCTCTAAATTTATTGAACTGTAAACTGGACGACCTTCAGCTGCGGCGCACGCGACCTGACATCGTAGGTCAGCACATGCAGGACAACGGCATCCCCTTTTTTCAGCTTGCCCACCGTCTCAATAAATGTCTTCACGTCGGTGATGTTCACCCGATTGATCCGCTGAATAAGGTCGCCTTCGCCAAGCGCCTCGACGCCGTTCGAAAGTTTCACATCCGCGATATAGCTTTCCGGATTTATCTCTTTCACGAGAACGCCCTTTTGTCCCTCCAGCCTGTGCGTGGCGGCCAGTGCCGACGTCAATTCGACCAGCGTCAGGCCAAATGGTTTCGCTTCTTCTTTCGTTTTTTCGAGCGGCAGCTTGGTTCGCGAGCTTTCCTCGCCTGACCTGTTCGATCGCGGCGGGCGTTCACCGAGGCGGATGCTGGTGGTCTTCCTATCCAGCCCAGTACCGTTCTCGCGCAGATAAGCAACACTCACCGCGTTCTCAGGCGAGGTCGCTGAGACCTTCGAGATCAGGTCCTGTGCGCCATCGACTTTTTTACCGTTAAACTCCACGATCACGTCGCCGACTTTCAAGCCCGCCACACCCGCCGCGCTTTGCTGATCACGCAGCTCGACAACGATCGCACCCTTGGCTTCTTTCAATCCATAAACGGCCGCAAACTCGGTCTTGACCGTTTCCAGTCCTACCCCCAGATAACCGCGACGGACCTTACCGCTCTTGAGCACTTGCTCATAGACGTACGCTGCCTCGTTCGACGGCAACGCGAAGCCGACGCCGTTATAATCGCCGGTGGACGTGGCGATCTGTGAGTAGATCCCGATGACCTCACCGTTCATATTCACGAGCGGCCCACCAGAATTTCCGCGATTGATCGCGGCATCGGTCTGGATAAACTTTTGGAAGACCGAGGTCGATGGTGTTTCGCGATTTGTCTGAGAAATTATCCCGGCAGTCACGCTTCGATTCAGACCGAATGGCGAACCGATCGCCAGTACCCAGTCGCCTACTCGGGCCTGATCCGAATTTGCCAGCTTCACGAATGGAACGTCGCGGCCGGCTTCGATCTTCAGGATCGCAACGTCGGTTTCCTCGTCAACGCCGACGATCTTCGCCGTGAACTCATCGCCCGAATCGAGCTTCACGCTGATTTTCGCCGCGTCTTCTACGACGTGAAAGTTTGTCAGTATATGTCCCGCTTTATCGACGAAAAATCCGCTGCCGACCGAATACGCCGGCCGCCGAGGCATCTGCCGTCGAAAGAACTCCATAATGTCGTCGGAATCGCCCGGTGTGGATTCGCCGCGAGTAGTAACCTCCGGAGCTTTGCCTTTCGTATCAATGCTGACGACCGCCGCACCGACCCTCCTGGCCACCTCGGCGAACGAGGCGGAAAGTTTTTCAGGAGATATGGCGATTGCAGCGGGCGGCGAGCTCTGCGGCGTCGGGAGTTGGGCGGCGGTCGCAGGTACTGACGCCAGTATAGCGGCTAAGAGCAGCGGCAAACGTAAGCGGAACCCGTCCTTCTGAACATCAAACATAATCGCTCTCCTTAAAACTCTCGGGTTGGGGCGGCCAATTCTATGTGCCAAGTATACCAAAACCTGCTCCCGATAAACGAACTCCTGACGGCGACGGATCACGGTTTCAGCAAGACTTTCAGTACACCCTTTTTCCGTGCGTGCTCGAGCGCGTTGATGCCCTGCTCGAGGCTGAACTCCTCGCTGATGAGATCGTCGACATTCACCTTGTTCGATGCCAAAAGTTCCACCGCAGGTGCAAGTCTCCCGCAACGCGAACCGACGATCGATATCTCGTCAACAACAACGCGGGCGCCCTGCCACTTTGCCGCGCCGTGAAAGGTGGACTTAAGAACGATCGTGCCACGCGGTCTGACGAGGTCCATGGCAGTCGTAAAACCGGATTCGGACCCGCTCGCTTCCACGACCACGTCGAAACACTTTTTTCGATTCCCGAGATTTTCGAGCAAGATACCTTCGATTCCCCGCTTCTCTGCGATCGAGATCTTTTCGCGATGTTTTCCGATGATCACGACAGAATCGGCGCGAAGTCCCATTGCCATCGCCGCCAATAAGCCAAGTTTTCCGTCGCCGACAACTGCAACCGCGGTTTGCCGACGAATGTCGACGCGCTCAAAGATTCCGTATGCCGCAGCCAGCGGCTCGGCAAAGACCGCCGCGTCATCTGATACGCTTTGCGGGACTTCGATAAGGTTCGCCGACGGGAGCTTAAGAAACTCGGCGTGAGCGCCGTCCCGGTCATGAATTCCCAGTACCGTTCGCTTTTCACAGTGTCTCTGATCGCCGCCGATACAGAGTTCGCACTTACCACAGCCGACGTTTATCTCGCCAACAACACGCTTACCGACCAGCTCAGCAGCGCCCGACGACGCTTCCACCACTCCGACGAACTCGTGGCCGATGGTACCGCTAAAGCCCGCGTATCCGCGGACTATCTCAAGATCCGTGTTGCAAATTCCGGATCTCAACACGCGCACGATAGCTTCGCCATTTGCTTCGGGCACCGGGACGTCCGCAAGCCGGACATTCTTGTCTTTTACTCTCAAGGCCTTCATCGGTTTCGCGAGCTTTAGTACCGTTAGCAATTTACTTAGAGGCGAGAGTCTTTTATACTTTTCAAAATCACGATTATCAAACCTGGACAAGGAAATCTTAAAACTGAATCTTATGCGAAGTTTGCTTTTTACCGCGCTCTTGACCGTTCTTCTTGTATCACTGCTTTCCTGCGAAAATATGACCTCAAGCAGCAGGAGCGGTTCGCCGACCGAGGCATATAAGCAGCTGTATAGTGCTGTTAAATCGAAGAACACTGAAGATATAAAGAAGATGTTGTCGAAAAAGACTCATGCCTTTGCCGAGATGGTGGCGGCTCGACAGAATAGTCCCATCGAAAAGGTGTTTGAAAACGGCTTCACCGCGACCACGTTTTCGGACACGCTCCCGGAGATCCGCGACGAACGGGTCAGCGGCGAGTTTGGCTCGGTCGAAGTGTGGAACTCGAAAGATAAACGCTGGGAGGATCTCGGATTTGTTCAGGAAGACGGTGGCTGGAAGCTTGCGATCGGCGAGATGTTCGGCGGGACATTCAAATCCCCGGGTATCGGCCGGGCGATCAAAGAGGCCGAGGCTGCGAATCTACTCAGCAATAACATGGTTCCGGCTCCTGCGAGCAACCTCAATTCGAACAGCAACATAAAGGTCATTACTCCGAAGGAACGGCCGCAGACAAATACAAAATGATCGACGCGAATGCGGTCGGCGAAATTATTTCGCTATACGAGAAGCACGGCTGGAAACTCCGCCGTGCTTTACTTTCTCCTGAGACAAGAAGTTCCATCGAGAAAAAGCTCGCAAACGCGGAAGTGAGCGACGCGGATTTCGACGCACTTTGGTTTTCGCGCCGATCCAGCCCCGATAGCGAAGCCTGGGAATTGCGCCGTCTGACGGGATCACCGTTTGCGCTCGTCACTGTCGTTCCAACCGACGCCACCACCGACGAACTCGAAGCGGCTCTCACGCAAATAGAAGAGAATTTGCGCGAGAGAACAATCGCTTGACAAGACACCCATGTGACTGCAAACTTGAAACGGTTGAAATGATGATCAAAGACCTCGGCGCCGGAGTCGTTAGTGTTTGGGAAGGCTTGCGGCCGATTACAAAAAAGATGCTGGTCGGCGTTATGCAGTCGAACAGCTCAAGCCCAGCAAACAATTCCGGACAAACATTTTCATACGACGCCCACGCAGATTGGGAGCTGAGCCGCCTTCTGACCGCTCTCGATGAGCAGTCGAAAGGTTCTGCGCCGCCCAGGAATGCGGATATACTGAGCGAGGTCGCGCAGCTTGCCGAAACATGCGTGTCGGTGCTGGAAGCTCGGTCCGGATCGGCCGAGGTGTTTATCCAGCTCGCCGAGAGGGCGATCAAGAACCACAATTACAACAAGCTCGACAAGCTTGCTGACAGATTGGCTGAGAGGTTTTCGGCGGGTGAGATCGCCGAGATAGTAAGACAAACTGAGGTTCCGCAGATCCGGGCTATTGCATACGAGACACTCGCCCTGCTGCCCATTCAGACGATCCTTCCGCTGCTCGACGATTCCCTGTATGCCGACATCGCGGCAAACGCATTGGAACAAAAAGCGTACGAATACGACTCCGAAGAAGCCCGTGAGCTTTTAGATCAGTTCGATTCTGAGACTGAGCTCAGGGGTGAGTAAGGCAGTAAGTCTGTCGAGTCTGTTGAGTCTATCGTGTCTATCGGGTCGCCGACCTCGACAGACTTAGTTCGCCGAAATCGCCTCGTTCTGCTTCTCCTTCAGTCTTCCCGGATACATCGGGAATCGCGATGTGATCTCGGTAACCTCCGTTCGTATGCGTTTTTTCACGTCTTCGGATTCGGGTTCGTGGATAACAGCGGCGATCATCTCTCCGATCTTCCGCATCTCCGCTTCCTTCATTCCACGCGTCGTCAACGCCGGCGTTCCAATGCGAATCCCTGAAGCTACGAACGGCTTATTAGTATCGAACGGTATCGTATTCTTGTTGACGGTTATCTGGACGTCATCGAGAGCTTTCTCAGCGACCTTTCCAGTGATTCCCTTACCGTCCATAAAAACGTCGACAAGAAGCAGGTGGTTATCGGTTCCACCTGAAACGAGACGCAATCCCGCACCCGAGAGTGTTTCCGCGAGCACACGAGCATTGTCGATTATCTGTTGCTGATAGGTTTTGAAATCGGCCTGCAGCGCTTCGCCGAATGACACCGCTTTCGCCGCGATAATGTGAACGAGCGGCCCGCCTTGCACGCCCGGAAATACACTGCGGTCGAGATCTTTCGCAAATTCTTCACGACACATGATCATTCCTCCGCGTGGACCGCGGAGCGTCTTATGCGTGGTCGTCGTGACAAACTCACAATGCGGAACGGGCGACGGATGCAGACCGACCGCAACCAGACCGGCGATGTGCGCGATGTCGGCCATCACGCGCGCATCGACGCCGCGGGCAATTTCCCCGATACGTTCAAAATCGATCGTCCTCGGATAAGCCGACGCACCGCAGATCAAAAGCTTCGGCCGGTGCTCTTCCGCCAACCTTTGCAGCTCATCGTAGTCGATCTGCTCAGTGTCTTTTCTGACGCCGTAGTCAGCCACTTTGTAATTGATCCCCGAAAAATTCAGCGGATGACCGTGCGTCAGATGTCCGCCGTGCGACAGATTCATTCCGAGGATGGTGTCGCCGTGTTCGAGCGCGGTCATCAATACCGCCATGTTCGCTTGCGCTCCGGAATGCGGCTGGACGTTCGCGTGCTCAGCACCAAAGATCTCCTTCGCACGATCGATCGCCGCCTGTTCGACGACGTCGGCAAACTCGCATCCGCCGTAATATCGCTTCCCCGGATATCCCTCAGCGTACTTGTTCGTGAAAACCGTACCCATCGCCTTCAAGACTGCCTCGGAAACAAAATTCTCGGACGCGATAAGCTCGAGCCCGTTCGTCTGCCGCCGAACCTCATCATCGATGGCTTCGCTGATAATGGGGTCCGCTTCTGGAATGTTTGCAGTAAAAAAATCGTTCATGTTTACTTGTGATCGTCATCCTTTCCCGGCATGTCAAACCCGTACATTTCCTTGAACACGAAAAGCTTCTTCTCCAGCGCGCCGATTCCCAAAGGCGCCCGGGCTTCCACAAACTGCTTTGCTGTCGCAAATAATCGTCCGCAACGCCGCAATCTTTCTTCTTCAGAAAGGGACATCCAGTAGGCCTGCTGTATCGCTCTCATTTCTCGGCTTGTATCTTCCACTGTAGGAACGCCTCCCAAACTAGATTCAATCCTTCGTTACCGACACCCTTCTCGATCGCCGCATCATCCACACCGGAGTCGAGCAAATTTCGGACATCGCTAAACTGACGTTCAGAATGAGAATCCTTCGCCCAAGCGAGTTTAGACAGTATAAGGTCTTCTTTTGAGATAACCCAAAACTCCATGTCAGCTATGCTCAGGCGTCGACGTCGCGAAAACTTTGCAGTCTCGAATTCTGTCTGCTTCCTGATAATCACGTCGACCTTTACACCCGTTTCGAAATTCATGACATTGAACATAGACTGATGTTGTCGGGCGGCACGTATAGACTCGACGTCAACATAATAATCCCCCACGAATCGTCGTTCAAATCTTTCTTCATCCCGCGGATTTATCTCCACAATTACATCTATATCAAACGTTGTCCGAGCGGTGGCGTACACGCTCATAGCAACCGAGCCGGTGACCATATATTCGACGCCTAGATCACTGAGTCGAGCCACCACATCTCTTAAAGTGTCTAATAATTCGTTTTTTTCCATACGGCCGCCCGCTTTCTATGACCCGGACAACATTGAACCAAAGTCGGCTTCATTCAAAACCGTTACCCCCAAACCCTCCGCCTTCGCGAGCTTGGACCCGGCATCGCTACCCGCGACGACGTAATCTGTTTTCTTGCTGACTGATGAAGAAACACGTCCGCCGCGCTCTTCGATAAGCTTGCTCGCCTCGTCTCGAGTGAATCCCTCGAGTGCTCCTGTTAGCACAAACGTTTTGCCGACGAAGCGTTCATCCTCAATGGTCGCCCTGCCGCCTTCGATCTCCATCTTCACGCCCGCCGCTTTCAGACGGTCGACCAATTCGAGGTGAAGCGGGTTTCGAAACCATTCGTAGACACTGACGGCCACCGCCTGGCCGATCTCGTGGATCGCATCCAATTCCTCGATCGTAGCTTCGGTGAGCTTGTCGATACTCCGGTAGTGCCTGGCAAGAATCTTGGCGTATCGCTCACCCACGTGGCGAATGTCGATGCCGAGCAGCAACCGCTGCAAACCTCGTGTCTTGCTCGCATCGATCTGCTCGATCAACTTTATTGCCGACTTCTCCGCCTTTCGCTCGAGGCTCGCGATATCATCGACCTTCAGCGTATAGATGTCCGCAACATTTTTCACCCGTCGACTATCGACCAGCATATCGATCAGCACGGAGCCGAGCCCCTCGATGTCCATCGCCTTCCGCGATGCGAAATATCCGATGCGTGCCTTCACCTTCGCCGGGCAGTCGGGATTGGAACAACGTCTGACGGCCTCGCCTTCGGGCCGCAGTGCCGGTGACTTACACTCGGGGCATTTTGTCGGAAACTTGTACGGTCTCTCCGTCCCATCGCGTTTTGTCGTTACGACTCCGAGCACTTGCGGGATAATCTCGCCGCTTTTCTCGATCAACACCGTGTCTCCGAGTTTGATATCGAGCCGCTTTATTTCGTCTTCGTTGTGCAGCGACGCGCGAGCGACCGTCGTGCCCGCCAGCAGAACAGGTTCGAGATATGCGACCGGCGTCAGAGCTCCCGTCCTTCCTACCTGAACCTGGATATCGAGCAGCTTTGTCGTCGACTGCCGTGCGGGATATTTGTACGCGATCGCCCACCGCGGAGCCTTTGTCGTCGCACCGAACTCTTCCTGTAACGCGGTCGAATTAACTTTCACGACCACGCCGTCGATCTCGTAGTCGAGACTGTCGCGCTTCGGCTCCATCTTTTCGACGAACGTCTTAAGCTCATCGAAACCTTTGCACAACGCGCGATGCGGGTTTACATGAAATCCATTCGCCTCAAGCCACGCGAAATTTTCCCAGTGCGTCGCAAACATCTTTTGCGTGCCGCCGAGGACGTCGTACGGAAACATGTCGAGCCGCCGCGATGCAACAATAGCCGAGTCGAGCATCCGCAGTGTACCGGAGGCGCAGTTTCGCGGATTGGCAAACATCTTCTCGCCCAGCATCTCAAGTTCGGCGTTGATCTTCTGAAACTGCGTCCGGGATAGAAAAACTTCACCGCGTACTTCGGCGTGCTCGATGCTATCCGATTTCAGTTTGAGCGGAATCTTTTTTATCGTCTTTACGTTGGGCGTGACATCGTCGCCGCGTTCGCCGTCGCCGCGGGTCGCACCGGCCGTCAGAAAACATTTCTCGTAATGGAGAGCGACGCTCAAGCCGTCGATCTTAAGCTCGGCCACGTACTCCAGCTTTCGCCCGTCGGCAAAGCGCTCGCATCGCTCGGTAAACGCCTTGAGATCGTCGAGATCGTACGAGTTGTCGAGCGACATCAGCGGCACCCTGTGCTCAAACGGCTTAAGACTTTCGGCCTTGCCACCGATCCGCTGTGTCGGACTATCGGGCGTGATCAATTCGGGATGCTCGGCCTCAAGCGTCTTTAGTTTTTCCAGCAATTGGTCGAATTCCAGATCGGAGATCTCGGGCGCAGCCTGTTGATAATAAAGGTCGTTATGCCGGCCGATCCCGTCACGGAGATTCTGGATCTCTTTCTCGATTTTCGATGCCATTTCGTCAGGTGCTTCTATGCCAACTTTTCTTCCGTTCCCTTTCCGTGGTCATCCGTGTTTTCCGTGGTTCTCTCCTTTTTCAAAGCTTAACCACGGAACGCACGGAAGACACGGAAGTCAAGGTTGCCCCCTCAGCACATAAACTCCGCGATAAGCCGGTGAAAGTGATGCGTTCCCTGCTCTCGAGTCGGTGAATATCGACCGCGCGAATAAAACCTTGATCGGATTCCCCGCTGTACGCTCTCGACGACTGCTTCGTCCTCGTGCTCCACGCGATCCAAGTCTGCCCCGGCGCCGGTTCCGAGCCTCGTGTCGTCCGACACATACGTTAGATACTCAACGACACTCTTCGCGGGCTCGACGGGGCGCACGATATTGACGGAGATCCCCCACGGATAAAAATTGAACATGATGTTCGGAAAAATAAACAGGTAGCGTCCGGCGATCTCGCCTGGCGATCGCACCACCCCGTCAGCCGACCACCCCGCCGACGAAGCGTCGGCACCCCTCCTCAAACCAGGAGGGGAGCTAAAGGCGGTCTGCAAACTTGAGAAGCGGAACGTCTCGGTCGTGTAGGTGCCGTAATCGACAACCTCGTTAAGCGAATGATGCACGAACGGAATGTGAAGGCCCTCGAGATAATTCTCGCAGTACAATGCCCAGTGAGCATTTACTTCATACTCACGTTTTGCAACAAGCTTCAAACCGGCGGGTTCTACATCTTCAAGCCGTGTTGCCGCGTCATCGACGAATTCTTCGAAAGACGCGAACGGATCGATCGAAGCAAATGCGAATCCTCCGCGGATAGCGACCGGAACCCTTCGCAGGTTGTCATCCGCACTGGGAAAATCCTCCACCTCGCTGAACTCCGGCATCGACAAAAACTTTCCGTCAAGATCGAACCTTCGACCGTGATATCCGCAGCGGATAAGGTTGGCCGTGCACGGCTCCTCGATCAGGATCTTACCGCGATGCGTGCAGACGTTTGAGAAACAGTTGACGCCGTCGACGCTCTTCGAGAGCAATAGCGGCTCGTCTAAGAAACCCGGTAACAAGGTGACCGGCTTCAAGCCCTCGAATTCATCGGACCGTCCGGCAAACTGCCATGTGCGAGCAAAGATCTTTTCTTTCGACAGCTCAAAAAATCGCTCGTCCGTATAGAAGTCGGAATGAAGCGTTCTCGCTCGCCGAATGTCCGGATCAATTTGAAAGTCAGTCATCTCCGCCCTCGTACAGCAGGAAGTAGGGTCCGGACGGGTCGCGAACGAACCCGCGTCCGATCAATCCGCGCTCGAATGCGTCCTGGAAATCTGCCCGCACACGAAGCTGTTCGTTGAGGGCTCGCTTCGCATCGGATCTCACGAGACCGCTCCAGTCGCTCGGAATAGCGATCTGCCTGACGGGTTCGCTTTTCTCGACAAACGCCTCGCCGTCTGCGATCCGCTGCACCTTCTCGCTGTCGAGGTGCCATTCAGCAAAAAGCCGATCGCTGGCAAGGCCGACCTTCTGATCCGGCGAAGCGGCATAGTCGGTCCCGTAAAAATTCGGTTGATATTCCGTTACAAGCGCACCGAGTTTCTCCAGATTGAAAAACGCGTTCCGCGCCTTTACCGGCTCGAACGTCCATTTGATGAACCTGATATTCTCGGCGAGCGACCGCGTCCGCTGGGCCCACTTCAGGCGAGCACCGATGCCCTTGCCCTGAAAATCTGCGCGAACGGCCGTCATGTGCGAGTAGAACGCTTTTTCGCCGCGCAAAAATGCAGGAACACTTAGGACAAATCCGACAAGCTTTCCTTCAGCGAAAGCTCCGAGAGCAAACCCGCCCGCATTTTTCGTGACGACGAAATGGCGCACCGGTGAGATCTCGATCTCAGGCAGGGTAAACACCTCGCGTTGAAGGTCGACACACGCCGCCAGCTCGTCAAGCGTCGTGCATTCACGGATTTCGATTTCTTCTTTCACAATAGAAGGTGGAGTAATGAGTGACGAGGGACTAGTGACGAGTGACGAGTGACAAGCAAGACAGGGTGAGGGATGAAGGATAAGTCGTTCACGCACAATTCAATACTCATCACTCCTCACTTAACTCCGCCGCACTCCCCACTCCCCGTCACTTGTCACTCGTCACTCGTCACTCGTCACTCACCACAACGTTATTTCAAAAACTTTCTCAGTTTGTTCTGAGGGTGTCAAACGCCAATAGGAGCGAAATAAATACTTAACATTCGCGTCCCAAATTTGTTATGCTTTTAGTGGCTGCTACTCACCTCCCGAGTCTGTATTTCTCCGATGACACCCCAAAAAAACCTCGATCTAAAAGGGAATTTCCAACGCCATCCGTTCGCAGAACTGGTCGTAGAGATCGTTCAGGCGAAACTCAGCGGCAGCCTGAGGCTTACGGACAAGGCACACAAGGCGATCATTTACTTTCGCGAAGGCTCGGTCGTCCATGCGGCTTCCAATGCTCGCGAGCAGCGCTTGTTCAGCGTTCTGCTTAACCGCAACAAGGTCGATCAAAAGACGCTCTCGCAGTTTCCGAATCTTGCGAACGACATCGAACTGGCCTCGGCACTTGTAGAGAAACAGATCTTTACCAAAAATGAGATCGACGATCTCGTCCGGTTGCAGATCGAGTCGATCATAATTGATGCACTGACGTGGCCGAACGGCGATTGGGTTTTCAGTCCGCTCACGCGGCTCCGCGAAGATCTGATCTACACGGTCGACGTTTTCAGGGTATTGATCGACTACGCCCGGTGTATGCCGTCGCAGACAGTCTATCAACGCTTCCGAAGTGTCCAGGAGGCTTTCTACCGCGCTCCGAAACCCGGAACGTCGGCTGTTCTACAACCGCACGAAGCCTATACTCTTGCGCAGTTCAAGGGCGATCACCTCACGATCGAAAACCTCCGGCCGATCTGCACCCTGCCTGAGAGCGCGATGATTCAGTCGCTCTACGTCCTATGGCTCGGCGGCATGCTGATCCGGCGGGATTGGAACGCGGCTTTCTCCGCGACCAAGATCGGCGAGATCCTTACTGCGAAGGTATCGCTAATTAAGGAAGCCACAAACGTTAAAAAAGCAGAGTCGCCTCCGGTCGAAGTTGAAGAAACGATCGAGGAGCCTCAAGAACCGCTGCCACTTCCCATTCCCGATATTTCGCTCGAGGATTACCTGGAGCGAGTGGAGAAGGCCGAAACTCTCTACGATGTTTTGGGCATCGCCCATGACGCGACAATTCCCGAGATCAAGAGCGCCTACTTCGCTATGGCCAAGCTCTTTCATCCCGACCGGTTTCATCGCGAAGAAGGTGTGAAGCTGCGTCGCATCCAGGTAGCTTTTACCGAGATAGCGCACGCGTACGAGACGCTGAAAACCGTTGAGGCCCGCGAGAACTACGATTTCAAAAAGCGTAAAGAGCTGGAATACCGCGAGAAGCGTCGTGCTGCCGGCCAAGCGAAAATCTCGTCGGCGGAAGAAGGTCAGGTCGAACATGGCCTGGAGAGCTTTGAGAAAGGCCTGGAAGCGTTGAACGAGGAAGAGTATGCAGCCGCGGCCGGGCATCTCTCACGAGCCGTCCATTACAGCTCGCAGAACGCGCTCTATCATGCATATTTTGGGCAGGCTCTTTCGCGTCTCGAAAAACAGCAGCATAAGGCCGAAGCATCGCTTCAGACGGCAGTTAGGCTCGATCCGAAGAATCCCAAGATCAGGATGATGCTCGTCGAATTCTTCATCGAGATAAAAATGGCCAAGCGGGCTGAGGGCGAATTGAAACGATTCCTTGAGCTTGTTCCCGGCAACAGAGAAGCAATGAATATGCTCGCCGAACTGCCCGGCAGCCCGGCGGTCTAGCCTTTAATCCGCTTCCGCGCTTGAAACTTCGATCGTTAAAAAGCGAAACTATTAGCCATGCAAAGCACTGCGGCGGAATCGCGTTTTGATGAGAAGCTGCTTGAGATCTCGTCCGAGATGGACGAGTTCGAAGGCTACGGTCATCCGCACGGCCTGCGTATCGCCACGATCGCCGATGCAATCGGTAAACAATTCAATCTCGCCGCGCACGATCGATTTTTCATGCAGCAGGCAGCGCTCGTTCACGATATCGGCGAGGTCGTCATGAACCGCGAGTATATCAAGGAGAACCGCGTGCTAACCCCGGACGAGTATCTGGACGTTCAGCGGCATCCTGTAATAGGCGAGCAGGAAACGGCAAGGCGTGGCATGTCGCGCGGTGTGCAGCTTTTGGTACGTTGGCATCACGAGTGGTGGAATGGCGGCGGATACCCGGACGCTCTCGAGGGCGAACAGATCCCGTTAGCGGCCCGCATTCTGCGCGTAGCCGACAGTTACGCGGCGCTCACAGACAATCGACCGCGGCGTCAGGCGATGCAGGATGAAGAAGCGAAACACTACATGACCGAGTGGGCCGGACTGGAATTCGATCCAAAGGTCGTTAAGGCGTTTCTGTCGATCGATGTCGATACATATGTAACCTCGGCCGGTCCGGAGCCGGACCCGGTTCCGAAGTTTCGATTTTCCTAGAGGTTTGATGAATTGCATTCAGCTTTAACTGGACGCAATTGCAAGGTTGACCTGCACCAGATCCTATGACACACGCGCCAAAAGCGACACCGGCAAGCTGGCTCGCCTTCGAATTGAATATCCTGCGCCGTCTTGATTTCAAATCTGTCGCAATGCCGTTCACCGGCGAGCCGACGCTCGGTACGAATCTGAAGCGTCGCGATGTCCGTGTGCTGGCGAACGACCTTCTACAATCATCCTGGACGAAAGCGGTCGCCTCCATTCAAAACAATAGCGAACGGTTGTCTGATGAGGACATCAACAATGTTCTCGAGGACGTTTACGTTCCGCGATACAAACTGCAAAACCCGGCGCTCAGGACATGGTTCAATGAAACCGACTCGTGGTGGTTCGATAACTTGCGGCACAATCTGGATCGGCTTCAATCGCCGTTTGCCTTCGCGGTAGCGGCAAGTCTGGCAATGGCGGTCGGTGATTACGTGATGTCGTTCACCGCTGATACGCTGGAATTAAGGCAGCCGCTCTCGACGGTTTACCGACGTCTGTGGACGATCTTGCCCGAGCCGGTCAACAACGGCCAGAATAACAACTGTCAGAACAAGAGCCCGAACGAATTCATCGCCGAAAGCTTTACCGACCTGATGTTCCTGCGGCTGCCTGCATCCGGTGCGGGGACGATGCGCGGGTTTTCCGACCGTGCGTTGTGGCGTGAAGAATGGCTGCGTGGCGGCGACGATTTCTGGAGCGATGTTGAGATCGCCCGCAACGGCAAGCTCGGCATGCCGGTCGAAACCAAATCACAATATCTGAAGCTTCTCGAAGAAACACTCCGCACCGCGTCTCACATAAAAAACTGGGCGATCGCCCACGTCGAAAGCGGTTTTATCTCGACGCAGGATATCGTCGAGGTCGTCGGCCGCATCCGCCGCGTCGATACGATCTTCACAAAAGACTTTTCTGAGCTGACCGGCACAAAAGCCGTGGTCATCACCGCATAGATCGTAATTGCTGTCAGCTTTTCTCATCCAGCGGGACGACATGTAACATTCAACCCGATCTCGACGTTGCCACCGGTGCCGTATACCTCTCGGGGAACGAAGCTGGAGAACTTCCCAACCGCTTCGTCTCCGTTGAATTTAAATGTGGCGTCTAGCTCGACGTATGCCTTTCCTTTATCAAGTACGTCCGAACTCGGGACGTTAAAGATCGTCTGCTGCGCGAAGGCTCGCGTCCCGAGCAGGACGGTAAACATAACGCTGAATATAGAAAAGTAAAGTATGATTTTTCTCATTTGTCTGTATTAGCTTAAGAGGCATCGTCCTTCATCCCGTGTCCCCCATCACTAATCTACGTACCTCCGCATAAGAGTCGGCTAAAGCCCGCATAAAGAATTCATAAATTCGATCGTGGCGACTCGTGCCAATGAAAAAAAGTTCGTGTAAGATTGTTCCCTAAGGTTTTTCGATGGCTTCTTTACGTGGCTTACAAGCGTGAAGATTGAGAATCGTCGTGGTATTGCGTCGGCACTTCCTTTGCTCACTGGCCCGATTCAACCACTTGGTCAGCTTCTTAACGACGTTTGAAATTGCGGTTCATCGGGACAAAATGGCGTCAAGCAAACAAAATACAAACAGTGGCTTAAAAAATTGGTTCATGAAAGGCGTCGCACACGCGGAGGCGCCATTCGCGAAGGAAAAGGTTCATCACAAGCATCCCTGGTGGAAGGTTATGTGCCTCACCGGTGTCGATTACTTTTCGACGCTTGGATACCAGCCTGGAATCGCGTTCGCGGCGGCCGGCGTTCTCTCACCAATTGCGACACTCATCCTCGTCCTCCTGACTTTATTCGGTGCTCTTCCGATATATAACCGCGTGGCGGCTGAGAGCCCGCACGGCCAGGGTTCGATCTCTATGCTTGAGCACCTGCTGTCGCGCTGGAAAAGCAAGCTGTTCGTTCTCGCACTACTCGGTTTCGTCGCGACCGATTTTGTCATAACGATCACGTTGTCCGCGGCCGATGCCACTGAGCACATAATCCATAACTCCTTCGTAGCGGAGCACCTCCCGCAGATGGATCACCCGGTCGCCGTGACATTCGTTCTGGTCGGCCTCCTATCGGCTGTCTTTCTGAAAGGGTTTAAGGAAGCAATCGGAATCGCGGTTGTCCTGGTCGCCGTCTATCTACTTCTGAATTTGATCGTGATCATAACGTCGGTTCTCGCCATCGGGGCCGACCCGTCGGTCGTTAGCAACTGGCAAGCGGCCGTATGGGCGACCGGCGGAACTGGTGGCGGATTCCGAAGTGTCCTCATGATAGCCGCACTATCCTTACTTGTATTCCCAAAGCTCGCTCTCGGTCTCTCCGGATTCGAAACCGGCGTCGCCGTAATGCCGCTTGTCGATGATCCGAATCGGATCACGAAAACCCGCAGACTGCTTAGAACGGCTGCCCTGATCATGAGTTTCTTCCTGATCTGCAGTAGTTTTATAACAAGTGTCCTTATCCCTGCATCCGAGTTCGCCGAAGGTGGGAAGGCACAGGGGCGTGCGCTGGCATTCCTCGCGCACAAGCATCTCGGCGAGGTGTTCGGCACGGCCTACGACATCAGCACGATCCTCATACTCTGGTTTGCCGGTGCCTCCGCGATGGCTGGACTGCTGAATATCGTTCCGCGATACCTGCCACGATATGGAATGGCGCCTAACTGGGCGCGCGCGTCGCGGCCCTTGGTACTCATCTTCACAGCAATCTGC
>JBKKAS010000455.1:0-4823 GCA_046714595.1 Pyrinomonadaceae bacterium | reverse complement strand
GAGTTGGTGTCGGTGTCGGTGTCGGTGTTGGATCCGGTGTTGGTGTTGGTGTCGGAGTCGGCGTCGGAGTCGGGTCGCCGCCGCTAACCTCAAAATCAGACCCGGCCGCTACATCTGAACTCAGCAGAAGTCCGCCGCTCAAGCTGGAGCCGATCAGGATCTGCGCCTGTGCCTGCGTTCCCGTCGACGTCGTGCCAAGGACGTCGCTGCCGACGGCCGCATTCACTTTCGCCAGCCCGACTTTGATCGTGATCTCGTTGCCGTCGATCTGTCCGAAGTCGGCGTCACCAAGCGTCTGCTGGTTGCGCGTGCCCGTCGCCAGTATCGTGATCTTTCCGTATTTGTATGTCGTCGAGGTTTCACCGACCGATGCTGTAACGAAGACCTGAACCGCTCCGAAACTGGACAGCATCGTCCAGCGCATATTCGGCGTACGAACGGACGCATCCGATACTTTTAATCGATAAACGATCTGGTTGGCGACCGGATCGTACTTGAAGTAACCCTCGCGAATGTCCTGCGCGGTTGTGCCGAGCTGATCGTCCGCTGGATCGACTATCTGCGGAGCATTCGGATCGTCAGCCGGGAAAAGATTTGCCGGGTGCGGCACCATCGAAAGCGACATTGCAGATCGAACCGCATTGTGAGCATCAACGTAACCTGCGCCGACGACGCGTTCGTCATAGGGCATCGGCGTTGCCGTCTGCCGCAGGATCGTGACGACCTCATCGGGCGTAAGCAGCGGATTTGCTTCCATCATCAATGCGACGATGCCCGACACCTGCGGCGTCGAAAAGCTCGTTCCCTGCGAAGTCGTGTAATACGGCAGGAACGCCGGTGGGATTGTCGAAAGATCGTTCGCGCCGACGAAGACAGGAATTGTTCCGGCGACGTTCGTCACACCTGGCGCTTTAGATCGCGCGCTCTTGATATCGACGCCCGAACCGATAATGTCGGGCCGTAGATTTGGAGCGATCGTCTCGTCGGCTGGCTGTCCGGCCGTGTCGCTGCCGGTTCCGTTATCGGAGCCACGGGAAGAAAAACCGGCGGGTGTCCCGAGGCCCTGTTTCTCGCCGGCGGCGACAGAGATCACCCACGGAGCAACCGAGAATGGATTGATCGCGCCGGGCGTATCGCCGTCGTTTCCAGCCGCGAAAACCACCGTGATATTCCGGTCGTGCATATTTCGGGTCGCGACGTTGATCGGATCGTTCGGGTCGTACGGATAGGCTGCCAGAGTCGTACCGTATGAGTTGTTGCAGACCCGGATGTTATAACGAAATTGATTGACGAGCGTGTAGTCCATCGCCTGAACGATCGCGTATGTCGTCAGCCCGACGTCGTTGCCCGCCCGGATACCGATGAGCTTCGCGCCCGGTGCCATGCCGGTGTAAAGTCCGCCGGACGCCGCGCCCGTTCCCGCCGTTACGCCGGCGCCAAATGTTCCGTGCCCGCCTTCGACGTCAGACATCGGACTGTTTTCAACTGGTACGACCGGCAAGAATCCCGCCGGCGGCTCGACCGGCAGTTCCGCCGTGGCGAAGTAGACGTTCTGGATCACGTTCTGGCCAAGCTGAAGATCGGGATGCGTTGCGTCAATCCCCGTGTCAATGTACGAAACGCCGATATTCTTACCTGAAACCGGAAGCCCGACGTTCAGAGTGGTGACCTGGCTGTCGCGTATCAGATTTTCGACACCCGAAATCGTCCGGCCTTCGCGATCGAGCAGCTTGAAGGTCCGGTTCGCATAAAGCGATCTGATCCCTGGCTTTGTTTGGAGCGCGTTGAACTGTACCCGATTGATCGACGTCAGCACGATTGGCAGTTGATTCAGATACCGTCCGCCCGTGATGCCGAGCGAGCGAAGCATGTTGAAATCGGCAGTCGTCGGTGTTTGCGCGAACGTGATGACCACAGGTGTTAAGCCGAGCGGCAACGCGTTAACCTGCGTCGAAAGCATTCCGTCGATCGAAACAGCCGCGTTAACCG
The DNA here is from genome assembly GCA_046714595.1 of Pyrinomonadaceae bacterium. Classification (GTDB taxonomy): domain Bacteria; phylum Acidobacteriota; class Blastocatellia; order Pyrinomonadales; family Pyrinomonadaceae; genus OLB17. Next base: position 2,834 of record JBKKAS010000455.1, on the reverse strand, counting down.
AAAGAGTTACCGAAGCGAAAATGATTGCCGTCGTTATTAGTCCCAGTACCGTTTTCATCTGTTTTCTCCCGATTTATCCAGCTTGAGGGTACAAAGGAAGGGTTGAGAGATAGTTGAGGGAAACTTGAGAAGGTTTAGAGTGCTCGATTATCGCGTTCAATTCCACGAGGATTCGACGATCCGTGTCGAGCGTCTCTTCGGGCTGCGCCCGCCGATGAGCGGAAAGGCTCCGCATTTCCGACTCGTTTCTCCTTGTTTGGAGGCGGCTCCGCCGCCGGAGATCGGAGGCGGAGCCTCCTAAAATGTGTTTAGGGCTTTGACGGAAAGGCCGAGCCTTTCCGCTCATCGGGCAGAGCCGCGAAGGACCGGGCTTGGTGGGGGGCCGGCGTAAAGGACCAAGCCCTTCAGCACATCGGGCGATGCAGCCGCGATGCTTGAGGCATTCACGCTTGACAAAAAAAAGGCGAGGATCCGAAGAACCTCGCCAGAACGGCGATTTGCCGAGAATGCTAGTGACAGATGCTAACGCAGAACAGTAAACGTTACGTTCTGCGTAACCGGGTTCACCGTGAATCGGAACAAGCCCGAGATCGGGTTCGTCGCCGCTGAGTTTATTCCGCCGCCGCTGGTCCGCGTGCCGCCGTTCTCATTGGGCGAGCCGTTCGGCAAGAGCTGCGTCGTGGCGATGTTGAACGTCGTCGGGCCGTTGGCGAAGCCCAGAACCCGAAGAACGTAGGTCGTATTCGGCTGTACCGAGGACGATACGAATTCAGTCGCCGTGGCACCGGCCGAGCGTGTGATCACCTGACCGCCCGTCGTCCTCAATTCGAAGTCGAGATCGACCGACGTCGCCGATGTCAGCAGCGCTTCGAGCGCGATGGCGTCCGACTGGGTGGTGACCAGTACGTCATCCCAGGTTATCCCCTTGAAGAGCGGATTGCCCCACGTCGCTCCCGTGGCCTCGCCGCCGGCCAACGTTCCGGTGAACGACTGGTTGTAGAGCGAATAGACCGTCGGCGGCGGCGGGTTTGATGTCCCGTCTCCGATCTGAGTTCCCGTGCCGACCGTGTTGCCGGCGAACGCGTTTCCGTAGATACGCGCGTCGAAGGTGAACAACTGCGTCATCGGATTATTGAATTCCATTCGTTTCGCCGACGACTGGGCGCCGAGCGCCAGCGTCTGGTTGTAAACGAACGTGTTTCCGTTTGAGTCCGCATTGCGAACTGTAACGGTGGGGTTGGAAATACTCACGACCTGGAATTCGATCGGCGTGTAGATAGTCTTGTCAGTCGAGAAGGCTCCACGAGCGTTAGTCAGCCGGTTGTCGAATGACGTGAGGCCGCCGGCAAAACTGATGTTCGACAGTGCCGAATCAATTTGAGTTGTCAGGTCCTGACGTGTCTGCAGTGGCCGGGAAGAACCGGACAAGGTCGAGAATCCGACTTGCCCAGTAGAGTTGACGCCGAGCGCCCTGACAACATATTCGCTGTCGAACAGGTTGTTCAATCCGGCTGCGGTGAAAACCTCCTGGATTTTTCCCTTATCTTCGAACGAAAGGGCATCGCCGTTAACATACGCGACGTGCCGGAAACCGGTTGTGGCCGAGTCTCCGTCGTTGTACACGCGGCGGCCGTTGGGTTCACGTTGACCCGCGAGTGCGATCTTGCGTTTCAGGATCTGATACGAGAGCGCACCCGGAACTGCGTCCCACGTGACTCGCAGGCGGCGTGTCGATGCGGGCGCGACCTGAATGTTCGAAGGCGTAGCGGGTGCCGGCTGGTCCCCGACGAAAGGTGTGACCTGCGTCGAGATCGTCGCCCGTCCGCCCGAAACTTCGACGGCGTTGACGCCAAGTTCCTTCGACGCGAACATCTGTTCGATCAAAGCACGGTGCTTGCCGGGCGCGTCAGAATCGGTAGTGTCGCTGGAATAGAGCATCTGGTCGGCGACGATCATCGCGTCACGAGCCTTGACCATCGTGTCGGGCGAGGTCGTGCCGAGAATGTACATCGAACCCAGAAAGTCACGCTCGAAAATGTTCGTTCCCTTCGTGATTGCCTTCAGTGCGGCGCCGTCCTCGGGACGCGGGCGTTTGAACTGTGTGTTCTGCGGATACATTCGGTTGAGCATCGTGCGGATGTCCCACATCGTCGACATATAGATCTCGCCGTCGTAATGCTCTTCGAAGTCCGGCTGTCCATTGATCAACCGTGTCGCGATATCGGAATACTTGAGTGTCGACTGCGCACTGCGAATGTAGCCGAGCGAGTCCGGGTCGCGACCGAGGTCGCGGTAACGCTGGCGAATTCCCTTCGCATTAACGACATAATCGCCCAGGCTCGGATTGTCGGTGATCGTGAACGCCCACATATCGGCCTGGCCTTCGTTTAGCGCGCTGCCCTCGATACCTTCGAGCCCCGCGATCGGCGACGTGATGGCGTGCATCCCCTCGTGGTAGGGCACGGTGCCTTCGAGCGCGAGATCGTTGAACAAAAATCCGTGACCATAAGACGTCGGGTTGACTACCACCGGCGATTCCGTCGCGGTGACCGCCTCGATAATACTCGTCAAATTTAGTGCAAAGGCGTTATCTAACCCCAGCACCTTCTGTGCGAATTGCGGGTCCGTGACAGGCGGATAGCTGCCGCCTTGTAATGGTGTTATCACGTCCGGAATGTGAACAGTAGCCGGCAGTGGCGTGGTCTTATTCGGATAGGTATCGGGAAACGCACCCTGCGAACCGAACGTTCCGGGATCGCCGGCGATGTGGAGGTTATCAACATATTCAAGCAGATAGGTAGTGAAGAAGAATGCGTTGATCTCGTCCTGGTGCT
>JBKKAS010000454.1:0-23090 GCA_046714595.1 Pyrinomonadaceae bacterium | reverse complement strand
GGCCATGACGCCTGCGAGCTCGGACTCATTATCCGCCGCAAGGATCAAGCCCTTGTTCACAAAGAAGAATCCTCCGGGTAGGGCAAATGCATTTACTTCGTCGCTGTCGATGACCTTGATCGTAAACGGGATCTTCGCGTCCGAATGCAGGACGACGTTTTGTCCGACACGGTTTACATATTCGGTGATGATCGGATCTTCGAGCAATTTCGCCTGCTGTTCAACTTCAATTGCGAGCTGACGGCCGAGAGCGACTTCCTTTTCCTGCGAGCCACCAAGCCAGCCGAATAACTTGTCGCTGCCGCTGTTGATCTTGCGCTTTCCGATCTGCGACGGGTCTTCCTTGGTGGAGAGGACTTTCGGCCCGGCCGTCTGCGGTCTTGCCTTCTCTTCTTTCTTAGTGGATTTTGCTTTCTTGTCCTGCTTCGCGGCAGCTGAGGCCTGTGCGGCCGCCGCTACGGGGAAGAACGCGATCGCGCTCAGCCATACCGCAGTCGCGAGTGACAAAGCACTAAATTTTCGAACCGAATCTCTCTGCATTTATAGCCTCCGGAATTCCTAATCGTCGGATGAGGTAATCTTAAACCCGCGTGCCCGTTAAATCAACGTCCTTATGATGCGGAAAATACTGGGAAAGTTGTGAAATGGCGAGAAAAAGTTGGCAGGAAGTTTACAGATGGTTCTCAGAGTTTGCAGAGTTTGCAGAGTTGGCGGGTTTACTTTGCGAACGCTAAAAACTATCTAAGACTCTGCAAACTCTGAAAACTCTGTTAACTTCCCCCTGCCAACTATTCAGAGTTCGCGGAGATATTTTGCCAGCGATAGGGTCATTCGTGAGATCTCCGTAAGACGGTCATATAGCTCCTGAAACTGACCAGTCTCGATATAGCCGAGGCCGTGGGCGATGTGGAGATGAGATTGAGCTTCAGCGACGGAGCCCCGCGCGAAATTCAGGAAGTTTGCGAACTCAACGTTCGTTCTCCTTCCGTGTCCTTCAGCTATATTCGCCATGATTGAGACCGATGCACGACGAATTTGATCCTTGAGGCCGAAGTCCCGCGCGAAGTTCCCACTGCCCGACACTCGATAAACCGCTAGCGTCACTTCGCGGGCCTTCTGCCAGGCCTGAATCTCTTCAAACTTGCGGAACTGAGCCATATGGGAGACCTCTGCATAGTAGTTAGCAGAGCTGGCAGATAGTCTACAGGAAGTTTCCAGATTTTCAGAGTTTACAGGAAGTTTGCGGAGTTTGCAGAGTTCTCAGAGTTTCCAGTCACTCAGTAAACTCTGCAAACTATCTGCAAACTATCTGCAAACTCTGCAAACTCTGCTAACGATCTGCAAACTACCTGCAAACTTTCTGCCAACTTTCTAATTAAGAAAACCCTTTATTTTCCAATATAAAAACTGGTAAACTGTGGTCGGCGAGCAATCCGCGCTTTTCCAACCCCTAACCAACCTTTCAATCCGGAGTTTGCGTATCACTACCTTCACCTATAGATGAAATCGATCCAGGACAAAGTAAAAGACATAGTCGAGGTCCGCGTTCACAAGAATCTTCGCGATTTCGCTGCCGATCCGGCCGAGACGGTCGCCGGTTACTATTTTACCGACGGCACCTCTGAGCTGATGGCGAAATGGCTTGACCGTCTGGCGTCGGTCGAGCCGCATGCCGGAGCTGCCTTGGCCCTCGCCGGTTATCGGGGCGTCGGTAAAAGTCATTTTCTGGCGACTCTAGGAGCTCTCGTATCTCACCCGGAGCTTCGCTCGCGCGTGCTCGATCCTCATGTCGCCGCCGGTGCTCACCGCCTGATGCGGCGGCACTATCCGGTCACGTATGTCCGTCGCGGTTTACACGATACGCTATTTGCCGAGTTTGCCGAGGCCCTAAAGCAAAGTCTGGATCTGGATTGCACGCCGTATGGCGAATCCATCGTGGACATCCTCCGGGCCGCTTCGGAAAAGGCCGGTGAACTTCCGCTTGTACTGCTCATAGACACAGCGTACGAACGCGGCGCCCGCGTCACACGCGACGACGGCCCGTTCCTTAGCGAGATCGCCGAGGCCGCCAAATCGCTGAATGTATTTTTTGGTGTCGCGCTTGATGACGATATTGCCGGTGCTGACGGGTCCAATCTAGGCATCTCGCGCAGCTTCTCGATCGACTATCTGGATCAGGAACATCTCTACAAGGTCGTCAACACGTACGTCTTTCCAAAGCATCCTCAGGCCCAACCATTGCTGGCGGAGATCTATGCGTATTTCCGCGAAGTGCTGCCCAGTTTTCGTTGGAGCGAGCAGCGCTTTGCATCGCTGTATCCAATGCATCCGGCGATACTCGAGGTCGCCCCATTCGTCCGACTTTACGTCCATGACTTTGCACTTCTGGGTTTCGCATCGACCGCGGCCGAGCGGATCCTGGGTCGTCCGGGAAATTCGCTGATCGGGCTCGATGAGGTATTCGATAACGTCGAGAAATCGCTTCGAAAGATCTCCGATCTCGAAGAAGCATTCACGGCTTATGACCATTTGAACGCGGAAGTAGTCGGGAAGATCCCGATCTTGCGCCGACTCCAGGCAAAACTCATCCTGAAGGGCCTGCTGCTGCTTTCGCTTGACGGGCAGGGAACCACCGCGGGTGAGATCAGCGCCGGCATGCTGATCTTCGACGAGGAAGACCCTGAGCGAGCATTGACGATCGTCGACGACCTTATCGGGAAATTCGCAGAAGAATTGCCGGATGACATTCAGATCCTCGCCGACGAGGGCCGCGAGACAAGATACGGATTCAAGGTCAGCAGTAAAGACAGTCTGAACGAGGCTCTGGCAGCCTCGATAACGACGATCTCTCCGGATGTCGTTCACAGAGTGCTGCGTCGCGTGCTGCAGGAGCGATTTACCGATTGCACGCTGTCGAGCGGAGCGGATGAGATTCGGAAGGACTGGATGGACTGCCACATCGAGTGGCGCGGCGGTCAGCGCCGCGGCCGGATCTTCTGGGTCGAGAACGATAGCGACAATTTACAAGAGCACGCCGCGACGCCCGAGCTCTTGATGGATTGGGAAGTTGTTATCGACCTCGAGGGTGGAAAGCATGAGCCCTTCGCCCCGGCGCCCGGCATCTCGCGCGTTCTGTGGAAACCGGATGACCTCGGAGCCGAAGAAACCGAGGCGATACTTCGCTACTACGCGTTGAGTACTGACACGGTATTGCGCGCGGAGTTTAGCGACCAGATCCGGGCGTCGCTTCATTCGCATGCGGTGCGCGTCGGAAAGATCGCGAATCGAATCTTTCTTGAAGACGGCAAGCTTGTGATTGATGATTTCGATTACAACTTCACCGATGAAGCCCGCTCCGCCCAGACAATGTCAGATCTGTTCTCGGTGATGCTCGAGCCGCTATTTGCGACCCGATATCCCGAACATCCGGTATTCCCGCAACGGCTCGGCATGACTCAGGTAGCGGCGCTGGTGGCTGATCTCTATGACAGCTCGCGCCGCAACTTGCCCGAGGTGCAGCAGCTTGTCAGAAGCTATGCGTTGCCGATGGGCCTGGTCGCGGAACAGGATGGATTTCTTACTCCAATGTCCGACGAATCACTCGCCGCTCTTCCAATAGCGGCGGACGTTCTCGGAAAAGTGGCAGCTGCAAAAGGCGACACCGCGGTTTCGCTGAAAGAGATCTACGAGCATTTTCGGCAGGAACCGCGAGGCTTGGTCCGCGAAGCTCAGCACCTGTTGTTGACGGCGCTTGTCGCCCAGCGGCAGATCGATTTCGTTACCTCGAAAGGCGATCGGATCAACCAGCGGTCGCTCGATCTAAAGATCATCTGGGACGATATCGTCGGCGTGGCGAAACCCGCCGGTCCCGTGTTTTCGGCGAAGAAGCTTGCCCGGTGGGCGGTCGTAATTTCCGGTGACAACGGGCTTAAATCCCTCGACGACGAAGCGAGCCGCTCGGCGCTCAGAGCATCGCTCCATGCGTGGTATGCGGAGTGGGTCAGGGAAAAAGTTTTGAAGCGATTTGACCAGTTGCCGGACGACATTTTGAATGCCCGGATCTGGAACTTTGCTTCCCGGTGTTCGAAAGTATTCGGCGCGACGGCCGAAAATATCAAGGCGGCTCTCGATGATGCTATCTCGCTAGAAGAATGTCTTAATCGCATCGCCGATATCTTTTCGGATTCCGAAGAGCAGTTTCGGCGAACCCAGAGTGAGTTTGTAATCGTCGATAGCTTTATCAAGGGTACATCTGCGCGGGCTGAGATCCTCTCATACGTTTCGGGTTGCGAGATAACGAGTGTCGAAGAGATAGAGGAAATGCGTGAGCAGCTCTATCACCTCGTGGATGTCAGCTATCGGAACCCGAGCGATGCAAGCAATCGCGAGATGGGCTATCTGTGGATAAAGTTCCAGCGCGACTTCGCGGAACATTTCGCGGCGAGGCACGATGTCATTATGCGTTCGCATTCGCTGCAGGCAAGTTACAACGAGATCATGCGAAGCGACGACTGGTGGGAGTTTGAGAATCTTGCACGGATCCGGCTTTTCGATCCGCGCCCTGCCGCCGAAGTATCGATGCTCCAGCGGCTCTTCGCGGAACTCGATTGCAGCTTTCCGGTACGCGACGCGCTGCTGACGCGACCGTTCTGCAAATGTACCTTTGGCCTTTCAAACGAAAAGGCGTGGGAAAGATTGCCGGAGCGGTTCAACGACGCCATCCAGCGGGCTCGCCGTTCATACCGCGAAACACTTTTGAATCAACGGAAAGTGATCACGCCCCTTCTCCAGAAGATGGAAAGCGAATCTTCGGATAAGGAATTCGCGATGGCTGCTACTGGCCTGATCGGATTGATAACGAGGGGAGCAGAGCTTCCGCGACTTACCGTAGTGGAGCTGCAAACCTTGCAGCTCGCCGTGAGATCGTTATCCGGCCCGTCTAAGGACGTACGAACGAGCCCACAACCAGAACACGAATTGGATGTCGAGGCTATCCAGGTGGAAGACGTACAATTCGAAGAGCAGCCCGTCCAAGTTTAAGCGGATCTCGACCCTCACCCTGTTTCTTAGATCCGTCGTTATCAACTATATTTTATGGGTATGCAGAGCATATCCATTGTCGGTATAGGCCGCGTCGGCGGTGCGCTCGCACTGGCACTGTCGAGGGCCGGTTACACGATAGAGAATCTTGTCTATCGTGACGCGGCTACGGCCCGGGCGATCTCAGGGCAGATCCCTCAGGCCCATCTCTCCTCGTTCAAATCATTTCCCCGGATACATTCGGGCGTTGTGCTGCTGACCACGGCCGATCAGGATATTCCCGCCGCCGCCGCGGAGCTCGCAAACTACGTCGACAAGGGTTGTGTCGTATTGCATGCAAGCGGCTCGTTATCGTCCGACGTACTCTCGGATCTGGTCGCGGTCGGATGTTCGACCGGCAGCATGCATCCGCTGGTGTCGATCAGCGATCCGGTTTCAGGCTCGACCAACTTTTCGAACGCATTTTTCTGTATCGAGGGCGATGCTGATGCGTTGGACGCGGCGCGCTCCATCGTCGAATCGCTCGGCGCTACGCCTTTTTCGATCGCCACCCGGCATAAGCCGCTCTATCACGCAGCTGCGGTCACGGCTTGCGGGCATCTGGTCGCCTTGATCGACATCGCGATAGAGATGTTGTCAAAATGCGGCGTCGAGGCCGATTCCGCCAAACAGATATTGTTTCCGCTTGTCGAGAGTACGATCGAAAATCTGAAGACCCAGTCGACGAGCCGGGCCTTGACGGGGAGCTTCGCGAGGGCCGATGCTGCCGCGTTCGAGAGGCATATGGTGTCGATCGATAACGCCATGCCCGCACTCGTCCGCGACGTGTATCTGCTGCTGGGTGAGCGGTCTTTGGAGCTGGCCCTGGCTAATGGAGCGGACGCAGCCGAGGTGCAGAAATTACGGGAGCGTATTTCGATGGCTAAAAGAAAACCGGAGTGATAAAATTCAGCTGCAAGAAGACTTCGGACGCGTATGGCCAAAAAGAAAGTAGAGTTCGCCCAGGAGAAAGAGATTTTTCTTGAACATATCCAAAAGGCCGGATTGCGCCGTACCGGGCAGCGGGACCTTATAATGGAGATCTTTCTGCGCACCGAAGATCATCTTACAAGTGAAGATCTGTACTGGCTGGTTCAGAAAAAAGATCCGACGGTTGGCCACACGACCGTGTACCGGACGCTAAAGCTTTTGACCGAGGCGGGACTGGCTCGCGAGGTTCGCTTTGGCGACAACAAGACGTATTACGAGCATCATTACAATCACCAGCATCACGATCATATGATCTGCACGGAATGCGGAAAGGTGATCGAGTTCTTTTCGGCGGCTATCGAAGATCTCCAGGATCAGATGGCGGAGAAATTCGAATTTCGCCCGACGCATCATAGTCTGCGAATGTGGGGCGTCTGCGCGGACTGTCAAAAAATGAAGAGCGAGGCATCCAGTACGCCGTCGGGGGCACAACCGAAAGTGCGGGTGAAATCAGGAGTCGCACACTAGGGAAGTAAGAGCATAATGGGTGAGGTTGAAATTAGATTCGAGCGGGAAGATCAGGAGGGCATCGTCGCAGCCGGGACATATTTGCTGGATGCCGCGAAACGTTTTGGTATTAGATTCGAAGCTGCGTGCATGCCGGAAGAGGACACGCATTTTTGTTCCGTCATTGTTAAGTCCGGGGCCCGGCTCCTGTCGACGGAAACGAAAGCCGAGACGAAACATTTCGCGTCGCGTTCACGCAAGACTAACGAACGGCTGGCATGCCAGGCCAGGATCGAAAATTCGGGAGATGTTGTAATTATGACCGAAGAGAAAGAAGTAAAAAAGGAACCGTCAGTCGAAGCTGCGGACAGTGATACGAACGAGCAGTACCGAAAGGAATTTGCCGAGATGCCGCTTGAGAAAAAGATCGCGAATCTTGTTCAGCTCGAGACCATTGCATTTGGCGACACGGTCTCGTTCATCATCAATTCGCCTTTTAAGATCGCGGATAAAGTGATGGATGTAATGGCCGAGTTCGGTTTCCGGAAAGAGGAGCAGCAGAAACATGCGGTCAGGCCGGAGGAACACAAGGCCGAGGCCGGCGGTTCGGGGCCGCAAGTGAAAAAGAAAAAGACGCCGAAGCGCAAAGGCTCGTCCTAATTCCGGCGCTATCGCGGCGGAGGCCGCATCAAACTTATCGTGAGCGATAATCAGCTTCAGAAAAGGGTCCCGTCATCGTTCAAGGAAAAAGGACAGTACCTGCTTGCATTCGGTGTCGTGGGATCGATGCTGCTCGTCGCCGGTTTTCCTGTATTCGTCATTTTCTTCTTTGGCATCTTTGCCTATTTTTTACTGCGGATGTTCTCGTCAGGTTCGCGAAGTGAAACAAGAGAGATATTCGAGTTTTATCTGACGGCGAATGAGATCCTGCGGGATGACGAACGACTCTGGTACGGCTTCGAGATCAACGAGGCAATTCGGCGTGGCGAAGAGATCGTCCGGCGAATGAGCGGTGCTCCGCCGCTGGTTCATTTCGCGCTCGGAGCCCTTCAGAATAAGAGCGGAAACCACAAGGCCGCCATTACGAACCTGGCTTACATCGTTGAGAACTCGAGTTCGGATGAAGCGTCGTATGCTTATCCGTCGGCAGAGATGCGTAGTTATGTTAGAGTCTTGCGAAAGATCGAACGCGAGCCGGCCGAGGCCCCGCTCACATCGTCGGCCGTCCGGGCCCTCGAGCGTGCGAGAAAGATTCGCGGTAAGAGTCTATTGGAAGAGAGCAGACAAAAGTTCGCGGCTATACCAATGACCGTTGAGGGCACGACTGCTCTCGGTTCCGCTGAAGGGAATGGTCATGATGAACGGCGCGACGGTAGAAGTGTAACCGACCCGAGCTCGCCAATGGAAAGATTCGTGGGTAACGAAGCGAACGGCACAGCGACATCGAGAAGATCTAACTCGGAGAATACCGATCCGTTCACAGATCGTAAGTCGATCTCGGAAGTCCTTCACGACATCTACGACGGAAACGTCCAGTAGCTATCCTGTTCAACTAAGGTCTTCTCAAGACGAGAAATGGCTGCGGCGTTAACCGCAGCCATTTGGTTGTTGACCCTTGATCTAGCCAGATCAATGTGCGTTGAAGTTGCCAGCCGGATAATCTCCGTTCTGTCCCCACTCGAAGAAGCTGACCGCTCCGCTCACTTGATTATAAGTGATAAAGAAGTTCTGAGTCGGGTCGACGTGAGGTCGCCAGACTGCCGGTCCAACCTTGCCGTCGCCGTCGTAATCGCCCTGAACGGGGAAATCGGTCGCCGACGCGCCGAACGTGTAGTAGTTAATCGAACCATTCAGGCTAGACAGGTAGTGCCATCGAATTGAACCGGCGGCTCCGCGGATTGTGGCAATATCGCATTTGCCGTCGCCGTCGTAATCACCCGGCACGATGACGTCTGTCGGCGTTCCGAATACAAGCGTGTCCATTGCTCCGGTCGCAAACCGGCGCCAGAAACGAGCTTGGCCGCCGCCGCCATTACGCTGGATGACAAAGTCCGATTTGCCGTCGCCGTCATAGTCGCCCGGACCCGGAAAATCGCCGTTTTGCCCCCAGGGTATATAAGTGATATTAGCCGGCGTCAGACTACCGCGATAAAACCAGGTGCTCGGTTCTCCAGCGTTGGCTCCCGCTCGATAAACCGCCGGGTCCGCTTTGCCATCGCCGTCGTAGTCGCCGACAACGGTCGGGTCGTCGCCCGATTGCCCCAAGGTGTCTACCCGTACGGTATTTCCGATGCTTTCCAGAATCCAGAAATTCGAAGCACCCGGCGCTCCCGCACGCCAAACGGTGATATCGTCTTTGTTGTCGCCGTCGAAATCTTCCATCACGAAGCGATCGGTCGCAAGTCCCCAGTTGGCTTGGCCAAATGTTGTGCCGTTATGGAGAAACCAGGTGACCTGTCCCTGAGGACCGCCGCCGGTATTTCTGACGACCACGTAATCGCTTCTTCCGTCACCGTTCATGTCATACGGCGCGTCTGCCGTTACTGCTGCCGTCGTGATATCAATACTCCACCCGCCCGGCAGATTTACGAGGTCAATCACCTGATCATCCACAACATAAAGATTCCAGGTCCCGTTAGGATTGGTTCCGTTAAAGATGTTGAAGTCGGCGGGGTAACTCATCAGTCCCGGGCCGGGGGCCGGGAAGTTGTCCTGTCCTGCTGGTTCCGGTGTGGCGAGGCCAGCGTAGTTCGAAGGCCGGAAGGTTCCGGACGGTACGATCGTTGTCGGTCCGTCAGGCATCAGGGCGGCCGCGCTTTGGTCCCAGGTGTATGAAACGTTCACGGGGTCACCGCTTCCTCCGGCGTCTGACATTACCAGTGATCGCACACCCGTCGGTCCGACGAGCAAAACATCGATGTCATCCGGAAATGTGGTTGTGATCGCGAAAGTAACGGTCACCTTTGTGACCGTGCCGGTCAGTCCCGAAACGACGATCGGCGAAGGGTAGTTGACTGCCGGGGGCTCCGGGACTAGTTCCCGCGTTGTTACTCACCCGGTCGGCTGGAGTGATCGGTGAGGGGTTAGCGAAAACGGCGACCGGTATCGAGCTTGCTTCGACCTGCCGCACGGGCTTTAGGGCAAGACAGGCCAAAATAATAATGAGACTCGAAAGAAACGCAATGCAGAGGGAGACGCGCGAGACGGACGACCTTTTCGACGACATGGATAATTCTCCTTAAGTTTAGGTATGGAACTAGTCCGGTAATAATCCCGCTTGAGCGTATATCGGAGAACGCTTGTTCGTCGTCGTATGAGGAAAGGTAGCCGTATCGGGAAGTGATGTCAAGGCTGAGTATAACGCCGTTTTCAGATCATCTGAAACCGAAAAATTTGCGTAGCGAGGACAGAACACGTGAACCATCGTCGCCGGAAGTCTCTTCTTCTGCGGCTTCCCGCTGAACAAGCAGCTCTCGACGTTCTTCGATAATGTCGCAGATTGCTTTCATCAAGTCGGGGTTTGCTTCAAACAGGGGTTTCAACGCGGTCTTCTTGATTTGAATAACTTCCGTTTCTTCCTCGGCGATGACGGTCGCGGTCCGCGGTTGCCCGGTGAGTAGGCTCATCTCTCCAAAAAAGTCGTTCGCTTTCAGCTCGTTGATTGTCCTCTGAAAATCGTCCTCCGGGATCTGGACCTTTACCGCACCGCGCACGATCACAAACATGGAGTTTCCTTCCTGCCCGCGGCGCACGATCGCTTCGCCGGGTGCGAATACGCGAGTGGATGATGATTTCGCGAGTTTTTCGAGTTCCTCTTCGGCCAGCGGCACAAACAGAGGCACTTGCTGGAGATTCTCAGAGACGGTATTCAGGTATTCGACAAGCGTCGCCTCTTCTTGCTTTTCGGCGATATGAACGGTGCGGGTCGGAAAAGCGAATTCGATCTTCTCGCGATTGAACACGTACCAGATACGCTGCCGGACAAGTGCGTCGGTGTCGTGGTGCTTCGTATAGTCTTCGGCCCAGTACTTCACTTCCCAATCGATGCCGTTGTCGCCGAGATTTCTGATCCGGACTACGGGGCGTATTTTCGGTGACACGTTCTCGATCTGTCGGACGGCGTCGCGGACAAGTTGGATCGTTCGCGAGGGTGAATTCGCATAGAGGGTGTTAAAGAAAACGAGACGGGCATTCAGATTGTCGCGCGGCGCGACTTCGATCATTTCCTTGCCCATCACGGCATTGCTAATGACGAGTAGCTTGTTCTGAAAAGTCCGGATCTTGACGCCGCGCCACGAGACGGCCTCGACGACACCGGCCTGGAGATTTCCCATTGTCACAACATCGCCAACCTGGAACGGCTGGTCGGCTTGAAGTGCGATACCGGCAAAGAGATTCCCAAGCGTATCTTGCAGCGCAAGACCGACAACGATACCGAGGATAGTTGAACCGGTGAACAGCGGTGCGAGCGGGACGTCAGGGTATTGAGACTGGAAGATAATAAAGAACGAAACTATGTAGATGATTATCGAGAGGACAGTCTTAACAAGTGACGAAACTTCAGATTGCGATCCGCGGATCGTCGACAGGATCATGTAGCCGACGAATCTCACCACCGAAATGATGAGCGCCATCCAAAGAAGGATCTTAATGATGCGGAGAATGTGAACTACGAGCGAGATGGTGGTCTCAACCATCATCCCGGGCCGCCTTTCACCAGATTCGGGCACGGCGTATCCGGCAGGCGTGACGGAGATGCCGAATTGCGCTTTAAGGTAGTCTTGCAGTAGTGCTTCACCCAACGGCATTAGCACCAGGATCAGGATGACAACCCCGGCAAAAGCGACAAAGACGATAGCTTTTTTCCTGAACTCGGAGGCGGGCATAGTTGGCTTTCGAGCTACAACATATCAGCAATTGTTTTCCCAATCAACAAAAGCGACAGAACGGAGATAACGACGGTAGTTGTGACCGCGGCAAGATTGAACCAGAGCGTATTGCGATACTCGCCCATGATCTCGCGATTGTTCGCGAGCTTGAGAACGGCGATGAGGATGATCGGGAGCAGGATACCGTTTATGGTTTGCGTGAACAGCAGCAATCGGATCTGCGGAATGCCCGGAATCATCGCAACGATTCCGCCGACAAGGATGAGTGCGGTGAATATGCCGAGGAAAATCGGTGCCTCGCGGAAAGATCTGGAAAGGCCTTTCTCAAAGCCGAGCGCTTCGCTGATCGAGTATGCTGTCGCCAGCGGTAGAACTCCCATCGCAAGCATCGCGGCACCGAAAAGTCCGATCGCGAAAAGGTACTTCGCGTATTCGCCGGCGATCGGCGCGAGAGATTCAGCTGCCGTGGCGGCGGAGTCGATAGTATAGACGCCCTTCGCGTGCAGCGTCGCCGCCGTCGATATCACGATGAACGCCGCGATCAGACAAGCGAAGGTTGTTCCGAGGGCGACATCCGCGCGGGCGAGCGGGAGGTCGTCCTTATCCATTCCTTTCTCGACCACCGCCGACTGGACGTAGACCTGCATGAACGGTGTGATCGTCGTTCCGATCAGGGCCATGATAGTGAAGAGGTAAACGGTATCGAACGAGAATGTCGGACGGACGAAGCTTTCCGCGACAACCGGCCAATCGGGTTTAGAGACGAAAGCGGACACTATATAACACAAAAAGACGAGAGACATCAGCAGAAAGACGCGCTCGACGCGTTTTTGCGAGCCTTTTACGACAAGCCACCAGATCAATCCCGCAGCCAACGGTATCGCGAAGAAACGCGATACGCCGAGGAGCTCCGACGCCTGCGCGATCCCCACGAATTCCGAGATAATAACACCCGTGTTTGCGACGAGGAGGGCGAGCATTATAAACGCCGTCCACCTTACACCGAACTGTTCGCGGATAAGATCGGCGAGACCCTGACCGGTTACGATACCCATCCGGACGCACATCTCCTGCACGATTATCAGGCTGAACACCATCGGAATAAACGCCCAGAGAAGCGTGTATCCGAATCCGGCGCCGACGGTCGAATATGTCGCGATACCGCTTGCGTCGTTCCCTGCGTTGGCGGCAATTATGCCGGGTCCGAGGATGGCGAGGTATGTGTAGAAGCGATATTCAGAAAGACCACGACGCAGACGCGAGGGAACACGTCCCACTTTTCGCACGAGATTTTTTAGCGAAAAACGCGTCAGGAACATAATGCTTACTGTCGCCGTCGGTCATTTCTAAAATTTATAGCCGGTCGAAACTGAGACTATAGCGTTTTTAACACAATTTTGAAAGTGGATTCAGGCCGAGGTGTTTGGTTGGAATGAGCGGCCACCGGTACCGAATATATTCACACATTCGGTTGTGCAGCCGGGGTTGTTTGTTCGGTAAATCAACTTTTGTTAGAGTGCGTGTATGAAGAAGAACGTGCTTCAGAAATCGATAACTTTCCTGTTTCTTGCGGTATTTGTTGCAAGCTCTCTCCCGTTCGCTGTGCCGACGCATGCGGCCACGCGTGAGCCTGTCCGCGGCCGTCACGCGATGGTTGCTTCACAGCATGAGCTTGCTTCGAAGATCGGCGTCGCGGTTCTTAAGAGAGGCGGAAACGCCGTCGACGCAGCGATAGCGGTCGGATTGGCTCTCGCCGTTGTATATCCAGAAGCGGGTAACATCGGCGGTGGTGGTTTCATGCTTATCCGGCAGAAGGATGGACAGGCCACTGCGATCGACTATCGGGAGAGAGCCCCGAAAGCCGCGACGCGCGATATGTACGTCGATAGGAACGGCGATCTGATCCGCGGCGAAGGCTCGTCGACGATCGGGTACCGGGCGTCCGGTGTTCCGGGAACGCTCGCAGGCTTTGGCCTGGCTTTTAAGAAGTATGGTTCGGGGAAAATTAAGTGGCGAGAGCTTATCGAGCCGTCACGCCTTATCGCCGAGAACGGCTACGTTCTGACGGACCGCCTCGCGGATCTGTTTGTCAGTTACAAAGAACATCTCGCGAAGTATCCGGACAGCAATAGGATCTTCCTCAACAACGGCAATCATTACAAAGAAGGTGACCTGTTCAAACAGCCGGAGCTTGCCCAGACTCTCGGCCGTGTCGCGACGCTGGGTCCGAACGAGTTTTATACCGGAAAAACCGCGCAGCTTATTGCCGCGGACATGAAAGCGAATAACGGATTGATCACGCTCGACGATCTCAAGAACTATGCCGCCAAAGAGCGGACGCCGCTTCGGGGCAGCTACCGCGGCCACGAGATCATCACGATGCCGCCGCCGAGCTCGGGCGGAATCGTTATGCTGCAAGTGCTGAACATCCTCGAGGGGTACAACGTGAGGGCGATGGGGCACAATTCGGCCGCGAAATATCATTTGCTGGCTGAGGCGATGCGGCGTTCCTTCGCCGATCGTGCGGAGTTTATGGCCGACCCGGATTTCGCCGATGTTCCGGTCGCAAAATTGATCGACAAAGATTATGCGAGCAAGCGTCGCGCTACCATCGACCTCGACAAAGCGTCTTCAAGCAGCAAAGTTAGCCATGGAAAAATAATCGGTGCCGAGGGTATGGACACCACTCATTTCACGGTCGTCGACGCAGCCGGCAACATTGTTACGAATACTTACACGATCAATGATCTGTACGGCTCGCGTGTGACGGCAAAAGGGACTGGTGTTCTGCTGAACGATGAGATGGACGACTTCGCGGCCCGGCCTGGAAAGCCAAACATGTTTGGCCTGATCCAGGGGGAGCGCAACAAGGTCGAGCCGATGAAGCGTCCGCTGTCATCAATGACGCCGACGATTGTGATGCGACGCGACGGAACGCCGTGGTTCGCCCTCGGGGCCCGAGGCGGGCCGCGTATTATAACTGCGGTGCTTCAGTCGGTGATCAATGTGATCGATCATGACATGAACATCCAGCAAGCGATCGATGCTCCCCGTGTCCATCAGCAATGGTATCCGGATGAGATCCTGTTTGAACCTTATGGAATGTCCCCCGATACGCTCGATGTATTGCGGCGTTATGGTCACACGTTTGCCGACAAGCCGGGCTACATCGCGTCGGCGACGGGAATTATGATCGCTGCTGACGGGGTTCGTTTGGGCGCGATCGATTCGCGCAGCGACGGTGAGGCGATCGGTTATTGAGACTCGTCTTCTTTCTGTAAAAGCTTGGTGGTGCTGTCGGTGATGCTGCCGAGTTGATGCTGAAGATCATTGGTGTCCCGCCATGATCCTGCGGATGGCGACGCATATGCCGCGGCGGCTATCGATTGCGATGGCGGCAACGCAGTGCGCATCTCCGGTTCGGTTAGAACATTATTCGGTTTAGTGGCCAGCGGATCTCCCGATTCGAACATCAAGGCGTAGGCGATTCGTAGCAGGCCTCCGACGCCGAAGAGCAGCGCACTGATCACTACGGCATACGGTTCGATAGCCAATCCGATCGAGATGATCGTCAGGATCGGAACGATCAGGAACGATAGTAGAAAAATAAAAAGTCCCTGCATCACACCGCGCCGGCGTGGTGAATCTGAATTTCCGGTTATACCGGTACGTGATTCCGGAATGACGCCACCTTTTGCGACGACCGCGGCGACCCCGGTCAAGAGAAAACCGCACCGCGAACAAAATCGCGTCTCGTCCGAAACTTGGTGCTGACCGCACTTTGGACAATGCATAGAAACCCTACTCGTCTTTTTTCAGGAGCTTTGTCGTACCCTCGATAACACTACCCGGCCTCTTCGCCAGATCGCCGGTATCGGGAGCACGCCACGAGCCTTCGGGCGGCATGTATGTCGAAGCGGGCTGCGGCGGCAAGGCTCCCATTGCCTGGTGTCCGTACAACGGTACCGGCGGTGCCATTTGATGCGGCGGCAATTCGTATGTTTTGGTCGGCCGCTTCAGGAGTGCGAGTGAGATTATCAGGAACATGATCGAAGAGAAAGTGCCAAATATCGCTGAGACACCCGCTGCCTCGTCTTCACCCGCTATACCGAAGAAGGCCGGCAGCATCATCACCCAAAAAATGAACCATAGAGCCGTGAATATCAGGCCATTCTTTCGTGAGAAGAACGTACTCTTTCCTTTCGATAGTTCAGCCAACTGAGGCAAGAAACCGCCGTGCTCCAACAGCTCCGACACAAGGCTGAGCTGAAAGCCGCACCGTGAACAGAATTTAGTTTGATCGGAAACCTGCTGCTGGCCGCAACGGGGACAATGCATGTGGTGCTCTCCGTTAAAATATGGAAACTGCGAACTCGAACACTAACGAATTCTTACACGAAAATGTTCGCGATGCAAAAAAGTGTCGAGCCTAAACTCTGGGTAGTTTTGTGTCCGAAAGCACCTGGAAGAGGGCGAACGCACGGCCCTGGTAATGTTCTGCGCGGGCGACCGTTTCGAGAAGCAGATCGAAGATCGGTCTCAGGATTTTGGGTGCAGGGATCTGCTTCATGAGATCGTCGTCGGATGTGAAAAAATTAAACGCGGCCTTGCGCGAGGTTTCAACCTCGTCCAAATATGCGGTGACATCGCCGACCGTCGAGAGCCTTTCCGGAAGCGTCCATTCGAAGGGATCATCCCAAAGCCGGGTCGTGATGCCGCCGAATGTTTGCTCGACAGTTCCGGCTGAGCGGAGAATATACTCGCCGCATGAAAACATATTCATCGACCGGTCCAACTCGCGCGGACGGCGAAATAGGTCGTCATCGGAAATGTTTCGAAGGAGTGATCCGGAGTGCTCGTGGAGCGAGCCGAACCGTCGGTCGAGAGAATTTAGGATCGTGTCCATAAACAAAAAAAGGCAACAGGCATCTTAGCCTGCTGCCCGTGATTTGTCATCACCCGCCGGCATCAACGCTTTCTAAACCGCCGGTCCTTTTCATAGAGACCGAGGCCGTAGTTCTTACCGTGCCAGTTAACGCCGCTGCCGATCCTGCCTCTCACGCCAACTTGCGCACCGTTGGTAGGAACGCCCTCTTCCGTAAAGATCCAGATCGAGCCTGTCCCGTCGTCGATCTTGTAGGCGCCGCCGCGAAGTCGCGTGCCGGGAATGTTAATTCCATAACTGTCCCGTACGGTGCCCGCTATTGCGACTTCCTTGTTTTGATATCTTGAAGGGTTCGCCTCGATATCGGCGATGCTCGTTCGGTCGGGACATGCTACCGAAAAAATTCCTGTCAGCAATACCAATCCCGATAGAAGCAGCGTTGTAATGTGTTTCATTGGTTCTCCTTTGCTAAGTAAGATCGGGAAGAGGCGTGGACGTATTAGGGATTCATTATATCAGGAAATGTTTGCCTTAACTTTGGATATCTGCGATTCTGGGTCTTGTCAGAACCGCCTGCGGTAGCGGGCGGCTGGAGTTTCCAAATCGCCGCGTGGAATTGACCTTAACCCCCCGCTACCGCAGGCGGGTGTGACTAAAATGGATATGGTCGCGCCAACGGGATAGACGGGCGGGTTCGCGTTTTCATCCAGCGTAAAAGCCGACGTGTGGCATCCGCAGAAACACCCGAAGTCATACGAATGGTGGTATTTCGATGCGCTCGCCGACGGCGGCCGGGAAGCTCTGGTAATTGTATTTCTCGACAACTTTATTTATTCGCCGAGATACAACCGTGAGAAAGATCAACCGACACGCTTTCCCGCTGTGTCGTTTACGTACTTCCGAGACGGCAAGCCACTGTACCGCTGCGTAAACGAGTATCCTGCCGAAGAATTTTCGGCCAATCGCGAATCCCCCGAGTGCAGAATCGGTGATTCTTCCTTCAAGTTTCAGACTGCGTCGTACGGCACGGGTTACTCCGTATCGATAAACGCCAAACTCTCGGGAGAGCGCCGGTTGGAGGCACAACTGGAGTGGCTATCGATAGAATCCGATTTTGCCGCGGAGTCGTTTTGCTACCAGGAAGCTTCACACTGCTGGAACATGGTGGCGCCTCGTTCGGACGTCACCGGGAAGATCACAGTTTTCGATCGCAAGGGACGCGTGTCGGATGTCCGGCAGTTTCGCGGGACGGGATATCACGATCACAATCTCGACAACAGGTGGTTGGTAAAAACAGTTCGCGACTGGCATTGGGGCCGGGCGCATTATGCAGATGCGACGGCCGTGTTCTATCGGTATTGCGAGTTGGGCGAGCACACGCCTAGTACAAAACTTCTGGTGGTGAAGAACGGAGAATTGCGCGAGCGGAAGGCAGAGTATGAGGAACAGAATTACGTCCGTGACAAATTCGGAATTCGCTACCCTACCCGGTTACGGCTAATTTCCGAGGACAACATGCGTCTTCGGGTAAAACCGATCAAGGTCATCGACTCGAGCTTTTACTATCTGCGATTTCTTAGTGAGATCACTCTGACTTTGCGCGATGGAGTTCCGCGGAAGACGACAGGAATAACTGAATTCCTGGCGCCGAAGACGCTGAAATACCGTTGGCTGAATTGGCTAAGCGATATGCGGACCGGAAAGAACGGGAAAGCGCCGCGACTCTGATCTATTTCAACTTAACGGCAGTTCCGTACGCAAGTACCTCGGTAGCGGCTTGGTAAAACTCAGTCGCGTCGTACCTCATGCCGATTATTGCGTCGGCGTGGACCTCATGGGCATGGCGAACCATCCGGTTGAACGCTTCCATCCGGGCTTCCTCGCAGACGACCGTAAATTCTTCAATATTTCCGCCGGCAAGCGACTTCAGACCGCCGATGAATCCCCGCCCGATGCCTGTCGCCCGAACCACGATCCCACGGACAACGCCGAGATATTCGGCGACCTCCCGACCAGCTACGTCATTTCCTGTCGTGACAATCATGTTCAACTTATATCGCGGATCGGCGGCGATCCAAAGTGCCTGACTGAAATTAAAGCATTGGCGAGTATGTGATAAAATTACTATTTTCCCGCAGGACGAAAATCCTGCGTTACTTAACCTGCTGAAGCGCTCTTTATATGACACATAATCTTTTGAACACCCGCCAGACGTTTCGGACCGGCTCCGGCACCGAAGGCATCTTTTATTCGCTTCCCCAGCTCGAAAGCGCGGCCATCGGTAATATCTCGCGCCTTCCGATCTCGATCCGCATTGTTCTCGAGTCCGTATTGCGCAATTTTGATGACGGAAAAAAGATAACCGAAGCAAACATCCGTGCGCTCGCAGCCTGGTCGACCACGGGTGAACGCACCGAGGAGATACCGTTCGTCGTTGCCCGCGTCCTTCTGCAGGATTTCACCGGAGTTCCCCTGCTCGTCGATTTGGCGGCGATGCGCTCGGCGGTGCACCGTCTCGGGAAAAACGTAGGTGTGATCGAGCCGCTGGTACCTGTCGATCTCGTAATTGATCACTCGATTCAGGTCGATTATGCCGGTAGCGAAGCGGCCTATCAGCGGAACACTGAAATGGAATTTAAGCGGAATGAGCAGCGTTACCGATTTCTGAAATGGGGAACGCAGGCGTTCAACGGCTTCAGCGTAATCCCGCCGGGGATCGGCATCGTTCACCAGGTAAATCTCGAATATCTTGCTAAAGGCGTGTTCGAACGAGACGACGTATATTTTCCCGACTCGCTCGTCGGAACTGATTCGCACACGACGATGATAAATGGCCTCGGTATTGTCGGCTGGGGTGTTGGCGGGATCGAGGCTGAAGCCGGTATGCTCGGTCAGCCGGTTTACTTCCTTACCCCCGACGTCGTCGGCGTTCATCTCTCCGGCGAGCTTCCGCAGGGTGCGACTGCGACCGACCTCGTACTTCGCATAACCGAGATGCTGCGCAAGGCGAATGTCGTCGGTAAATTCGTCGAATTTTTTGGCGAGGGAGCGGCGGCGTTAAACGCCACCGACCGCGCAACCATCGCGAACATGGCTCCGGAATACGGCGCCACGATGGGCTTTTTCGGCACCGACCAAAAGACGCTGGATTATTTCGCGAACACGGGCCGCACCACCGAACAGGTTGCAACGATCCAAAACTACTACACGGCGCAGGGAATGTTCGGGATCCCGAAAGAAGGAGAAGTAGATTATTCAACGGTATTCGATCTTAACCTCGAGACTATTAATCCGTCGGTGGCGGGGCCGAAACGGCCGCAGGACCGCATCGATCTTTCGAATCTGGACGACCGATTTATAGAGTTGTTCAGCCAGCCGGTCGCGGATGGCGGTTACGGCAAGCGGGCCGATGATCTTGAGAAAAGGTATATGACGAAAATCGGTTCGGCGGCGGTCGCGGCGGTTGGAGGCGGCGAACAGAGCGAAAGATCTATCCCGGAATCTATCCATGATTCCACCACGCCGGATAACACAAGCGCCCTCACCGAGATCGAGATGATGAACAACCGCCCGACGCCGAATCGAGTCGTGGTAGGTGAGGACGATTCACCGTCTCTGACAACCACGATCGGACACGGCGACGTGATGATCGCGGCCATCACTTCATGCACAAACACTTCGAATCCGGCAGTGATGATCGCCGCGGGTATCGTGGCGAAAAAGGCCGTTGAAAAAGGAATGAAGGTTCCGCCGTATGTAAAAACGTCGCTCGCGCCCGGATCGCGCGTCGTTACCGAATATCTTGAGCGAGCTGGGTTACAACAATATCTGAACGCGATCGGGTTCAATCTCGTCGGATACGGCTGCACGACATGCATCGGCAATTCCGGACCGCTCGACGCGGCTATAGAGGAAGAGATCGTCGACAACGACATCATTGCGGCCTCGGTGCTTTCCGGTAATCGCAACTTCGAGGCTCGCGTTCATCAAAACATCAAGGCAAATTTCTTGATGTCGCCGCCGCTTGTCGTCGCGTATGCGCTTGCGGGAACTGTTATCAAAGATGTCTATCTTCACCCTATCGGCCAGGACGGCGATGGTAACGACGTATTCCTAAGAGATATTTGGGCTTCGCTCGACGAGGTTAAGGAATATCTGCAGACCGCCTTTGATCCCGAAACATACAGGTCGCTTTACACCGACTTTGCTGAGAAGAATCCGCTTTGGAACGATATCCGATCGAGCACCGGACAGATTTATGAATGGGATCCCAACTCGACCTATATCCAGGAGCCGCCGTACTTTGAAGACTTTTCGATGGAAACGGGAAGCTTTTCGGACTTTCATTTGGCCAGAGCATTGGCGATCTTCGGCGATTCGGTAACGACCGACCATATTTCGCCTGCCGGAGCTATCAAAGCGAATTCACCCGCTGGCCTTTATCTCCAGGAGCTGGGCGTTAAGCCCGAGGATTTTAATTCGTACGGCTCGCGGCGCGGAAATGATAAGGTCATGTTGAGGGGAACGTTTGCGAACGTTCGCATTAAAAACGTGATGGTCGCACCCGTCGAAGGCGGATTTACGAAACATCAGCCCGACGGCGAACAGATGTCGATCTATGACGCGGCGATGAAATTCAAAGCAGCAGGCACGCCGCTAGTGATCTTTGCAGGACAGGAATACGGAACGGGCAGTTCGCGTGATTGGGCCGCAAAGGGTACACGATTGATGGGCGTCAAGGCCGTTATAGCGCAATCGTTCGAGCGGATCCATCGGTCAAACCTTGTTGGGATGGGAGTTTTGCCGCTGCAATTCAAGGAAGGACAGTCAGCCGCGACGTTGGGCATCGACGGAACCGAAACCTTCGATTTGAAAGGCCTGGAAGACACGGCGGTCAGGCCTCGGCAGGACGTTACTTTATCGATCAACCGGGTCGACGGATCTTCGACAGAAGCTGAGCTAACGCTGCGGATCGATACGCCGATCGAGCTTGAATACTACCGGGGCGGCGGTATTTTGCCCTACGTTCTACGGCAGTTGGTAGCCCGTTCGTAAATGGTTCAGTATCGCCGTGTAATGCTTCGCCGGTGGTCGAGATTTCTCCAAATTAACGAAAAAAACCTTTGCAAGAGCGTCCAAAAGTAGTAAATTAACCCGAATTCTAATTTCATTTACCGCAATCAGCAATTATCAGGAGTAGTTTTTTCATGAAGAAAGCAGTTTCACTGATCTTATTTGTAGTTTTACTCTCTTCGGCCCCCGTTTCGGCGTTGGCCCAGAAGCGAGGGAACGCGACGCTTAAAAAGTCGCCCGCCCTTGTCGAGTCGACCCGTTTTGCAAGTGCCGCGGCCGTCTCTGACGGCGCTGGCGTTTGGCTCTCGTGGCAGATGGAGATCGAGGTCGGCAACATCGGCTTCTACGTCTACCGGGTCGGCAAGGAAGGAACGGTTCTGCTTTCTCCGGAAAAAATGGTACAGGGAGCAGCCCAGCGGGCACGAGAAATGGCCTTCTACGGTGAGTCATACGGTTACTTCGATCGCTTCGGTGACACTGGAAGTTCTTATTATGTCGAGGCCCTATCGCTCGACGGGTCGAGAACTCAGAGTTCTTTGCTGAATACACTGCCGGTCGGGAATATGAAGGCCTTTGCCGGTGCTTCTTCCGCGGAGCTAGCTTCGCGAGCGGAAACTATACCGCAGCGGCTGGAAACCAGCGTGCTGACGCTGACCAAGGAAATCGCAAGTGAGATCGAACAGAATCAGCTCACTGCGGATCCAGTGACGCACCAATCGGTGATCTCACAGTCGGGAGTGGTTCGGATCGGCGTGAAAGGAAAAGGCATTACTCGGGTGTCGCGCGCACAGCTCGAGGCTGCCGGCTTTGACGTCAATGGAGATTCAAGTCTATGGCAGCTATATCTCCAAGGTGTCGAGCAAGCGATCATAATCGGCAATAACGCCGACTATATCGAGTTCTACGGCGAGGGAACCGACACACCGGAGACGGATATTCGCAAGTATTTTCTTGTTGCCGCGGCGTCGCCTGGCTTGCGGATCACGAGCCGCGTTGCGCGAAGTAATACCAGTACGGTGGTCACCCCAAGTTATCTGCAGACCTTCGTTAAGAAAGAACGAAACAACTACATTGACGATGTGACCAACGGCGAACTTGAGAATTACTTCGGTCGCGGGATCGGCGCCGCTTATCAGACTATACCGTTCACCTTATCAGGTATCGATTTTGCCCAGCCTACCGCAACGCTGCACGTAAAGCTTCAGGGATATTCCGGTGGAGATCATATAGCTGAAGTTGTTTTAAATAATCAGCTCGTGGGCACTACACCAACGACCCTCCCATTGCCTTCGGGCGAGGTTCCATTAAGCGCAGATTTTTCCATACCCACTTCACTCCTCGTTGAAGGCGCGAATGCGATCAAGCTTAAGACAATTGGCCCGTCCGGTGATTTCGTTTTCTTTGACACGGTCAGCGTCGACTTCAGCCGGAAGTTCCTCGCAGATCAGAATAAGCTTTCGTTCTACACCCAGAATTATCGGGCGGCTAGACTGGATGGATTCACCTCTACTAGAGTCCGCATCTTCGACATTACTCGTGACGGGGCTCCGGTTCTTATGAGCAATCTGGACTTCCAAGAGAGTGGACCGACCTTTGGCGTTACGATCCCGCCCGCCCGCGGACGTTCATTCTTTGCCGTGGAGGATTCAGCAATACTCACGCCTGAGTCGGTGACGCCAAACAACCCGGAGCTCGTCGGCATTCCGACAAACGGGGCTAACCTGGTG
>JBKKAS010000453.1:0-3694 GCA_046714595.1 Pyrinomonadaceae bacterium | reverse complement strand
GGTAGCCAGTCGTGGAGCCGTAGGCGGAACGTCTGGCTTACGGTGGCGTCGTCGATTGAACCCAGAAGGGGCGACATAAAAATATGCCGCACCTACGGTGCTCGATTTCTTCTCTTCGTGCGCATTACCAGAGGCTCGAAGCTCGCCACTGGCTACCGTATGGTCGTGCCTTCGGCACTCTGGCAAGACGCCGACTCGTTTATTTGAAGGCTCGATGGCGGATACACCTCCCTACCGGTCGGGTTTCTGCCTTTCGCACCCCTCGATTTATTTCCTCCGGGTGTCTTTTCCTCCGCGACACGCGCACTGTTTTTCAGGACATGCTTCAGTCCACAAAACATGTAGAACGAACCAGGGATGACGCGGGCGATCACACGATCGTCCACTATTTTATTTTTGCGAGAAACTCTACGAGCTGGGCAGGGATCGGCGCGACGAACCTGGCTTCTTCACCGGTTTTCGGATGGACAAACGAAAGCTCTGCGGCGTGAAGAAAAAAGCGGTTCAGGATGCGGATCGCGTTCTTGATATCGATGTTCGCTATCGTGTTGTCGCGGCCCTCGTTGTATGTGCCGTCGCCGACGACCGGATGATTGATCGACGCAAGATGGACTCGGATCTGGTGCGTGCGTCCGGTCTTGATCTCAACGTCGAGCAGCGCGAACTTTTCGAACCGCTGGCGCACTTTCCAGATCGAAAGTGCATGACGGCCGTTCGCCGCAACCGTCATTTTTGTCCGGTGCCATCGGTCACGCGCGAGCGGGCGATCGATCGTGCCGGTGTTATCACGCGGGCTGCCGTGGACAAGAGCGACGTACGATT
Source organism: Pyrinomonadaceae bacterium (assembly GCA_046714595.1). Classification (GTDB taxonomy): domain Bacteria; phylum Acidobacteriota; class Blastocatellia; order Pyrinomonadales; family Pyrinomonadaceae; genus OLB17. The sequence continues at coordinate 2,872 of JBKKAS010000453.1, read as the reverse complement.
TGAACACTTCACGTTTTTGAAATTGGTCGGCGAGGGCTTCGTGAGTTTGTTCGTCTTTTGCGACAACAATCAGCCCGGAAGTATCTTTGTCGAGCCGGTGCACTATACCGATTTTGGATTTTAGATTTTGGATTTTGGATTGCCCTTCGCCGCCTTCTACTCCAAAATCTAAACTCCCCAATCCAAAATGGTAAGAGATCGCATTTGCCAGCGTGCCATTCTCATTACCCGCACCGGGATGCACGACCATTCCGGCGGGCTTGTTGATGACAGCGAGAAACTCGTCCTCAAAAACAATATCGAGCGGAATATTCTCGGGTTCGAATTTCGCGACCGGTACCTCGGTCAGATCTACATCTATCTCATCGCCATCGCGAAGCTTGTACGACGACTTCACTTCTTTTTGATTGACGAGTATGTCGCCGCCTTCGATCAATCGCTGCAGTCTCGAACGCGACCAGCCCTCGATCTGCTCGGCAACGAAAGCGTCGAGGCGCTTCCCGGCATCAGTGGATGAAGGATGAAGGATCAAAGATGGGGATTCGTCGGTCACGTCGTGTTTTTGCGGAGCAGAGCGTCTGTTGCGTGTGTTTCGTGTGATTCGTGGTTCTCGCTTTCCGATCAAGAGAAGGAACCACTAATCACACGAAACACACGAAAAGAAGCTTGAGTCGACTACGGCTGACTCACAACCACGGGCGTCTCCTCCAGCCGTGTCGACCTAAGTCTCACTACCATAAATATAATCGATGCGGCCGCGACGATAAGGCTCACGAGCTGAGATGTGGAAAGCCCGGTCATCGTCGTCAGTCCGAACAGATCGCCGCGTGGATCGTCGCGGATGAATTCGATGGAAAAACGAAAGATCGAATAGATGATGCCGTAAGCGATAAGCACCTGGCCGTCGAATTTCTTGTGGCGATGAAGCCAGAAGAGCAGGCCGAATACGACGAGCATGGTAAACGATTCGATGAGCTGGGTGGGGTGCAAAAAGAGATCGCTGCCATCCGGACCGTACATCGGAACGCCCGTGTATTCGTGGCCCCGTTCACCGAAGTGAACTCCCCAAAACAATTCGGTAGGTTTACCCCAGCAGCATCCCGCCGCGAAGCATCCCTGTCGTCCGAACGCCTGTCCTAGCGCGAGGCCTGGTACGAACGCGTCTGCGACCTTCCAAAACGGCAGCTTGTAAAAACGCACCAGAATAACGACGGCGAGAAATCCGCCGATAAGACCGCCGTAGTACACACCGCCGGAGCGCAAGAAATCAAGCGTGAAGATTTGGACGTTATCTTCGACAAAGAACATCAGGATCTTCGAGCCGAGAAGTCCGCCGATCAGGGTCCAAATGCCGAGATCGTAGATCCGCTCACGCGGCAATCCGTCGCGCCCCCCGAGCCGCGAGGCAACAAACAGAGCGAGCAGCATCCCCGTCGCCAGCCAGATGCCGTACGTCGTTATGGGAAAATCACCGATGCGAAATAATTCCGGGTACATCTGTTTTTTCTTTCATTATGTAATTAGTAATTACTTAATTATTAATTACGTAATGAGAACCTTCGTTACAAATCGGAAGTCGCTTGTCCCTGCTTCCGTTTACTTAAGAACATATCGATGATCAACAAACCAGCCCCGACGCAGATCGCCATATCGGCGACATTAAATGTCGGGTAATGCCACGAGCCGAACTGGACGTCGATGAAGTCGACGACGAATCCAAGCCGCAGACGGTCCGTCACATTTCCGGCGATTCCCGCGAGCAGCAGCGCGAGAGCCCCCAGGACCCGGTCGTCGGTCCGCGGAGTTCGCCAGAAATAATAAATGACCAGTACGGCGGCCACGATCGCGACTATCGACAATCCCCAACGGCCCGTGTTGCCGTGATCGTCGAGCATCGAGAACGCGACGCCCGTGTTCTGCGCGTATGCGAAATTCAAAAAGCCCTGGATGACGGAGATGTCGTCACCGAATCGCAGGCGGCGGACGGCCCACGCCTTTGTCGTTTGATCGACCAAAAAGACCCCGCCGGCAATCGCGAGGTAAGCCAGTTTCCAGATTAGATCCTTTTTATTCACTTTGTATTCAACCAACCGATGTATACGACGCGGTCGTCCAGGCGGTTCTGCTCGCTCATTCGGTGTACGGAAATACTCCCTTTGGCGCTCTGTAGCGACGCCACCAATCCGCATAGCAGACATCGGTGCAGCCGATCGCGTATCTCGTGACCTTCCATTTTCCTGCCGTCTTTTTTAGCAGCGCAAATAAGTTGTTGTCGAAAGCGCCCGACTCAACCTGGTCAGCGTATTGTGTACGGCTGTAGTCAGGAGCCTCGCCGTTCAAACCTTGCGGCCTGCCGCCGACGAATGCCCAATTCCCCTGAACCTTAAAATCGTCGGCCACAAAAACGATCTTTTGTTTCAGATCACGCTCGACCGGCGTTCGCAACGCATCGAGGATGGCCTTGCGTTCGGGTGAGCCCTTAACGGGTTCATATGCTGTTTGTGCCGTTACGTTCAATGCCGCGGCCACAATCAAACTGATTACTAAAATCCTAAACATATCGACACTCTTTCTCCTTCCTCTTGTTCCTCTTATTCCGTGGTTAAAAAAAGTAACCACTGAAGAAAGGGAACGGCGGACGCGTCTGCCTACGCCGCGGCGACTCGCTCGATCTCATTCAAAGCATCGACGCATCGTTCACAAACCGTCGGATACTTCTCGAACTCACCGACGCGAACCGAGTAATTCCAGCATCGATCGCATTTGGTACCGTCGGCCTTGTGAACCTCAACCTTGAAGCCGTCGCCTTCGTGAACCTCGACCTGGGAAACGATAAAGATATAACGCAGATCGGCAAAGTAATCGAGTAGAA
>JBKKAS010000452.1:0-3705 GCA_046714595.1 Pyrinomonadaceae bacterium | reverse complement strand
GATCACCGGACCGGTCACATTCTTCTTGCTCATATTCTCGCCTTCGTCGGCGAGATACGAGTTGATCTTGCTGATCGAATCTTCCCACATCGACCGGCATTCCTTGTCGTCAAAAAGAATCGCGGATTTCAGCAGGTACTCGTAATACGAGTCGATCTCCGCGCTGATATGACTGCCGGTGTTCGTCCATTTCCAGGTCTCGACATTGATGTTCGTGCCGACAAGCCCGATCGGCGAGCGCCGTTTGTACGTCTCGACCAACGCTCGTTTTGCTTTCTCGTAATATACCGGCTTGCCGGTCAACTTGCTCAGCGTGCCGAACTCGATAAGCAGCGTTCCCGTCTCGGCGGGATTGGAAACTGCACTACGAGTTTTGCCGCTTCTGAGATTTACGTACCTGTATGGCAGTCCCGTCGGCGAATCGAAAACCGGCAGCAAGCGTGTACCGAGATCGTCAGCCATCGCAAGCAGTTTCTTATCGCCCGTGATCTGATATGCCGACAGCAGGCCGCCCAGAAGCCGAATCGTCATCTCGAAATTCTGAACGTAAATGTCCTTGTCGAATTTAAGATTCTCGGTGATGTACTTCCGCGTCGCGTCGGCCTCCTTGTCGAAGCCCATGATGTACATCGTGTCGAGCGCATCAACCGGTGTCATCAGCAAAGGCTCGGCGTACCAGTTGTGATATGACTTGCTCAGCGGTTTGAGATCGTCATTTCCCCACGCGTATTTCTTATAGCCGTTCCATGCGTGAAGGAACTCGGTCTTGACCTCTGCTGCGAGTTTCTTGCGATCGGTCTGCGCGAGCCCGCCTAGCGAACCAAGTAAAACGATCGCCATTAGAATGCATGCTTTAGACATCCGTCGAACCATACCCCAGCAAGATTTATTCAATACCTGATCGAGTCGCTCAAACTCCCCTCCTGGATAGGAGGGGTGGACGCCGCTTCGGCGGACGGGGTGGTAGATAGACAAAAATCTGATTCTTCTGATCCACCACCCCGCCGGCTGAGCCGGCACCCCTCCTATCCAGGAGGGGAGTTTTTGTTTATTCATCGATAACCGGCTCCTGTTTTCTTGATTTCCGCCTCTCGGCCTTCCATTGTTTCCGTACCGCCGCGACGTCGAACTTGTCCCGCTTACCGTCGCGCATATTTTCGATCTCGTGCTGCACACGCGCGGCGATCAGGCGATACGCTTCCGTATTCGGCACGCCTTCGGTCATTTTGCGCAGCTCGTCGTATTCCAGAAAATGCCCGACCTTCGCACCGACCTTTGCGCCGATGCTGCTGCCTTTCGGAATGATCGTCCCTTTCGGAAATGCCTCGTATGTACCCCAGATGTAGATCGGCAAAATTCCGATCTTCTGATTTAGCGCGAGATAGCCGATGATCGGTTTGAATTCGGCGATCTTCCCGCTCTCCTGCCGGCCGCCTTCCGGAAATATCAGCGCGTTGTAACCTTCGTTCAGGATACGCGTCACGTGACGCAGCGACTGACGCAAACTTCCCGTCCGCTCGATCGGAACAAGCGTCGTGAAATTGTTCATGTACGCGCGTTTGTATTTGGTATCGAACCAATAGTCGGCCGCGGCAACCGCAACTGTTTGATCCGCCACGCCCGGCCCGAGAGCTTTCTTTACCAAGCCGGTGTCGATATGCGAAGTGTGATTCGGGGCGACGATGAAATTCACGTGTTGCGGCACATTCGATTCGCCCTCGATCCGCGTATCGAGCACACCTTCATAAAGCGTATTCTGCGCGAGATTGACGACCGCATTTCCAGCCCGACGCAGCACCGATGGGATGATGATATCTTCATCGTCCTTCTTTTCCTCCGCCTTCGGTTCGTCAGCAAGCTTTTTCGATTTATCGACGCGCTGCACGGCAGTCAAAAGCTCGCGCACCGTCTGAACTTCGTTTAGCGTATCGGGCGACGGGATTCGCCCGCCTGAGTCTTCGACTGCACCCTGAAGCTCGACGAACATCAACGAATCGAAACCGAGATCGGAGAGTTTATCTTCGATCGCGATATCCGACAGCGGGCGATTTGAGACGGTCGCGACAATCTTGCGGATCCAGAGAGCGTTGTCATCGCCTTTCGATTCGGCAACCGCTTTGGTACGTGTCTTCGAGCGTTCTTCGAGGCCTTGAAGGATCTCCACGATCTCCGGCCGCTTCACTTTTCGGGTTGCGGTCCGCGGCAATTCGAATGGAGTGATATGCAGAATCTTTACCCGTTTGAAGAAAGGAATTCCAGCCGAGATTTCACGAAAATGCTCCTCGACCTTTTTATTCACGTCGGCCCGCGCGAGCGCGATCTCGTGTTCGTAGTCGGGCACGACGAGCGACGCGATCTTCTCACCGCCGTCGTCGTCCGGCAGTCCGACGATGCTCAGTTCTTTTATGAATCCCGATTTACTGTACAGGTCTTCGATCTCGTCCGGGTAGATGTTCTTGCCGTTCGAATCGATGATGACGTCCTTCGATCGACCGACGATGAAAAGATTCCCTTCTTCGTCGAGCTTGCCGAGATCGCCGGTCTTTAGCCATCTATCCTGCAGCACGGCGTCGGTTGCTTCTTCGTTGTTATAGTAGCCGAGCATTACGTTCTGCCCGCGAGCCAGGACTTCGCCCACGCCGTTCTCGTCCGGGCTGTCGATCTTTACCTCGACTCCCGGCAGCGGCTTCCCAACGCTGCCGCGAAGCAATTTATTTCCCGGCCGCGCCACCGTCAACACCGGCGAGCTTTCCGTCAAGCCGTAACCTTCGAGCACGGTGAAGCCGAGTCCGTGCAGATCTTTCTGCACCTTCTCGGATAGCGCCGAACCGCCCGAGATCAAGTACCGCATCTTCCCGCCCATCCCCTGGTGGATCGGGAAAAAGACAATCGGCCCGAGATTGAACGGGGTGTTGTCGCGTATCCAGGCGTTGAACTCGATGACGTTGTCGGCGAGATCCGCGATCCAATCGCCGCGTTCCCGAAGACGGGTTTTTATCCGCCGGTGGAGCATTTCCCACAACGCCGGCACGCCGACCATTCCGGTGACATGGCCGTTCTCGATCGTTCGCGAAAGGTCTTCGGCGGTCAGCTCGTTGAGATACGTGATCTGCGTTCCATTCGAGAACGGCGTCAGGAAGCCGGCCGAAAACTCGAACGTGTGGTGCATCGGCAGAACGGACAACACCCCATCGGTGAGGTCCATGTCGAGCACCGACGAGAGCATCGAGATCATGTTCGTAAAATTTTTGTGCGAGAGCATCACGGCTTTCGGCTTGCCGGTCGTTCCCGATGTGAAGATAAGCGACGCAACGGAGTTCGACAGGATCTTCGCCGGTAGCAGCGCGTTGCGCTTTGCTTCTTCCGTCTCGGTCGGCATCTCGAACACTTCGTCGAAGGTAAAAATCCGGGAACTCTGGTTATGCACCACCCCGTCATCCGCTTCGCGTATGACGCCGCTCCTTAAACCAGGAGGGGAGTTTGCCTCGCTCCCCGCCTTGTCTAAGGAGGGGTGGCCGCCGTCTTTGGCGGCCGGGGGGGTGCTCTTAGCAAGAGCTTCAGCAAGTTTGTCTTCCAGATCAGGATTCTCCGCCGCCAATTTAGGCGAGATCACGATCGCCGACGCTTCGCCAGCCTTAGCGAAATTCACAATCTCTTCCACCGTGCTCGCCGGATCGATCGGGATCGCGGTTGCACCGGCCTTCA
>JBKKAS010000451.1:0-24512 GCA_046714595.1 Pyrinomonadaceae bacterium | reverse complement strand
CCGCGATCCCGCCCGCCGCTAACTGCCACGCCACCGCGACACCTCCCGCATCTCCCCTTCTCCCCTTCTCCCCCTCTCCCCCTCTCCCCCTCTCCCCGTCTCCCCGTCTCCCTCGTCTCTTTTCCCTTGTCATCCACCGCTCTGGTTCCTATACTTGTTCGAGGCAATCGAAGTTTGCCTGGGAGAAATACCTTGCAGCCACAAGTTCACCGCGGACAAATGAATTCAGAAGGCTTTCGCTTTGCGATCGTCGTCAGCCGCTGGAATGATTTCCTGACGTCGAAGCTGCTGGACGGGGCTTTGGATGCGTTGGCGAGCACCGGCGCGGATGAAGGCTCGATAGAGATCTTTAAGGTCCCGGGTTCGTTCGAGCTGCCGCTGGCTTCACTGAAAGCGGCGCAGAGCGGCGATTTCGACGCCGTGATCGCGATCGGTGTAGTTATTCGAGGCGAGACACCGCATTTTGATTATGTTGCCGGACAGGCCGCGAGCGGGATCGCACAGGCCGCCATGCAAACCGGAATACCTGTCGTGTTCGGCGTCGTCACGACCGACACGGTCGAACAGGCGATCAATCGTTCAGGTGTAAAATCCGGGAACAAGGGTTACGAAGCGGCAATGTCGGCCGTCGAGATCGTAAATCTTTTTAAGGAAATGGCGGGCCGCGAGGACAAGAGCAAGGGACAAGACAAAGTTTTTCCGCATGTCGTTTGAAAAAGAAGGAAAGAGTTCGGGGACTCGCCGGAAAGCGCGCGAATGCGCTTTGCAGATGCTGTTCGCCGCCGATGTGGTCAAAAACGCCGAGCCGTTTTCGCCGGACGATTACTGGAAAGAGCTTGGCGAAACCGACTTTGACGACAAGACCCGCGCGTTCTCCAACGGCCTCGTACTTGGCACTCTCAGCAAACGAGATTCGATCGACGATACGATCCGCACCCGCGCCGAACACTGGCGGATCGAACGCATGGCGATAGTCGACCGCAATGTTCTCCGCCTCGCGGTTTACGAATTCCTCTACGAAGACACACCACACACCGTCGTCATAAACGAAGCCCTCGAGATCGCCCGACGCTTTTCTACCTTCGAAGCAACGCAATTCATCAACGGCATTCTCGACGCTATCAAGCTCGATCTCGAAAAAGCGGCCCTGCCGGAAACCGAGGCGCCAAAGGCCGACGGCAAATCCAACGCCTCCGCTTGAGCTCGCGCCCGGGACTTGATGCTAGCGCCCGCTTCGCGGGCTAACCCCGGGCCTCGCCGCGCTAATCGCTCACCTACTTATTTCACATCGGTTACGCTAGAATATTAGCTTGCACTCTTATTGCTGAACGAGGTTGTAACACACAAGGTGATCGACAAAACTACGAATATATCGGCATTTATCACGGAACATTTCGGCGCGAATGCGAGTTATGTCGAAGGACTTCTGGCGCGGTTTCAGGCGGACCCGAACTCGGTCGATGAATCGTGGCAGACCTATTTCGGGGAACTCCTCGGCGGAGCGATCGGTGCGGGGGGCGACGCTTCAAAAGCGGAAACCAAAACACCCGAGCGAACCGAGAAACTTGCCGCCGCACCTCAGCCAGGAACTCGGGCCGCCGCGAGTGTGCCCGAGAAAAAGCCAGCGCCGATTTCCCCCGATGCCGAAGTAAAACCCTTGACGGGGGTTTCAAAGAAGATCGTCGAGAACATGGAGCAGAGCCTGACGGTCCCGACGGCGACGAGCTTTCGCAATCTTCCGGTCAAGCTTCTCGAGGAAAATCGCCGCATCATCAACGAGCATCTCCAGCCCGCAGGGCGGGGCAAGGTTTCGTTCACCCATCTCATCGGCTGGGCGATCGTCCAATCGGTTAAAGAATATCCGGCGATGAATAACGGCTTCGCCCTGGTAAACGGAGCTCCGTCGCGGATCGAGAATAAAAGCATTAATCTCGGCATCGCGATCGACGTCGAGAAAAAGGACGGATCGCGGAGCCTGCTCGTTCCCAACATCAAGAACAGCGGATCGATGAACTTTGCCGAGTTCTTCGCGGCGTACAACGAACAGGTCAAAAAAGCCCGCGACGGGAAACTTGAGATCGCAGATTTCCAGGGCACGACGATCTCGCTTACGAACCCGGGTACGATCGGCACCGTGGCATCGAACCCGCGCTTGATGGCGGGCCAGAGCGCGATCATAGCGACCGGGGCGATCGAGTATCCTGCGGAGTACCAGGCGATGACCGCCGGAGCGCTTTCGCAGCTCGGCATCAGCAAGACCATGACCTTGACCAGCACCTATGACCATCGCGTGATCCAGGGTGCAGAGAGCGGTCTGTTTCTCGCACGCCTCCACGAGCTTCTGATCGGCCAGCACGGCTTCTACGACACGACATTTGCCGACCTCGACATCAATCTGCCGCCGTTGCGGTGGGCCGAGGACTACAATCCGTCATTACTTGGCGGCGACCGTTTCACCGAGCAGGCCGAGAAGCAGGCGAATGTCCTGCAACTGATAAACGCCTTCAGAATTCGCGGGCATCTGCTGGCTGACATTGATCCGCTCAACATGACTCCGCATTATGTTGCCGAACTCGATCTTGAAAACTTTGGCCTGACGATCTGGGACCTCGACCGCGAGTTTATTACCGGCGGCCTGCACGGTGAAAAGACCGCTACGCTAAGACGGATCCTCGACATCCTGCGAAAGGCATACTGCGGCAAGGTGGGCATCGAGTATCGGCACATCCAGAGCAAGGAAGAAAAGGAATGGATCCGCGCGCGGATTCGGGAGAATTTCGTCGACACAGCACCGATGGAGCCCGGGACGCGAAAAGAACTGCTGCGTAAATTAATCGAGGCTGAGCAGTTCGAGCAGTTCCTTCACAAAAAATATCTCGGCCAGAAGCGCTTTTCACTTGAGGGCTGCGAGACTGTCATCCCGATGCTCGATCAGCTTGTTGAGGGTGCATCGGACCGCGGCGCCGACGAGATCTATATGGGCATGGCCCATCGCGGCCGGCTTAACGTGCTCGCGAATATCGTCGGTGACGCGGAAAGCGGTGACATGGCCGAACGCATCTTTACTGTTTTTGAGGGCACATCGCATCCCGACTTCCCGGCTGACGAGGGCGATGTGAAGTATCACCAGGGCGCGATCGGAACTCGCAAGACAAAGAGCGGCCGCGAGGTAAGAATTCAACTTTCTTGTAACCCGAGCCACCTCGAGTTTGTAAATCCGGTCGTCGAAGGCATGGCCCGCGCGCGGCAGGACGATTATCGCAACGGCGAAGAGCACACACGCGAAGATGCTTATCTGAAGGTTCTGCCTGTCCTTCTTCATGGCGACGCGGCATTCGCCGGACAAGGGATCGTGATGGAAACGTTACAGCTCGCGAACCTGCCGGGTTATCGCACCGGCGGCACGATCCACATCGTCATCAACAATCAGATCGGTTTCACGACCTCGCCCGAACTGGGCCGCAGCTCGATCTACTCCACCGATGCAGCGCAGATCACGCAGACGCCGATCTTTCACGTCAACGGCGATGCGCCCGAGGCGGCCTCTCGCGTCATGCAGATCGCGCTCGAATACCGGAGGGAATTCAACAAGGACGTAGTTCTGGATCTGGTCGGATTTCGCCGGCTCGGCCATAACGAGGGCGACGAGCCGAGCTATACGCAGCCGTTGATGTACGCCCGCGTCAAAGCTCATCCCGGCGTGCGACATCTATATTCGCAGCACTTGATCCGCGACGGCGTCATCACCGAAGACGAACTGAAGCAGATGACCGACGCCGTCGTCGGGAAATACGAGGGGATCCTGGCCCGCGCAAAACAGATCGCGTCGGAAGTGAAGCCGAAGAAAACCTCGCTGCCGAAACCTACGCCCGACGAGGACGGATCGGCAATTTTCGAAACCGGAGCCACCTCCGATGTACTCCGACGGGTTTCGGAAAAGATCTCGATCGTTCCTGAAAGTTTTCATATCAATCCGAAGATGGTCGGCCAGCTCGCACGCCGGGCTAAGATGGGCACCGGCGAAACTCCGATGGACTGGGGATTCGCGGAGGCGATGGCGATGGGATCGCTTGTCGTCGAGGGTTTCCCGGTTCGATTGAGCGGTCAGGATTCGGGCCGCGGCACTTTCTCGCAGCGGCATGCGTCGATGTACGACACGTTGACCGGCGAGCGATGGACACCGCTGAGTGAATTAAAGAATGAGCAGAATCCGCATGCGCGCTTTTACGTTTTCGATAGCAGCCTGAGTGAATCGGGCGTGCTCGGTTTTGAATACGGTTATGCAGTTATTGCCCGGGACGAGTTTGTCGCCTGGGAAGCGCAGTTCGGTGACTTCGCAAACGGTGGCCAGGTGATCATCGACCAATACATCGCCGCGTCCGAAGATAAGTGGAAAGAACGTTGTCGGTTGGTATTACTGCTCCCGCACGGCTACGAAGGCCAGGGTCCCGAGCATTCCTCCGCACGGCTCGAACGGTTTCTCCAGCTCTGCGCGGAAAATAACTTACAGGTTTGCTACCCGACGACGCCGGCGCAGTATTTCCACCTGCTCAGGCGCCAGACAAAGCAGCCGACAGTGCGGCCATTAATCGTATTGACTCCGAAAAGTTTGTTGCGACTTCCAGCGGCGAGCTCGACGATACAAGAATTAACGACTGGCGGATTTCAGCCCGTCATCGACGATGCCGCGATCACCGACAAGGCCGCGGTCAAACGTATCGTGCTGTGCAGCGGAAAGGTCTTCTACGACCTCGAGGCCGGTCGTCACGCTGACGGGGTGGTGCCTCACCCGGGGGTGGACAACCGCGTGGCCGTGGTTCGCGTCGAGCAGTTTTACCCGTTCCCTGGAGAAAAGCTGAAAGAAGTCTTCGCCGAATACCCGAACGTGACGCAGATCTTCTGGACCCAGGAAGAGCCGCAAAACATGGGCGGATGGGCATTTGTCGAACCGCGAGTGCGATCGATCAAGCCAGAGGACGTTTCGCTTCGGTATGTCGGACGCGCGCCGTCCGCCTCACCGGCGACAGGCTCATACGCGATCCACGAACTCGAACAGAAACAGATCGTCGACGGGTCGCTGATCGGCGACTCGGATAAGATCTCACCCGCCAGCGAACCGGAAATTTCGGAAAAGCTTGCACCGGCCGGCGCCTAGGCAGCAATTAATCTCGCAATTCGTTAGAAGTTCCTTTGTTTCATCGGCATTGGTGATTACCGAAAACTAGCCGCGGATGACGCGGATAGAAGAAGTTGACCTTTGCCGAATCTGCGTGATCTGGTTGATCTGCGGTTGCTTGAGCTTTTTGAATGAGCTATGGCGGCTCAGACCGCCCCGTTCTGACAGTAAATTCGACATCCGATTGCGGACCCTTTTTATACCTTAACAAGTACGTCTATTTGTGATATGAAGTATTCACAACGCAAATCGTGGATAGAAGATCCGTCCATCGACAAAAGACGTCGTTCAGCCAGTGTGTCGACAGCCGGCACTTTGATTCAATTCGGTGCGAGCGGAGACAGGCCGATACCCAACGCCTTTGTTCAGCGATGTCCCTCTTCATGACCCCAGCTAAAAGGAGAAAAGAGTATGACGATCTTTAAAATAAGAGCCAGTAGAATTCTGATTTTATTTACGCTTGCCGCTGTCAGCGCCGGCGTTTATGTTTTTTTTCAAAACACATCTTCCGCCGCCGGCTTTTCCGGAGCGATCTACACGACGACCTTCAACGGGCAGTCTGTCAATGAAAACACTTATTCGAATAAAGATGACGTTTATCTAAACGGCGGGCCACAAAATGCAAATGCCAACGGACTTCCCGACGGCACGTACTATTTTCAGGTAACCGATCCCAGCGGCGCGACTTTGCTTTCGACCGATTTGGCAGTTTGCCGGCAATTGATAGTAGCTAACGGAAAGGTTGTCGCCTCAGAAGGACCGGCTTGCCAGCATACGACGGGCATTCCGAATTCATCGAACGGCTCGACACCGATCAGGTTGGCGCCTTTTGACGACACACCGAACAACGGCGCTCAGTACAAGGTTTGGTTAATTCGTCAGGCTAATAATACGACGATCGCCGCTGACGGCATGCATATCAATTTCAACCACAACAACTCAAAGACCGATAACTTTAAGGTTGTGTTTTCGCCGTGCACCAACTGCAATCCGACTGCAGTGTTAAGCGGAACGAAGTTCTATGATGCAAATGGAAATACGTTATTCGACGCAGGCGAAGCTCCGGTTGAAGGCGTGCAAATCGAGATTACCGTTACTACCGACGAGGGTACTACAACAACCGTCGTTACGACGGACGCATCGGGAAATTGGAGTTTTGTTGTGACGACCGGAGCGGAATACAAAATCGTCGAGAATCTACCTTACACCGGTCCCGACGAGCCCGGATCATACTGGATACAAAACGCGCCCGTAACTGACAGTGAAGGGTTTCGGGGTTACAGCGGAACGGCGAACGGAGATCAAACCGATCTCGACTTCGGCAATATTTGTTTCCATCGGGACGCCGAAGGAAACCCGTTTGCGTCGGCAACGCCGTGCTCGGTTAGCTATGTTCCGCCGCCAACGCCAACGCCAACGCCCACGCCAACGACTTCAGTGTTAAGCGGAAAGAAGTTCTACGATGCAAATCAAAATGCGTTATTTAACGAAGGCGAAATTGGGGTTGAAGGCGTGCAAATCGCGATTGTCCTTACTATCGACGGGGTAACTACCATAACGGTCGTTACGACGGACGAAGCGGGTAATTGGAGTTTGGCTGTGCAGACCGGAGCGGAATACAAGATCGGCGAGTTCCTACCCGATGCCTGTCCGGCGGACGAACCCGGCTCATTTTGGATGCAAACCGCACCCGTAGCTGACGATGAAGGATTTCAGGGTTACGGCGGAACGGTAAGCGCGGATCAAACGGGTCTCGTCTTCGGCGATATTTGTTTCCATCCGGACGGCGCAGGAAACCCGGTTGCGTCGGCAACGCCGTGCGGCGTTTGCTATCCGCCATCGCCCGCACTTCCCCTGTTTCTTCTGAACTAAACGGTTATAAAAGGTTGTGTGAAAACACAGCCAGTTCATGGAAATTTCCGGCTGATTTCTTTTCAAAAAAAGACGAGTGATGAATATCTCAACTCATCACTCGTCTTTTATTCCTCGACCTTAAAACTTAGTGTTTTCCTTCCAAAAACGCCTTCGGACGGCCCGAGCGCGAAGCATGTCGCAGCCTTCTCGGCCCCATTCTTAGTCGGAACCCCGACGAGTCGGGGTAGCGGGCGGTTCGAGTCAGGCTCGTACGGCCTTTGATCATGATCACGCCGAACGGCCTCCGGCGCCTGCCTGTGGCCGTGGGCACATCGATACAGCGGTTCGGCATAACGGGCGATCAACCGGTACCGAATGCATTTGTGCCATAGAGCGTTGGCTTCTTAATTTCCATTTACGAAACCGGCGGAGCGTGTTCTAATAGCGTTTCGCCGTTAGTCTTTATTTACGTCAACCGGTGGAAGTCAGAACTTTGCCGTCCCGAGCCGCTCCTCATGCGGCCGCTGGGCCATCTTAAAAATGAAACGATTTAACTCATTACTTTTTCTTTTACTCTTTTCGGTCAACGTGACCATACTTTTCGCCGCTGCCGGCGATCTCGACCCAACGTTCGGGACCGGCGGTAAGGTCTACAATCTCCCGACGAATTTTATGCCGGCCGAGGACGTCGCCATCCAGGCCGATGGAAAACTGGTCCTTGCCGGAAGCACGCTCGGGCCCGACAACACCCAGAATTTCGCTGTTGTGCGGCTAAACCCGAACGGCAGCCCGGATACAGGCTTCGGCACCAACGGGCTCGTCGGAATTCCGTTCGACACGAACTTCAATGAAATGGGAATCGCCATTGTGGTGCAGACGGACGGCAAGATCGTTGTCGCTGGCAGCGTGCAGCTCGGTACGGCAGGATGGGACTTCGGCGTTGTGCGGCTCAACTCCAACGGAACGATCGATGCATCTTACAGCGGCGGAAAGGTGAAGGTAAATTTCGGCGGTGATGACTTCGCGTTTGACATGATCATTCAGCCCGACGACAAGGTCGTCATTACGGGCACCGCGCGTCCGACCCCGAATAAAGACCTTGCGATCGTTCGCCTAACGACGACCGGAGGATTCGATAGCACCTTCGTCGGACCGGCTGGCCGAATTTTCATTGATATCGGACCGGGGAACGAAGACGAAGCACTCGGACTCGCCAGGCAGGCGGACGGCAGCCTGATCATGGCCGGATCGACGAATGGCGATTTCTGTCTTGTTCGCATGACATCCGCCGGTGCGATCGATGCGACATTTGGTTCCGGAGGCGCCGCGGTGACCCCGATAGGCACACAGATCGACCGAGCAACGTCGGTGGCGATTCAGCCCGACGGCAAGATCGTCGCGGCCGGGACCGCGAATAGCGGTTCGTTCGACGAAGCCGCGTTTGCCCGGTACACGACGGGAGGACAGCTCGATCCGACGTTCGACAGTGATGGGAAAGCGACATACGATGTCCGGCCGATGAATTCAGACAGCGTACGATCGGTGCTGATCCAGCCGGACGGCAAGATCATCGGCGTTGGCGCAAGCGGAGGATCGTTCATTCTCGTTCGCCTCGACACCGCCGGCGCGCTTGATCCCGGATTCGGCGTAGGCGGCAAGGTCATCCAAAACATCGCACCCGATAACAGCGCGGCTCATCGCGCGATCCTGCAGCCTGATGGAAAGATCGTCGCGGTCGGCGACGGTGGCGGCAACATGACGTTTGGATTTACTGCCGCGCGCTTTGTGACCGCCGCTACGCAAGACGCCCCGTTCGATTTCGACGCGGATGGGAAGACCGATCTCGCTATTTTCCGTCCCGGACCCGCTGAGTGGTGGATCAATCGCAGCTCGAACCAGACGGTGTTCGCGGCGCAGTTTGGAGCCGGGACAGATCGCATCACGCCCGGTGATTATACGGGCGATGGTAAAACCGACATCGCCGTATGGCGACCATCAAGCGGTGAGTGGTTTGTTTTGAGAAGTGAAGATTTCTCTTTCTTCTCGTTCCCGTTTGGTACTAGCGGCGACGCTCCGATGCCGGCCGATTATGACAACGACGGCAAGACGGATGCGGCTGTGTTTCGTCAATCGAATACGACTTGGTTTATTAGACGTTCGTTGGACGGCGGAACAACGATCGAAGGCTTTGGGACCAATGGTGATGTGCCTGTCTCGGCGGATTACGATGGCGACGGGAAAGCTGACATTGCGATCTACCGGCCGAGCCTCGGTCAGTGGTGGATCAACCGATCGACCGCGGGCGTAATCGCGATCACGTTCGGGACGTCGACTGATAAGCCCGCCCAGGGTGACTACACCGGTGACGGAAAATCCGACGTCGCGGTCTACAGGCCTTCGACCGGGGAATGGTACGTACTAAGAAGCGAGGATTTCAGTTACTACTCGCAGCCGTTCGGAACGACCGGTGACATTCCGGCACCGGGTGATTATGACGGCGATGGTAAACACGATCCGACGGTGTTCCGTCCATCGAGTGCGACGTGGTATAGCAATCGTTCAACCGCCGGGACGCTGATACAGCAGTTCGGTATCACGAGCGATCGACCGATACCGAATGCATTCGTTCCGTAGTATCCGTCCATGCTTTCCGTCCTTTCCGTGCGTTCCGTGGTTACGCCAGCCGGTATAACCACGGAATACACGGAACGACACTGAACAATGCCATGAAGAGGCGCCCCTTCGCTCGTCATTAGCCATTCACGATTCATCCGTCACCACTCCTATTTATTTTGTTTACGAAATCGGCGAAGCGTGTTTTAATACCGTTTCGCCGATTTTATTTTTGATATAAGAATGCCTGTATACAGCATCTTAGGAGCGGCGTAGGTAGCCTAAGTTATATGCCCCAGCGATTTTTCCTGTCCACTATTCTCACGCTTCTGCTAATGACGGTTTCGTGTCAGACCAAAGATCTGACGACGCCCGTCGCCGAGGCTGAAACCAGCGTCCAGCCGACGCCTGCACCGCAGACCTCCGGGCCGATCACGATCGCGGCGGTTGGTGACATAATGCTCGGATCGCCGTTCCCGAACGAAACGCGGATGCCGCCCAATGACGGTGCTGAGATTCTTAAAGACGTGACGCCGGTGCTGTCCGCCGCGGACATCGCGTTCGGAAATATGGAAGGCCCGATCGTCGATGGCGGCATAAGTGAAAAATGCGGAACCCCGAAACCCGGCCAGCCCGTCCGGTGTTTCGCATTCCGGATGCCGACGCGATTTGCGAAAAATCTAAAAGCCGCGGGTCTGGACGTCATGAGCGTCGCAAACAACCACGCGTCTGACTTCGGTGATGCGGGTCGAGCAAGCACGCGGCGGACGCTCGACGCCTTAGGTATCAAACACGCCGGTAGCGACCGCGCGCAGTTCTCGACCACGTACGTGGATGTAAGAGGAAGGAAGATCGCCTTCATAGGATTTGCGCACAATAATATCTCACCGAACGTCAACGACCTCGACACGGCCCGCCGGCTCGTCCTCGAAGCCGACAAGAAGGCCGACATCGTCGTGGTTTCGTTTCACGGCGGTGCCGAAGGGACCGGAGCGCAAAATGTCCCCCGACGCACCGAGCTCTTCTTTGGCGAGCAGCGTGGCAACCTGCCGATGTTTGCACACGCGGTCGTCGACGCCGGTGCCGATCTTGTACTCGGCCACGGCCCGCACGTGCTACGCGGAATGGAAATTTACAAGGACCGGCTCATCGCATACAGCCTCGGCAATTTTGCGACCTACGGCTGGTTCCGGCTCGAAGCCGAGACTGCGCTGACCGTGATCCTGGAAACGCGACTCGCGCCCGACGGAAAACTCGTCGGTGCCAAACTGCATTCCGCTCGCCAGGAAGGCCGCGGAATTCCTGTCCTCGATCCCACCGGTACCGCCGTCAGGAAAGTTCGTTCCCTTTCCCAAACAGACTTCGGAGCGAGCGCCCCGAAGATCGCGGATGACGGGACGATAGGCTTCACAAAATAACCACTCATTTTTAAGCCGGTCTTGAAACTTCTGGCCGTTCGGCCGAGTATTACAGTCACTGCGTGTCTACTCGGGCAATAAAAATTAATACGGGGGAATTGCGATGAAGAGAAACAATGTCGGCTGGTTTGAGATCTATGTCGATGATATGGCGCGGGCGAGAGCATTCTACGAAACGGTCGTGGGTGTAAAGCTTGAGAAGCTGGAAGGTCCCGATGTCGAGATGTACAACTTTCCGATGGAGATGGACGCCGCGGGCTCGGCTGGAGCGTTGGTCTATATGCCCGGTTTTCCGGCGGGCGGCAACAGCGTTCTTATTTACTTTACATGCGAAGATTGCGCGGTCGAGGAGTCGAGAGTCGTCGGAGCAGGCGGGCGGATACAAAAAGAGAAATTCTCAATCGGCCCGTACGGATTCATCTCACTTGTCTACGACACCGAAGGCAATATGATCGGTCTGCATTCGATGGCGTAACACTTAGTGGTAAGTGGTAAACGGTAAACGGTAAGTTCGCGGCAGTAACTCTTCAGGTTACAAACACGGACTTACCGTTTACCGTTTACCACTTAGCACTACTTCTTTCCCTTCTCTATTTTCTCGACAAGCTTGCCGGCGTGGTTGCGGGCGATGAGCGGGATACGTTCATCGTCAGTAAGACTCTTCAACAGCGGGATCATCTGGGCCGGATCCGAGATCTCGTTTCGCCGCAACATCGAATCAAGCCAGTCGACGAGTCTTGGAGATTCAAGCGGCTGGTTCTCACGCGCAACCGTGATGTCGAACACCCATACGAACTGGTTGCCGAGCTTCCGGTATTCGTCTGCCAGGACTTTCGCGTCCTTGTTCGCCGTGTAATTGAAAACGGTCGTCCGCTGCTTTCCCGCCTTCTTTAACTTAAAAGTCGAAACGCCGAGGTGCGAATAGTCTTTCTCGTACTGGTAATTTTCGCTGGAGTCGATAAAGTTCAGCGCCGCGTACGCCGCGTTAATTCTCTCAAGTGCGGCCGGCGAAACCTGCAACGGATCGGAGACCGTTTCGGCGAACAGCTTTCTCGTAAACGTGATCGTACCGCGCCCCAGATCGTCGTGCGTGATGACGATCTTGCTGATGGTGAATTCGGGCTGCGCAAACTCGTAAAAGTAAGTTGGTTCCGCCGCGGTTTGAACAGGTATATTCGCGGCCTTGTCGGCTCCGGGCCGCTCGTTCTTTTTCGGGGCGGATCTCACGGCCGGCTCTTCCGCAGCAGGCGCCGGCGCGACGGATGTGACGACCGGCTTCTTTGCCGCTGCCTTCGTTCTCTTCTTCGTCTGCGCCGATACGGCCGCCGTTGTGAGGCAGACCAAAAAAAAGAGAACTAGAATCGTGATCGATCGATAAAACCGCATACGAGCTTTCTCAATTGCCTCCAGCTTTAGCTGCAGGTTGGGATGCAAAACCTAATCGGCTTTAGCCGAACCAGAAAAGAATTTCCGATCGGCTTCAGCCAAAAGTCATTCGGCTAAAGCCGGGCCTTCATTGTCAGGCAAACCTCCAGCTAAAGCTGGAGGCAACTCAAACTGAGTGATGATAACAAATTGACCCAAATGTTTGATGAAAGGAACGCCGGAAAAGATCGAAAGGTCTATGCACAGGCCCGCGCGCTAGCAAGGGCGTAATGCTCAATATTGAATCTTACGCCCTTACTTACGTGCCGGCTTCTGCATCTATTCGAATTTAACCGAGACGATCTTAGAGACACCGACTTCCTGCATCGTTACGCCGTAGAGAGCCCGTGCAGCCTCCATTGTCCGCTTATTGTGGGTGATGACGATGAACTGAGTCTTTTCGGACATCTCCGCGATCTTGCCGACAAAACGGCCGACGTTCGCGTCGTCAAGCGGAGCATCGACCTCATCGAGCAGGCAGAAGGGTGAGGGTCGATACTTGAAGATAGCGAGCACGAGTGCGATCGCCGTCATCGCCTTCTCGCCACCAGAAAGCAGCAGGATATTCTGCAGACGTTTGCCAGGCGGCTGTGCGACCACTTCGATACCGGCTTCGAGGACGTCGTCGGATTCGAGCAGCGACATCTCGCCTTTGCCTCCGCCGAACAGCTCTTTGAAAAACTCGATGAAGTTCGCATTGATCGCCTCGAACGCATCGCGAAACTTCGCCCGCGAGCGCTCCTTGATCTCACGAAGCGCCTCTTCGGCGGATGCGATGCTGTCGATTATGTCCTGCCGCTGTGACGTCAGAAACAGCAGGCGTTCCTCAGTCTCGGCAAGTTCATCGACAGCGAGCATGTTGATCGCACCAAAACCATCGAGCCGCTCTCGTAGATCGTCCACGTTCGCCCGACAAGTATCGAGCTGAAATTCCTCGTCAATCGATTCGGTCTCGATCAGCTCGGTCAGCCGAGTGTTCAATTCCTGCGCGCATTTTTCGTTTAAATTCTTGAGCTGGGTGACGGCCTCGGTTTGGCGGACCTCGATCGCGGCGCGTTCGTTGAGGGCATCAGCCGATCGTCGATTGAGGTCGGCAAGCTCCGCGCTCATCGCGTCGGCGGCCTCGCGGGCCGCGTTGACGTCGGCGATCGCGGCGGTAAGCTCGGCGGTCTCAGCTATCTTTTCCGATTCGGCTGCAGCGATCTTGTCGGCGATCGTCGCGGTAGATTCGCGCAGATGGCCGACCCGAATGTCGGTCTCTGACAACTCGAGATTCTGAAGCGCTGAGCGCGATTCGAGCTCTTTCTGCTCATTCTCGACACGCCGCAATGCGGACTGCACCGAGCGCCGGCGTTCGCCCGAGGTCGCGGCGAGTGTTCGCTTTTCGCTGACCACGGTGTTTTCCGCATCCGACCTTGCTCGAGCTTCGGCGAGCATCGCATTGATGCGCTCGACTTCGCTACGGGCCTCATCTCGAAGGCGTTCGACGGATTCACGGTTCACGACAGCTTCGGAACTTCGTTTCTGATTTTGCTCGATCTCCTCGCTCGTCTGCCGTTGCTCTTCGGCGACGACTTTCTTGTGACGCTCGGCGCGGTCGATCTCTTGCCGGGTCGTCGACCGCTGGATCTCGAGCCCGTGAAGCCCACGCTCGACCTTGATGATCAGCGATTGCAGATCCACCGTCTGTTCTTCCAGCGCGGCGAGTGCCCGTTTGTCCGCTTCCGCGATCGAACGCGCCGTCGCGATCTCGCCATCGAGCGCGACCAGTGTTTTTTCCAGACTCGAAAGCTCGCGCTTGAAAGCTAGCAACGACGCATTCGTTTCACCCGCGACCTCAGGTCCGCTGATGAAAAGGCCGCCACTCGTGACAACCGTGCCGCCCTGCGTGACGACGGTCTCGCCGCTATCGAGATCGATGTCATTGACGCTCTCGACGATCCTCGTTGACAGCTCGCCCGCGTACACACGTTTCAAGGTTTCAAGAAGGTCACCGGAAATTCCCAGTACATCCTGAACGCTCGAACCTGAAGTCAGCGGATGCTGATGTCCGCCGTTGAGCGACGGGACGGCGAGAACCGCGATGCGCCCGATAGCGTTTTTCTCGAGCCATGAAGAGACGGTCTTGGCGTCCTCGATGCTTTCAACGAGGACTGTTTGCAGACGCTGGCCAAACAAACTCTCAACCGCAATTTCCGACTGCTCTTCGACGGACAGAAAATCGGCGAGCACGCCGGATAGGCGAACGCCAATATTGTCCTGCTCGGCAAATAACTTTTGGATCTGAGGCGCATAGACGGCACGCTTTTCATCGAGTTCGAGAAGCGTATCGAGCCGGTTGCGCGTTTTCAAATGCTCGGACTCCAGCCGACGCAGAGACTCTTCCGACGCACGCAGTTTGTCTCGGGCCGTCGCTGTGGAAGCCAGGAGCTCGCCCTTTTCCGCTTGCAGTGATTCGAGCTTTCCGGCCTCGGCGTTCTGACCTTCTTCAAGTTCTCGCGACTCGGTAACGAATGCTTCGTACGCCTCGGCGGCACGAGCGGCTTCGCGCTGGAGCCCGAGCGATCTCTCGGAAAGACGTTCGGCGTTTGTGTCGAGCGAACGCCCGATCTCATCGAACCGTTCGACCGCCGCCGTGTGCTTCATTAATTCGGCACGATGGCCCTCGAGCTCTTCCTCGATCGTACGGACGTCATCAAGCTTTAACGCATACTGCTTTTCAGCCTCTTGCAGGATCAGGCGCGATGCATCGGCCTCGGCGCTTTCTGCTTCGTCCTCTTTCTGCAGACGTTCTAGTTCTGATTCGATCAGCTTCAGGCGCTGGGCGACCGACTCCAGCTCACCGCGGAGCGATTCGGACCGGTTGTTTAGATTTACGATCTGCTCGGCCTGATAGCGATGCTCGCGTTCCGCACGATCGCGCTCGAGCGCGTTGTCGGCGTGCCGGCGCCGGATCTCGGCGAGCGTTTCTTCAACGAATCGTGCTCGCTGAGTAGCCTCGCGAAACTCTTCTTCCTGCGCGGTGACCTTGTCTCCAAAGCCGTGCTCGGTCTCGACTGCCTCAGCCAGTCGCATTTCAAAACTCTCGATCGCCGTCGAAAGGTGCGCTCCCTCAGCAGCAAAAAGCTGCCGCAGCAAGAGACGAAATTCTTCTTGAAGCACGATGTAGCGACGCGTCTTCCCGGCCTGGCGGCGAAGCGAATTTGCCTGCTTTTCGATCTCGGAGACGATGTCGGATATCCGGCCGAGGTTTGTTCGAGCAGAATCAAGACGAGACTCTGCAGCACGCTGGCGTGTGCGAAATTTTGAAATGCCGGCCGCTTCCTCGATCAGGTTCCGGCGATCTGACGGCTTTGCCGAAAGGATCTGGCCGATGCGGCCTTGCTCGATGATCGCGTAGTGCGCACCCGAAAGTCCGGTCCCCGCGAAGAGGTCCTGAATGTCCCGGAGGCGGCATGTCTTGCCGTTCAGTTGGTATTCGCTTTCGCCGGACAGATAAAGCCGGCGCGTGACCGAGATCGCTTCGCCCGGTGCAAAATCGAGGGCGAACGAACGCGGACGCCAGTGCCGCTTTGTCTTTATCGTTCGCTCGACGGTTTGTATCGAACCGACCTGCGCGGCCTGGACCTTTTCAAACTCGAACTCCTCGTCGTGAAATCCGTTCTCCTGAATGCGGATCGCGGATTGCGGATTCTGGATCTCTTCCTCGCCTGCCTGAATATTTTCTGCCCCGTCTTCGAGCGTTTCGGCTTCTAATGCATCAACATCGACGGCGTGATCGTCAATCGCATTTAGTGCCTCATCGATGTCCTCGAGTTCATTCTCTTCGATATCAAACGACTCACTGTCGCGAACCAGATGCAGCACGACCTCAGCCATGCCCCCCGGTTTGCGGTTTCGTGATCCTTGAAAGACGACGTCCTTCATTTCGCCGCCGCGAAGCGATTTTGCGCGCTGCTCACCGAGCACCCACGAAATCGCGTCCGAGACATTCGACTTGCCGCAGCCATTCGGGCCGACGACCGCAGTGATGCCGTTACCGGTGAAAACGATCTCGGTATAGTCGGCGAACGACTTAAAACCTGTAATTTCTAATCGCTGGAGCTTAAACATTCTATAGTGCTAGGGGAACTGGAGGTGCACTATATTTTGGGGTAAACAGAATGTTAAGTCAAGAATAAAGAAATCGGAAATCGGAAGGCAGAAGTCAGAAGTCAGAAGGCAGAAATCAGAAATCAGAAATCAGAAACGAGATTCGTACACTACTAACTTCCGACTACTGACTTCTGACTTCTTCCTAGAGCTCGGAGCCGACATTGCGAAGACCTTCTTTCTCCGCGCGTTCGTTATCCAACTCGGTCAGAACGTCGAGGAGGAAATTAGTATTACTGACAATATTGATGACGACCGGAAATTCGTTTTCCGAGGTTGAGAATTCAAAGGTGCCGCTATTGATCTCGATGATCTCGCGAAATCCTGCGTGCCCGTTATGACCGTTACATTCGGCGTCGACGATCTTGCCATCGTTGAACGAAACGTTGGCCAGGTGCAGATCGGATTTGATGACGAGCAGGCCCGTCATCTTCGCGCTCTCGATAACCTGCACAGCGTCGAAGATACTCACATACCCGATATTGCCGGCGAATGTTACGTCCGTGCGGACTTTCTGCGGCGAGCGGTCGCGGTTGACGGCGAAGTCCGGTCGGCGGGCACGACGAATCGCTTCAAGACCCGGAGCGACAGAAACGCGGGGATCGAGAAGCTTTGCTTCCTGCAGCCGGTCATATGCAAGATCGAACTCTTCGCGGTTGATATATAAGCTGACGAGCGCAAGACATTGCCGGGCAGCTTCATTCAAATTCTTCTGCTTGATGCAGATATCGCGAAGCTTTTCGCGCAACGCGATGGAGCGCGGGCTGCGCTCGAGCGAATCATGAAGCAGCTTGAATGCTTTTTCCGCTGAACTGTATTTTACGAAGAGATCGGCGTCCAAAAGCACCGACTCAATAGATACTTCGGTGAGCACGCCCGTGCTCTCAATTGCTTGGCTCATAGGGCGGGGTGAACAAACATGTTCAACACTTTGAGGTTAGCATATTTCTCCTTTAGCCGTCACCAAATTTATCACTCGGTCAAATAGACAGGCCCGCACTATCTGCGGGCCCAAATAGCGTAGCTACAAGGTTTGACTAGAAATCGAACCGGATTCCAAACCTCATTCTACGGTGCGTATTGGTACGGGTCGGAGCCAGGAAAGCGTCTTTTGACGCCTGGACCGTGACCGGATTCGTACTGTTCAGCGAATCGAAGTTTATAAAGTTCGATCCAAAGCTAAAAACGCGCATATTGAACGGGTTTGTGAACTCGGCTACGGGTCGCAGCCGAAAACGCTCACCGAACTTGAACTCCCTCGTTATGCTTAGATCGAATTTGAATTGTTGCGGGCCATGCCCGGCATTTCGCGGTAGATTTCCGGGCGAGCCGATCGGAGCGACCGAGAACCTGCTGGCGAGGGCTTCCGGATAGGTTGAACCAAGAACACGCCATACGATACGGGTCGGATCGCCCATGAAGTTTGGTCGGTCGTTGCTGACGTCGTCGAGGTTTCGGTCGATACCGCCCGCAGAGACATTAAACGGCGCTCCCGATCCGTAGAGGAAGATCGGTGAGAAGCGGATCTTTCCGAGCCACTTCGGAGTATCGAACGTTCCGGAGATCGCGACACGATGCGTTCGATCCGCAAGGCTCCGCGACCATTCCCTGGAAAAATTGCCGGGCAGCGTCGGATCCGATGTGTTTACGATCCCGTCATCCATCAATCTGGATAGTGTGTAGACCGCGCGGAGCGATCCCCCGAACCCGTTCTCCAGTTTGCGGTACCGCGTCCGGAGTTCGAATACGGCGCCGACGTATTCGCTGCTGCCCATTGACGCAACCTCTTCAAGCTGCACGGCACCCACCTGCGCGAATCTCGGTCGGAGATTATTCAAAACGGAGAATGCTCTGCAGACCGGTGTGTTCGTCACCGTAGTCGAAGAGCATGTCGTACTGCTGTTACTGTTTCGGGTGTTCACGTTGATCCAGCATTCCAGACCCGAGCTATTACAGTTAGTGCCGGTAACCGGTCTTAGACCGACCGCGTCGGTCGGCGATCCGTTCTCGAATCTATGAATGCCGGTTGTGATTCCCAAGAGATAGTCAGTCAACGTGATCTGGCCGTCGCTGTTCCGATCGGGCGTTCCCGGCGGCAAGACCGGGGCATTCGGATTCCATTCGCGCCACAGGCGAACGGTCCTGTTGTATGTAACATTCGTCTCGAAAACAAGGCCCTTATAAACCTCTCGTTCTAATCCGGCATTGAACTGGTAGCTCTCCGGGATCTTCAGATCCGGTGAAAGGCTGCGAAAAACCGAACTCGGGCGCGCCAGTTGGCCTAGCGTAAAACTTCTGGTTGCGTTGATGGGCATCACCGTATCGATCGTCAAGCTGCCGGGGAAGCGGGTGTTCAGGAACGGACGCCAAACATTCGCATCGGCCACAACGCCGGTCGGAAGGTTAAAGCTGTTCGTATCCAGTCGAAGAGCTTCAGCATCGGAATTGTAATCGTCGACGGTGCGGAGCAAGACGCGATTGTAGAAAATTCCGACGCCGAAACGGACCACGGTTTTTTCACCGTTTGGAAAAGGATTCCATGCAAACGCCACTCGCGGTCCGAAATTGTTCGTATCGTCGATCACCGATTCGCGCTCGTACCGCAAGCCGTAACTGAAAGTGAAGTTTTGTCGCACACGCCAGTCGCCTTGCGCAAAGACGCCAACATAATCGTTCTTTAGTTCCGAAGTATTGTTGAAGTTTTGTTGATAGCGCGAGACGGAATTCTGGCTGAACAAGACGAAGTTGCTGAAGCTGTACGTGCCGGTCGTATCGAAGCGGTCGGTATACACGGTGTCGACACGCTGAACATCGCCGCCGAATCGAAACGTGTGCGAACCGGCCACAAAACTGACGCTGTCCTGAAATTGCCACCGGTCTTCGGTTCGGTCGCTTGAGTTTGTCGTCGATCCGTAAACCTGCGTCCCGCCGTCGTTCGCCGGCCCGGTGAATGTCACCAGAACCGCCGCGGTAAGGGCTCCGGCGACCTGCGCCGAACTGGGCTTCAGCGTCGAGTACTGAAATCGCGCCTGGTTGACCACACGCGGCGAGATCACGAAATTGTGTGTCGCGTTGTATGCATCGGTATTCCGAATGCGGCCGATCAGCGAGTCGGCGATACGGTTCGTTCCGCTAAACGCGCGCAGGTCGTTCGACCTGCCGAGCTGATAGCTGACGGTTAAATTATGCGCGTCGTTGATCGTCCAATCGCCTCGTGCGGTGACGAGATGATTCTTCGCCGGTGTTTCGGCCGGGGAGAGAAACTTCCCTACCTGGACTGACGTCGGGCCCGAGGTGACCGTGAATGGGGTCGCGTCGGTCGGCGAGGGCAGCGGAAAACTCGGGTTTGAGAAATTAAGCGGCACCCATGCGTCGAGTATGGTGTCTTCCTTGATGTCGTCGTATTCGTACGACGTGTAAAAGAAAAGACGGTTCTTAACGACGGGACCACCAAACGTAAACCCGGGATTGTTATTCGTGAACGGCGGACGGGCTATCGGCGGCGTACGGCCGTTGTTCCTCCACGTGTTGGCAGTGAACCGGGCGTCGCGGAAAAAATAGAATGTCCGACCGCGATATTTGTTCGAACCGCCGCGAGTTCGCAAATTTACTCGTCCGCCGGAAGCGCGGCCGTACTCGGCGGAAAACTGGTTGGTGATGACCTGAACCTCGCTGATCGCCTCGATCGATGGCTGAAATCGAAACGAGGCGGATCGGTCGTCGTTGTTGTCCAGTCCGTCGATGGTGATGTTATTCGAGTATGCTGCACCGCCCGAGAGTCCGAAGATACCGGCTTCTTCTGGCGTCGTGCCCGGCGCACTGAGATTTCTTGCACCGCGATCCTCGGCGAGATCGCGCGTCGATAGTTGTTCTTCGGAAGTGCCTCCGAGGATAAGGACAAGATCAAGCGGGTTGCGGGAGTTAGTCGGGATCTCCTCGATCTCACGTTCGGTGAGTGTCGAACCCACGACCGTCCGCGTTGTGTCGACCAGCGGCACCTCATCCTCGCTGACGGTCACCGTCGCAGACGCGGTGACAGCCGCCGGAGCAAGGCTGTAGTCGAGCTGCACGTGCTGACCGGAAATGGTCTGCAGATCGACAGTTTCCTTGGTGCCGAAACCGGTGGCGGTTGTCCTCACTTTATAGACACCGGGCTTGAGTTCAATGAAGCGGTAACGGCCGTCCTCGTTCGACGTCACCGTTCGTTCGAGGTTCGATTCGATATGTGTAGCGGTTATCGTCGCTCCCACGATCGGCAGATTGTTCGAATCGACGACCTTGCCTGATATCGTAACGTCGTCAAGATCCTGTGCGGAAGAGAGCAACGAAGTAAGAAGAACGAGAATCGCGAAAGACGCGAAACGTCGCAGGGAAATCTTCATGTGGGAGCCTCCTGTCGTGCTGGTATTTAGTTGTTGAGGACGGTATTCTGTCTTTACACGAAGGATTTGTACAGTAAAACGTTCTGAATTATTCGAAAGATAAATGAAATTAGCCCGACAGAGACGAACCAGAA
Organism: Pyrinomonadaceae bacterium; assembly: GCA_046714595.1. GTDB lineage: Bacteria > Acidobacteriota > Blastocatellia > Pyrinomonadales > Pyrinomonadaceae > OLB17. Next base: position 3,358 of record JBKKAS010000451.1, on the reverse strand, counting down.
TTTCCGAACGGATCAATTCCCTGGTTTCGGCTGAAAGACCTTTACGCGACTTTGCCGGCAACGTCTCGAAGATCGCCAAGTCGGCCATCGACGAAGCCAGCAGTCTCTCGCTCGAACGCGTGGAGATCAAACTGACGCGCCTGCCGAAGAAGCTGGATGGCTTTAAGATCATCCACCTCTCGGATATGCATCACAGCCCGTTCACGAACATCGAACACATCGAGCGCGCGGTCAAGATCGCGAACCGGCTCAAGCCGGATATGTTTTTGTTGACCGGCGATTATGTTTCGCACGAAAACAAATATATTGCCCCGGTCTCAAAAGTCCTGGGAAAACTGCGCTCGGAATTTGGGACATTTGCCTGTCTCGGGAATCACGATCACTGGACAGACCCGCATCTCGTCGTCCAGAAATTTACCGACGCCGGTATCAAGATGCTCGTCAACGAAGGCTTTCGCTTCGAGGCGCGCGGAGCGTCGTTCTGGCTCGCCGGCGTCGATGATCACATGGTTGGCAAGACCGATCTTGCGGCGGCGCTCAAAGGTTCGTTTCCTGACGAGATGAAACTGATGCTTGCGCACAATCCGCTCATCTTTCGTCAGGCGACGCGTTTCGGAGTCGACCTGACCCTGAGCGGTCATACGCACGGTGGTCAGGTAAAAGTCCGTGATCCCGAAAAACGTCTTCTGCCGCGACGTAAACTCTCAAGCGGTCTGCACCGCCGAAAGACTTCGCAAATTTATATCACTCGCGGGATCGGGACAGTCGTTCTTCCGATCAGATACCAATGCCCGCCGGAGATAAGCTTGCTTGAATTACGTTCGGTTTGATTTGCAATTTTCGAATTGCGATTTGCGATTGTTTTGCGGGTTGCTTCTCACGGGAAAACGATCGAAAAGGCTCGAAGAAAAACGCCAGAGTTGCGATGCGACGGGGCGCCGGAAACGACGCGATTGAAAATCGCAATTCGAAAATCGCAAATCCGACGAGATCGCAAATCGAAAATGAACTCTATCCTCACAATTCCGAATCTCCTCACATTCATGCGAATGGCCCTGATCCCGGTGTTCGCAAGCCTGCTCTATTACGGTTATAGCGGCATCGCACTGTGCGTATTTATCGTGGCGGGTGTATCGGATGGGATCGATGGGTTTTTGGCGCGGCGTTTCAATCAGGAATCGGAACTCGGTACGATCATCGATCCGATCGCAGACAAGCTTTTGATGACGACGGCTTTTATTATCCTCACAATGCCGAACGTGCTGCCGGCGGTCCGTCATCTGCCTGTTCCGTTCTGGGTCACGGCGGCGGTCATAGGCCGCGACGTCCTGATCATCACGGTCGCCGGAGCGATAAATATCATGACGGGGTTCCGCGGGTTCAAGCCGTCCTGGCTCGGAAAGCTGAGCACGCTGGTGCAGGTGATTGCGGTGGGAATGATACTACTCGCTGCCGTTACCGGATACGGATTCTATCTGCCGACAACCTATTTTATAGTCGTCCTTCTCGCATTTGTGTCAGGGTTTCACTACGTCTTTCACATCGCCCGCCTGATGCGCGAAGCCGACAATCGACCCCAGCCCGACATACAGCCTTAAACAAGACACCAGGATCAGTTTCCGTTGTCCGCTATTTTTTCGATCGCAGCCAGTAAGTCCTCGAAGTTCACCGGTTTGGCGAGATGAGCCACGAAGCCGGATTCGAGAGCCCGCTCGCGGTCGTCCACCGATGCGTAGGCCGTCAACGCTATTGCCTTAACTGCGGAGTTGCGGCCCAAGCCGTTTGCACGGAGTTTCGACACGAGTTCGAATCCGTCCATTCCCGGCATTCCGATATCGGTGATCATCACATGAAAGTCTCGTTCGGCAAGATGGCGAAGCGCTTCCGAACCGTTTGCAGCCGGCGTGACAACGGCCTCCTCGCCTTCGAGAAATAGCTTCAGCGGAAGAAGATTTTCAAGGTCATCATCAACGAGCAGGATCGCTTTGCCCGCCAGCGAGCGACCCGCCCCAAGCGTCAGGCGTTCTAAAGACTTCCCGCCTTCATAAAAGTCTTCCGCCAGCGGCAGGGTAAGGATAAACGTCGAGCCTTTATCCTTGCCATCGCTTTTCACGTCGATACTTCCACCGTGAAGCTCGACGATATTGTGCACGATCGTTAAGCCGAGTCCGAGACCGGTAAAATTTCTACGGGCTGAGGCATCGGCTTGCCGGAAGCGATCAAATATATGCGGCAACAGAACGGCATCGATCCCGACGCCGGTATCCCTGATCCGCAGGACCACGTTCGCCTCCTTGCGTTCAACCGCGATCTCGATGCTGCCACCGGCGGGCGTAAATTTGACCGAGTTTTGAAGGAGATTTGAAACCACCTGCTGCAAGCGCATTCCATCGGCCGAAAGAAACACTGAGTCGTCAGCGCACGAAAAACGATACGCAATATTTTTCGCGTCGGCCAGCGGCTTGATCGCTTCGGAAACGGTCTTTACGACTGACACAAGATCGACAAGCTCTGGCTCGATGCGCATCTTGCCGGAAATTATTCGTGACACGTCAAGAAGATCCTCGATCAAGTTGCTCTGAAGTCGAGTGTTGCGTTCGATAACCTCGAGCGCCCGGTTCGAATTTTCCTTGTCAAGAACCCCGGCCCTGAGCATACGGACCCAGCCGAGAATCGCGTTCAGCGGCGTCCGCAACTCGTGCGAGAGCACCGACAAAAAGTCATCTTTCGCGCGATTCGCGGTTTCTGCCGCCTCGCGGGCCGCGGCTTCCGTTTCGATCAGCCGCACATTTTCGATTGCGACCGCCGCGAGGTTCGCGGCCATTTCCATTGCCACCGCGTGCTCTTGATCGAACGCGTCATTCTCGTGCGCCTGGACTTCAAGTGTTCCAAGGACATTGCCCTTTATCATCATCGGCACGATCAGCGACGACATTGGATCGATGCCGTTTTCATGAATGACGACATGCGGACGATTTTTCATATCATCCCAATAGTTGTTTGTGATGATCGTCCGCTTTTCAAAGACCGCCCGCGAGTTCGCACCACCGCCTTTCGGCATTAAGGGCATTGGCGGCAGCTGGGAAATGTCGACCTCTTCACCTTCGCCCCAAACATAAGCGGCTTGCCGTAGGCGCGTTTCCTCCTCGAAGAACGAAACGAAAAAGCCCGAGCACTTCATCGATGCGCATATGAACTCCCGCACTGCGCGGTAGATCGAGGTCAGATCACGTGCCCGGCCGAGAGTGGCCGCAAGCGGCACGATGCGTCCTAGAAGCGCCTGGTATTCCTCGGCGGCCTGGCGCTCCGCTTTTAGCAATGCCTCTTGCGAAAGCTTGCGCTCGGTGATGTCCTGGAT
>JBKKAS010000450.1:0-10573 GCA_046714595.1 Pyrinomonadaceae bacterium | reverse complement strand
TCTGCGATCAACGCTATCTGCCCTTCCTCGGCCCAGCTCAGCATTCCAAATGTGGCAAAGTAACTACCCGGACTGAAAAATCGCCATCCGTCGCCAACCTTAACCGCGACGCTCGACGAGTTGATCATCAACGCTACGTTCGCAACGGACCGGTCGAACGTCATTTCACTTCGGCTGCCTGAAAGCGATTCGCGCGCGTCATAGCCGGCGGCTCGAGCCATCGCGCCAAAAAGATTGTCGATGTCCCTCGCGGTTCCGTAACCGAGCTTCAAAGTGTCATCCGGAGTTTTTGAAGTGTACACCTTCTTCCGTTCCTCGTCGGTCACTTTGTCCGAGTAGTTCAGATTCCGAACTTTAGCCTTGCTGAATTCAAAGATCTTCCGCAGCTTTTCTTCGTCCGTCGTTGCACCCGCGATGGCCTGGGCGGTTACCCGTTTGACCTCGTCGTTGGGTTTCATTGTTTCCTTCGAAGCGTTGTGGCGAATCTTGCTTATCTCGCGCCAGTATTCGTCCGGTTTCTTTTTCTCGCCGGCCTGGTAATAAATGTACATCCAGGCGCGCACCTCGTCTTCAGGCGCCATACTCGGCTCTTCACGAAACGCTGGGACGTTCGTCATCGTCGCCCGGTAAAAACCATTCTTGTCTTTTTCGAATCGTGTGTTTCCCGTGTTGAAAGGTTCGTAATACATTCCGCGGGAACCCGAGAACGGCCTTACATAATACGAGATAGTTTGAATGGGCACTTCGCGCTGGAATACCAGACGCATGTTCGCCTCGGCATTATCGTAAACTTCCTTGTACCGGTATTCGATGATCGAACCGATCTCCAATCCGGGAAGTGCGAATGACTTTGCCTTTACCTTAATGCCGCTGGCTTTCACGATCTCACGCTCGAGCACGTCTTCCTTCTTCAAAAGGACCATCGTCCCGTCGGGCTTGGTTACGCGGGCTTCAACGTCCTTCACTTTCGTACCTTTCGCGAACACCACGTCATGGCGGCTGAACTGTTCGCGTCCGCGTTCCGTGAAGATCTTTACGCGCACGTAGTGGCGTAGAGCAAGTTCCTCGGCCGAGCTGTCATCCACCCGAACTTCCCAGAAAATTGCTTCGGCGTCCGCGTCCGATTCGACGATCGGAGCCTTGGCCGAGAGTTCCGTCGGCGATATCGCCCGCCAATCCTTATCCTGGCCGGACACGGCCGTGACGGCCAGCACCGAGAGACACAAAATCGAAAGCCCAGACAACAGCTTTCCCGATCCGAGAGACTTCATACTTACCTCTAACTTTAAGTTTCGACCCGTCTCCGGGTCACTGGTTAACAACTAGGGGATGCCGCTCGAATATTGGGACAAGCGGCCTAAACATTTTCTACAAGTTGCGGATTTTATAGTAGTACACCGTCAAAAGTAAAGGCCTTTGAAGGTCTTACCAACTTGTAGGTTGTATTCTTTTTCTTCAGATCACATTCCGGATGAGTTCGTAACTGTTGCCAATTGTCGCCGTCTTTACTCAGAAAGCCAGAGCGGGTGATTATGGTATAATCTCGGCTTATTCCAATAGCTTATTCGCACTTTTCTGCGCAGGAGATAGTTGATGTCCGCTGATCTTTCAAAAATACAAAACCTGTTGGGTGACGAGGCCGACACGCTGCTAAAACATGTCTCGAAAACGATCCCCAAAGAAAGTATCCATGTTCCGGGCGGCGATTTTGTCGATCGCGTGCGGGCCAGCTCCGATCGCACGCCGGCAGTTCTCCGAAGCCTTCAGACTCTTAACGACCACGGCCGTTTGACGGGAACTGGATACCTCTCGATCTTGCCGGTCGATCAGGGCATCGAGCATTCGGGCGGGGCGAGCTTTGCTCCGAATCCCCAATATTTCGATCCGGAGAACATCGTAAGGCTCGCCATCGAAGGCGGATGTAACGCGGTTGCGTCGACGTTCGGTGTGCTCGGCTCGGTCGCACGCAAGTTCGCACATAAGATCCCGTTCATCGTCAAAATAAATCACAACGAGCTGCTGACCTATCCGAATCAGTTCGATCAGGTGATGTTCGGCACCGTCGATGAGGCCCGCGATATGGGAGCCGTGGCCATCGGTGCGACGATATATTTTGGTTCTGACCAATCGACGCGGCAGCTGACTGAGGTATCAGAAGCGTTCGCGTACGCGCACGAGCTCGGCATGGCGACGATCCTGTGGTGCTATCTGCGGAATTCCAAATTCAAAACCGCCGATGGCGACATGCATGACGCGGCGGACCTCACCGCGCAGGCAAATCATCTGGGCGTGACCATTCAAGCCGATATTATCAAGCAGAAGCTACCGACCAGGAACGGCGGATATACCGCACTCAACAAAGAAGGCAGCTACGGCAAAACGCACAAGAAGGTGTATGAAGAGCTCACGAGCGACAACCCCATCGACCTCGTCCGCTATCAGGTTGCGAATTGTTATATGGGACGCTGCGGTTTGATAAATTCGGGTGGCGAGTCAAAAGGTGCAGGCGATCTCGCGGATGCCGTTCGCACCGCGGTAGTCAACAAACGCGGCGGCGGCACCGGCCTTATATCGGGTCGCAAGGCGTTTCAGCGTCCAATGTCCGAGGGCATCGAGCTGCTGAATGCTATCCAGGATGTGTATCTGGCGAAGGAAATAACGGTCGCCTAAGAGTAAGTTGGCCGAGTTTTCAGAGTTTGCAGGAGTGCCAACCTAACCCTTGACGTCTCGGTGCTCGCAACTCGGAAAACTCTGCGAACTCTGAAAACTTCGGTACTATTTCCGCGAATAGCTCCGATGGACCGTCGCGATCCAAAAATCGGTCTTTATAAATCCCGATCCCCAATCCTTGTATTTCTCCGGCAGCCCTGCCTTTTTGATCTCATCAACCGACCGGCCTTTTTTCATTTCAGCCTGAATTAGATTTGAGGTATCGACCAGCGTCTGGTGATAGACCTTCAGATCGTCAAGCGTGGCGAGCGGGCCATGGCCGGGAATCAACTTGGCGTCAGCCGGAATCTGCTTTATTAAAGAAGCGATGTTATTGATCAGCCCTTGTCCGCTGCCGCCGCTGTCGAGATCGACAAATGTAAACCGGCCGACTAAAAAATCATCGCCAAGATGAACGACGTTCGCGTTTTTGAAGAACACGACCGTGTCGCCATCGGTGTGGCCATTCGGATAATGAACTGCCCTGACTTCCTCCCCATTTATATGCATCGACATGCTCTCGGTATAGGTGATTATCGGGAGCGCGAAGGATGGATAAGGCGGTGTCTTCATTCCAAAGATAACGGGCGGATCGAGCAGCCGTTTCCGCACATTCGCGTGTGCGACGATGATCGAATCCTTGCCAAAGAATTCGTTACCCTCGGTATGATCGCCGTGCCAGTGAGTGTTGAAGATAAATCGCGGTTTATCGGATCCCAGTTCCTTCAATGCGGCAGCGAGCTTGGTGCCAATAGCCTTATAGTCGTCATCGACGATCAGGATCCCGTCCGTTCCGATCAGGGCTCCGATATTTCCGCCGCGGCCCTGCAGCATATAAACATTTCCTGTCACCTTCGTCGTTTTGACCTGAACATCCTGATGGTTCGCGAAATGGCTGTCGTCGCCGTGAGCCAGGATCTGGCCCGAGCACAACGCCATCACTCCGAAAAATGTAAATATCTTTCTCATTTGTACCTCGTCTGTGATGAAGTTAAAAATACTTTCCCTTGCCGATTTGGTAGACGCCGTTTAAGAACGGATTCGACACGCGCTCGTCGCCAACAGTGGTTTCGGGGCCGTGTCCTGAATATACCGTAAATTCGTCGCCGAGAGCGATGATGTTGTTGTTGATCGAATCCATTAACTGCTGATGATCTCCGCCCGGCAGATCCGTGCGTCCGATCGATCCGGCGAACAAACAGTCGCCGACGAAGACTTTTTTCTCCGACTCCTCTGCAAGCACAACATGGCCGCGAGTGTGCCCGGGACAATGTAAGACCTTGAACCGAAGATCGCCGACTTCGTACGTTTCGCCGTGGCTCCAATACCTTGTCAATTCGGGTGGATCTTCGTAATCGAATCCCAGAGCGGCCATCTGCTGAGGCTGGATACCCATAAATAACGGCTGCTGGGGAAGACCGTAATAAAGGTCTTCGTCGTCTTTGTGAAGAATAATCTCGGCGCCGGGAAAACTCTTGTGCAACGCGGCAGTGCCACCCACATGATCTAAATGTCCGTGCGTCAGAGTTATCGCCTGTAGCTCAAGTCCCATCGAAGTTATGAAATCAACAAGCTCGTCGGACGCTTCGCCCGGGTCGATGCAAATGGCCTTTTTGGTAATTTCACACGCGACGACCCGCGTATTTTGTTGAAACGGGGTGAGTACAAAACGTTGAACTATCATGCTTTGGATAGTCTATCGATGTAAACTTCGACGTCAAAATCCACCGCCCTGCGATCTCGCAAGACAAAGCGGATAGCGTCCCGGTATGTTTCCGCATCTGGCTTACCCTTAAAGCACGGCGTCTCAAGCTCGCTAAGACTCAAATAGCTGATGAGACAGCTGATCACCATCCACAGCAAGATCTCGTCGCGGCTCCCGATGGGATTGTGCTTTACGATAAGGTCAGCATCGTCCCTTATACCGGTCACTATCCGCTCAAATTCAGCCTCTGTTATCGTTTGCATTTCCTGAATTACAGCACAAAGATTCCACGGCTCAAACTGTATCGGAACCAAACGGGACGCAACGTTTGCTTGCGCCCGGCTCGTACGAAATAAAGACACGGCGAGAATGGTGGGAGTCCAAATCGCTCAATTCATTCCGGAATCCGGTGGCACAATGGTTGCTATTGAGACAGCATCGGAAGGTTTACTTTGACAACACGGAAGTTCAACTGAAGGACATCGCAACGAGCAAGGGGCGGGTACAATGCCGGTTCTACGGAACCGGCGCAGGGAACAATAGGTTGATGCAGCTTTTAGATTGACTTTACGTGGTTTGGGGATAGATCGGTTTGCTTGGGGGAAATCTTCGGGTGTGGGCACGAAGACTTTACCGATCTTTCCCCAGAAGTTTTTATAAATTTTAAGAGTTTGGTCTTTGAAAATCGGAAACGGAATGCCTCATTTCTAACTTATAGGGTGAACATTTTTCTACAACAATCTCACAATCCTTCTTTTTGAGCTTCTGAATTCGATTTTCTTAGTATTGCCGGGATTTCTTTTTATCGAGGAATCCCGGCTTTAATTTTTTCTTCCTCGTACATTACGTAATGCGATTCGCGCATGCCGACCTTTTCGTAAACTCGCCTGGCGTGGACATTTTCGTGCTCGACATATAACCGAAAACCCGAGACAACGCCCCTAATGTCGGCCAAGTCCTTAACGAAGTCGTACATTTGCCGATAGAGGGACCGCCCGCGATGCTCCGGCCTAATGTATACACTCTGGATCCACCAGAACCATTTATTTCGCCAGTCACTCCATTCGAATGTCACCAGCAACCCGCCCGCGACTACGCCGCTTTCATCGGCTACTACGTAAAACCCCTTGTTCTCGTCTTTGAAAACCGCCTCGACGCCGGGCCTCAATACGTCTGCGCCTAGTCTTTTTCCCTCGGTCTCAAAGGCCATGGCGATATTAAATTCGACGAGGGCGTCTGCGTCCTGCTTATCGGCAAGTCGTATGTTCATTTCTTGCTGGTCTTGACGGATAGGTCCCGGCACTCTAACCTAGAATGTTTTGTCCGCTCAACGAATTCTGTACTTATGAAACTACGGATACTTTATCACGGCAATTGCTTCGACGGAGTCTCATCGGCCGCGATATTTACCAAATTCTACCGATCGAAAATCGATGCCGATGCAAGCGTTTCCTACACACCGACGATGCACCGCGCCGGCAATGCGTTCGACCGTGAGCAGTTCGACGGCGATGAGAACGCCATCGTTGATTTCAAGTACTGCGCCGACGACCGCCTGACCTGGTGGTTCGATCATCATCAATCGGCGTTTCTGTCGGAGGACGACGAGCGACACTTTCACGCTGACTCGGGCGGCAAAAAGTTTCTCGATACAACGAGTGCTTCTTGCGCGGAGTTTATCGCCCGCGTCACGCGAGACAAGTTCGGTTTCGAAGACGAATCCCTCTCGGAATTGATCAAGTGGGCGCATATTATCGACGGAGCGTTCTACGAATCGGCGGCACAGTGCGTCGAGCTCCGCTCGCCGGCGTTAAAGCTCATGCAGGTGATCGAGGGCGAAAAAGATCCGGCCTTTGTCGAGAAAATTATTCGCTGGCTAACGGAGAAATCGCTGGATGAGATCGTCGAAAGCGAGGCGATCCAGGAGCGCCTCGTACCGATACTTGAACAGCACTGGAACACGGTCGCGATAATAAAAGAGCGGTCGGTTTACGACCGCGGAGTCGTTTATTTTGATCTGACCGGAACCTCGATCGAAGGCTACAACAAATTCATTCCCTACTATTTCCACTCGGAGACGACGTATGTCGTCAGCTTGAGCCAGAGCGCGTTCCGCACCAAGGTCTCGGTCGGCTCGAATCCGTGGGCACCGCGACCCCGAGTCCACAACATTGCCGAGATCTGCGAGCGATATGGCGGCGGCGGTCACCCGGTTGTCGGCGCGGTTTCGTTAAAGCCGGACGATCTTGAGCTTGGCAGGAAAATAGTGAAAGAGATTATCGAGGAACTACAGTTCGAGGATTAAGTTCAGAGTGCAAGCTTTAGCTTGCACTCTGCACCCTCGCTACTTCTTCACAAAAACCATCGTTGACGAATTCGTTCCGCGCGGCGTGGTCTGTTCACGCACGACCGTAAGCGTCTTGCCATCGGCCGAAAGCGACCATGCGTCTTTCGTCGTGATCGTTATCTCACCCATCGGTCCGCTCAGACTGCGCAGTGATGAGAGGTTTGCTTTTCCGGCTTCCATCACGGCCTTATACTTCACCGGCATCTTTCCGTTGGGCCCGTCGATCTCAACGGTCGTCTCTTTTCCATCCCGTAAATAAGCGATCGTGCCGTCACCACCGACGAATCCCCGTCCCATGCCGCGACCGCCGCCCGGACCGCCGCCTTGAACCGCGTCAGCGGGCGGAGCCGGCCGCTTTGTCTCGGTGGATACCTTTAACTCTTTGTCAGTTTGAGTGACGGTCATTGTCATCGTCTCGATTCGCGAACGCTCGCCCAACTGCGATTTCGCCACATCGAGCGCCCACGTGCCCGAAAAATCGGTCGGCTTAGCCTGCCCAAACGCAGACAACGCCAACGCGGCGAACATCGCCGTTAAGAAAAGTGCTTTTTTCATAAATCTCCTTTGAATAATAAAAAGTTTCCGCGCTCTTAGACGCGCGGAAACTGCTGAGGGTTCTACGAAAACTGTAAAGATGTGCAAACGCGTCGCTATGCCTCGGTCGCTTCGGCCCGCGTGTGCAGTTTGCTGTGCTTATAGCTATAGAGGAAGTAGACCACGAACCCGACCAATAACCAGATGCCAAATCTGATCCAGTTGGTGATGCCCAACTCTGTCATTAGATACGTACAACACATCACGCCGAGTACCGGAATAAGGGAGAGCCGCTTCACGAAGGACAGCACCGCCATCACAAGCGCGAAGGCGACAAAAACAAAGTACGGGATCTTGTGATAAAAGGCCGCCTCCTCAGTAGAAGTGTAATCGGTAAAGAAAATTCGCACCGCATCACCGTTGAAATAGAACAACGCGGCGGTGATCAGGATCAACATAGCCGGGAAGATAAACCGCGAACTGATATACGGCACGAAGCGCTTTTGCCCGGCAAATTCTTTGTCCTTGACGAGCACGCCCGCGCAGACGATGACGAATGCGAAGAGCGTTCCGATAACTGAAAGATCGGTCACCTCCGAAAGGTTCATGAATAGCGCTGGAATCGCTACCAAAAACCCAGTCAGAATTGTCGAGAACCAGGGCGTTCGAAACTTCGGATGGATCGACGAGAATATTTTCGGCAACAGGCCGTCGCGGCTCATTGCCATCCAGAGACGCGGCTGACCGAGCTGAAATACGAGAAGAACGGTCGCGATCGCGACGATAGCACTGACCGCGATGATTCCCGAAACCCATGGAATGTTGACGCCTTCGGGTCCGAACACAAACGCTAAAGGATCACCAACGGCGAGTTTTGTATACGAGACCATTCCGGTCAGTACCAGAGCGAGGATGCAATACAGCACCGTACAAATAAGCAGCGAATAGATCATCCCTCGCGGCAACGTCTTATACGGATCTTTGCATTCTTCGGCGGTTGTCGATAGTGCATCGAATCCGATATACGCGAAGAATACCGCCGACACGCCAGTCATTACGCCGCCAACACCGTTCGGCATGAACGGGCTCCAATTCTCGGTGTTCACATAAAACGCACCGAGAACGATGACAAGCAGAATGACCGCAAGCTTGACCGCCACCATTATGTTCGACGCCGTTTTCGATTCGCGGATCCCGACGTAGACGAGTGCGGTAATGAGGAACACGATCCCCAAGGCGGGAAGGTCGGCCACGATCGGAATGCCGCCCACAAGCGGCGCATTCGCCCACGCGGAGTGTGCATCCAATTGGGCGCATGTGATCGCCGGGGTGCTGCCGGCGCACGCCGCCTTAAGGCTTTCGAGAGTCGACCCACCGTCAGCAAGCGCACCCTGCACCGCATAATAACCCTGGGATGCCGTGCGAAAATCCATCGTGAAATTCGCAGGTATCGTGATGCCATTGGCACTGAGCAGACCGGTGAAATAATCACTCCATGAGATCGCGACCGCGATGTTGCCGATCGCGTATTCAACGAGCAGGTCCCAGCCAATGATCCACGCGAGGAGCTCACCGAAACTCGCATATGCGTACGTATAGGCCGAGCCCGCGATCGGGATCTTCGACGCAAACTCCGCATAGCAAAGCGCGGCAAAGCCGCACGCTATCGCGGCGAAAACAAAGAGCAATACCACCGCCGGTCCGCCACGATTCGCCGCCTTGCCGACCATCGCAAAAATTCCTGCGCCGATGATGGCCGCTATGCCGAGCATCGTCAGATCGAACGTAGTTAGCGAACGGCGAAGTCCCGTAATGCTCTCGTCTCCGGGTGCGCCCGGAACAAGCCCCTCGTGTTCGAAACCCGCGGCAGCATCTGCCTGAATCTGTGCTATGGATTTTTTTCGAAATAACGATGTGCTCATAGTCTTTCGGCCCGACAGAGAAAATTAGTTTTCGAAGGATGCCACCTGAATCAGCGGCTTGGAAAGTATTTTGCGAATTTTGAACGAAAAAAACGAAAGATGCAATGGAACCTGTCGACCATTAGGTCTTTCCTGAAGCCAAATCCAATTACTTGCAGAAACGCGACTGTGAAAAGCGCGCGTCTGCAGAGTGGCCCGCACGCTCGTTTCTGCCCGTGAGGTACGTTGTGTTTCGTTATGAAAAAGCAACCGATCCATCAGAATCTGAACACGTCTTTTGTAAACGTCGCGGCGCTGGTGCGCTATCTGCGAGGCCTGCAGTTTGTCGGCAGCATCCGCATCGAACTCAGCAGTTACGAGGCCGACATTGTTTTCACCGATTCGAAAACTGTTCGAGCGCGCGAATACGATCACATCGCCGGCCGCATCTCGCATGGCGAACACGCGCTGAAACGCATATTGATCCGTGCCAGGGAACCACACGGCCGCATCCACGTTTACAAGGCAGTCGAAAGATCTACCGAACAGGATGACGGTTCTCCTTTCGTCGATAAAGCTATTGCGACAAACGCGAGAGAGATGGCTGGGAATCGTGGCGGGACCTCGGGAAAGCATCTGAACTCCGAATTCGTCATGAGCACGCAGGACGGCCAGAACGCCTTGCTGCTGGCCGCGCTTTCAGGGTTTCTTCACGAGATCGATAAGGTGCTGGCAAAAGGAAAACTAAGTTTTCAGGCGGCGTTCCGGATCGCTTGCCATGACATTGCCGCTGACTACCCCTTCATGAAAAAGAACCCACGGGCGCTTTTCTACAAGGACGGCGAGCTACGATTGCACGGACCCGCGGAATCGGGGACGGTCGCGTCGGCCGTTTTCGCGGCACTCCACCCTATCTTCTATCGACTGCGACGCCAGCTTAAATACGACGAGCTCGTTCGCATCCTGATGGATACGTTGCGCGAATCATCGATCGAACGGCGCAACGAGTACATCGGTCTCGGCCTGATGCGACATATCGAAGAGCTGCTCGACAGTGACCCTAAATAACCGCTTCTGACTGGGCGTGCGGTCGGTTAGACTTGGCGTCATGGACTGGAAAATTTTTGGAACCGCTTTTATTACTCTTTTTCTGGCCGAGCTCGGCGACAAAACCCAGCTTGCGATCATAACGATGACGGCAAAGACCGAGTCGAAGATCGCGGTTTTTCTCGGAGCAAGCCTGGCGTTCGTTGTCGTTTCGCTGCTCGCGGTTTTATTTGGTGGATTGCTCAGCCAATACATTCCGACCGAATGGCTTCAACGCATCGTGGCCGTCGCGTTCATCGTGATCGGTGTGCTGATGTTGTTTGGGAAACT
>JBKKAS010000449.1:0-1549 GCA_046714595.1 Pyrinomonadaceae bacterium | reverse complement strand
CGGCACGTCGTTCACGTAGGTTTTTCGTAGTCGGTGATCTTGTCCTTTGTCATGTGCGTGTTTTACTAACCACTAGAAACTAACAACTATTCACTGAATTCTCCAGTGGATAGTTGTTACGATCGGTCGCGACGCGGCCACGGAAATCATGTTACCGCGCCCACCGCGTCGCCCGAATGCGTAGGCATGAGGTCCTGCGATTCTTCGTAAGTAAAGACGCGCGATTTCGTAACGAACCGAACGCCGAGCGGGATCTCAAGTGAAAAGCTCGCACCACGGCCGGGAACAACGTCGATGGTCAATTCGGTGTGCTGCCAGAATTCGAACTGGTCCTTTGCCATGTAAAAATCGCAGCCCGCGATCTCGCCGAGCCACACGTCTGAACCGCCGACCATAAACTCGCCCTTCGGATAACACATCGGCGAAGACCCGTCGCAGCATCCTCCAGACTGGTGGAACATAAGCGGGCCGTGTTTGGCTCGGAGTTGTTCGACGACGGCGGTGGCTTCGTCAGTTACATTTACTCTTGGAATGACTTTCATTATGTCGAATAACCAGCACGTCCAGCGCTGGAAATTATTACTTTTCGGTCGAAAGCTTACCTTGCCTTTCTGGCTATAACTGCAATGTGGCCACGTGAAGACGGGTCATCAACTTCCCAAACTTCAATCTCAAATCCTTCCGCTTCCAGTAATTTTCGGGCGACGTTCGGTGCATATCCGCTGTAAAAAAATGTGCGTCCGAACATTTCGGAAGTAAATCCTTCAACATCCGCGTCATCAGAGTCCGAACCGCCAACCGATAACAATAATCTTCCGCCTATCTCAAGTGAGTTGGCCAGCTTGCGATAAATAGCCGAATGATTTTTGCGTTCGACATGAAAAATAGAATCCCAGGCGACGGCAGCCGAGAAAATTCCAGCAAGTTCCGTCTCAATCATATCGCCGTGTATAAACGCCGCTTCAGGGACTATCGTCTTTGCAATCTTAAGCAACTCGTTGGATTGATCGACACCGACAAGACTAAATCCACGATCAACGATATGCCTAGCAATGGGATTGCCTGTACCGCATCCTAAATCAAGAACTTTAGCCCCTGCAGGCAAACCTTCAAGAATTGACTCAACGTAATTTAAAGTTCTATCGACATATTCTTGCCCTCGAGAGTTGGAATGCCACTGGGCTGCTACATAGTCGTATGAGTTTTGCAACATAATGGTCTTCTAGAAGAATCCCATCGCGTTCTTGTCGTACGAGATGAGCATGTTCTTCGTCTGGCGATAATGGTCGAGCATCATCAAGTGATTCTCGCGGCCGAAGCCGGATTTCTTGTAGCCGCCGAACGGAGCGTGGGCCGGATAGGTGTGGTAATTGTTCACCCACACACGGCCTGCCTGGATCGCACGCGGAACGCGGTAAAGCTCGTGAGCGTCGCGTGTCCAAACGCCGGCACCGAGGCCGTATAGCGTGTCGTTAGCGATCTCGATGGCTTCGGCTTCGTCCTTAAAGGTCGTGACCGACGCGACGGGTCCGAAGATCTCTTCCTGAAA
>JBKKAS010000448.1:0-1955 GCA_046714595.1 Pyrinomonadaceae bacterium | reverse complement strand
GTACAGCAGCTCGGAAATCAAGATCGATGGTGAAGAGCTGTTGATCATGCGCGAGGACGAGATTCTCGGAATCATAACGCGCGCCGGCGCGGCTGCGGGCGGCAAAAAGAAATAAAGACGAGTGATGAGTGATGAGTGAATGAGTGAATGAGTGAATAAGTGAATGAGTGGTGAACCGTGATTGGTGATTGGCGAGTGGTTGTGACAGAAACTCTTTCTTTGCCGACCACTGACCACTGACCACTACGACCGACGGCTACCGTTTGACGAAGAGATATAGGACATCAGAGCGGCGGCATGGGCCGGGGGCATCGCGGGTTCTGTAAGGAATGCTTTTGGGGCGCACTCGCGGACCTTTGCAAGCATCGGCTCTGTCAGGAGTGGGCCCGCGTTGAATACACTGCCGACGCATCCTATCGGGACCTTGCGATTTTCGAGGTTTAGTTTACCGATGACCGCACAGGCGGCCAGGCCAAGTTCGAAACCGGCGTCGTTCAGTATCTCAATTGCGATCTTGTCACCGTCCTGCGCGGTTTCGACGACGAGGCGTGCGAAACCCGCGATACGGCTGTTATCGATTTGCGGTGAATAGATGGCGACGATCAGGTTCTCGGGACCCGATGCACGAAAATACTCGGATGCGCGTTGGCTGAGCAGCGTGGGAATTCCGCGCCCGTCCGATGCCTTGGCGATCGTATGCAATGCCTGCTGTGCGATACCGACACCGCCGCCTTCATCGCCGGCGAGCGGTCCCCATCCACCGGAGATCGCCATCTGACCTTTATCGTTCTTTCCCAGACAGACGGAACCGGTTCCCGCAATGACCACCAGGCCGGGTTTGCCTTGCGTCGTCGCATAGAGGGCGATCTCGGCGTCGGTGACAACCTCGACCCTGCGGATCCCAAGCCGTTTTATAAAACTCTCGCGAACACTTTGCTTCAAATCAGCACGCCTGACGCCCGCGAGCCCGAGGGTGGCAGAGGCGATGTCGCCGCGCGACACACCATCACGGTCGCACGCCTCGTTAATTGCTTTCGCAATATTTGTAACCGCCGTCTCGACACCGACGCGAAGCGGATTGGATGGACCGGCGACGCCTTCGCAACGGACCTCGCGTGCCGCGTTCATCAACGCGATCTGGGTTTTGGTGCCGCCGCCGTCCACCCCGAGATAGAGCTGGTGGGATCTTTGCTTTTGCTTGTCCTGTGTGGAGATAGCGGCCATCTGAGTTATTCTTTGCCAAACTTGACTTATAATCAAACTTACCGGATTTTATGTATTCAATAAGCATGAGTGATATGGCAAACTTGGAGTGCCGCGTAGAAATGCGGAATGCGGAGTGCGGAAAGCGGAATTCGACGCGTCCCGCTGGCGATTGTTGGCAGCGACCTTTATGACTTGAGCGGCTCTGTGTGACAGGAATTCCGCATTCCGCGTTCCGCATTCCGCATTAATCAAATGGAAATTAGACAGCTCAAGGCGTTTCTTGCAATAGCTGAAGCCAAAACGTTCACTGCGGGAGCACGCCGCGTCAACGTAACTCAAGCGGCGATCTCGATGCAGATCCGGCAGCTTGAAGACGAGGTCGGGCTGCAATTGTTTACGCGAACTCCGCGGCGAGTGATCTTGACGGAGGCCGGTGAGTGCCTGCTCGAACGTGCCCGAAAAATTCTTCGCGAGCATGATTCGGCAGTCGCCGAGATCGCGGAGATCGCCGGTGCCGAATACGGCCGTTTGCGGATCGGTGCGGCGTCCGGGACATTCGCGATGCATCAGCTGCCTGGAATAATGCATCGGCTGAAGGATAAATTTCCAAACGCCGAGTTGTCGGTTTCCTCCGGCACCAGCCAGCGGCTTGTCGACAAGATCATGCACGGCGAGATCGACAGCGCATTCATTTCGTTGCCGGTCGATAACACGAACATTACATGCGAGTCGCTCTTCTCCGATGAGAT
>JBKKAS010000447.1:0-7858 GCA_046714595.1 Pyrinomonadaceae bacterium | reverse complement strand
GCCCGGGCACGGCCAGAGCGACAAGCCTAGAATTAACTACTCGATGGAGTATTTCGCGAGATCGGTTGCGGCCGTAATGAAAGACGCTGGTGTAAAGAACGCCGTGCTTGTCGGGCACAGCATGGGTACGCCTATCGCGCGGGAATTCTATCGTCTCCATCCGAAACAGACCCGCGGGATCGTCGTCGTGGACGGTGCTCTGCGCACCTTCTTTCCAAAGACGTTTGCGGATACTTTCATCGGTCAGCTTCGCACGAACTACAAGGAGAATTCCACTAAGTTCGTCGACGGCATGGCAGCCTTCATAAAGGATGAAAAGCTAAGACGGACCGTCCGCGAGACGATGTTGGCGACTCCGGATTATGTTGCGATCAGCGCAATGGAAGGGATGGCGGATGAAAGGATCTGGAAAGAAGACAAGATCAACGTTCCGGTTTTGGCCATTATGGCTCCGTCTCCATTTTGGCCCGCCGACGTAAAGGATATCTTTGCGTCGATCGCCCCCAACATCGATTTTCAGATGTGGTCGGGAGTAAGTCATTTTCTCCACATGGAGAAACCTGCGGAATTCAACGAGCAGGTCAGATCTTTTATCGTTAAGAACAAGCTTCTTTAGTCTGGTCACCACCCGATGCAGCCAAGTGTTCCCAAGCTCGTCTTCGCCGCACTCTTGACGCTTTACTTTCTCTGGATCGCGTACGATCCGATGCAAGGAAGCTTTCTTGACCTCGTCGATCTGCCGATCCACGAAACGGGTCACCTGATCTTCCGTTTGTTCGGCGAGTTCATGAGCATCGCGGGCGGTTCACTCTTTCAGGTGATCGTGCCGGCCGTATTCGTCGGATATTTCATCTGGAGGCTCCAATACTATTCGGCCGCGGTCGTCCTTTTCTGGGTAGGTCAGAGCATTTTGAATGTCTGGGTGTACGCATCGGACGCCGTGACGATGCAACTCGTTCTGACCAGCGGATTCACCGGCAGTGAAGGTAGCTTTCATGACTGGAATTATCTTCTTACAAACACTGGGCTCATCGGCTCGACGAAAAGCGTTGCCGGCGTTATCCGAGCCGCAGGCACCGTGGTTATAATTACCGCGGGCGCTCTCTCGATCTTTTACGCATACTACCCGACACCAGCCGACGGCGACGATATATGAAATTCACGCTTATAACAGGCGCGTCGAGCGGCATCGGTGAAGCCTTTGCCCGGCGGCTCGCGGCGGAAAGACACAATTTGATCCTCGTCGCGCGATCGGAGGAAAAACTTCGCGGCTTGTGCGACGAGCTTTCCGGTATCAATCAGATCGCGTGTCATTTTGTGGCGATGGACCTGTCCGACGCGGGCGCGGACGAGCGGCTCTTTACCGAGACTGAGCGAAGCGGATGGGCAATCGACTGGCTTATCAACAATGCCGGCTTCGGTTCGTCGGGCGATTTTGCGACACTCGATGTTGAACGAGAGCTCGATATGATTCGTTTGAATGTATCTTCTCTCGTCGGTCTTACTCATCGGTACCTGCAGAAGATGCGTCTGGCCAAGAGCGGTACAATAATAAATGTTTCGTCGGCTGCCGGTTTTCAGCCGATCCCGTTCATGGCCACGTATGCCGCCACCAAAGCTTTTGTCTCTTCTTTTTCGGAGGCGATTGCGGAAGAGAATCGACCATTCGGAATCCGTGTGCTTGCCCTCTGTCCTGGCTCGACGAAAACGAATTTTTTCGCGGCATCGAACATCGAACGGCCTATCCAGGTCAAAGGTCAGCAAACGGTCGAACAAGTTGTCGATACGGCGATGAAAGCCGTCGCCCAAAGCAAGACGAAGGTCGTATCGGGATGGACAAATTATCTCGGATCAATTGCCGGCACGCTCGTGCCAAACTCCATCTCGTCCCGCGTAATGGCGAAAGCCTTGCGGTCGAGGTTTCAGAAAGCCGATTGATTTTTCTATGAAATTCACAGTACTTGGCAGCGGCTCGACCGGTAACGCGGTGCTGATCTCGACCGATCGCACGAACGTCCTCGTGGATGCCGGCCTTAGTGCACGTGAAATACTTCGGCGCCTGGCGATCGTCGGCGTCGATCCCGGCGAACTGGACGCGGTTGTTATCACGCATGAGCATAGTGATCATGTCGGAGGTTTGCGCGTGCTGCTTCGTTCAGTGCGATGTCCGGTCTATATCTCGGGTTCAACCGAAGATGCGTACTACTGGACGCGGGCAGGTGGGCAAAATGGAGAAAGCGAATCGACAAAACGCCGCGACGCGTTGAAAGCGCGTACGGTCGCCATCGAATCGAGCGAAGATTTCCGCATCGGCGATATCGATTTCGAACCGTTTAGCGTTCCTCACGACGCAGTTGATAATTTCGGCTTTGTCGCGAAAGCCGACGGTGTGCGGATCGCGACGCTGATGGACTTCGGATGCTTTACAACACTCATTAAGGAAAAGTTGGACGGCTGCCACGCCATTGTTGTGGAATCAAACCACAGCCGAGATATGCTTCGAACTTGTGGGGTTTACACGTGGGACCTCAAACAGCGAATTGCGTCGAAGCACGGCCACCTGTCCAACGAAGATCTCGCGGACTGGCTGACGAACGACTTTGACGGGTCGGCGAGCCAGATCGTCCTCGCTCATCTTTCTCAGCGCGCCAATGAACCGCACCTTGCTCGTCTCACTGCGGAAACGGCTATTAGAATGCGGGCTCCGCTTTTTCAGTCGACAACGCAAGTCACCCTGTCCACCCATAAGGAACCTACCGAGTGGTTTCAGTTCTGATCCTGCGAATAAACATAAAAAAGGATAGACGAAATTTCTTTCGTCTATCCGATATTGTTGGGAGTCTTGGGAGATAGTTTTTAGAGCCTAAGCTTACTGAACCAGCGCAGCTCCGTTATTGCTGCCGTTGCCGCCCGGGTTACCGTCGACAAAGTTGAAGCCCCACGTAAAGATGTTGGCTCCTGACAAACCAACCTGGTTAGCGGTCACAAGATTGCCGCCTATCCTGATCGTCGCGCCATTTGCAGCCAGGATGCCCGTCGTCGTATTGTTCGTGATCTGATTATCCTTGGCAGACATGACAGACGTCGCGCCATCCGCTCGCAGTCCCGTAGCATTGTGGGAAACAGTCGAATCGTTGACCGAAACGGTAGCAGCCGCGCCAATGTTGATACCGATTCCGGTTAACATGAACATTGAACTGTCAATTGCGACAGCTACTGATCCGGTACCGGTCACGAACGTGTTGAGTCCATTACCAGTGATGTTTCTAAAGCTCGAATTCCAGATGCCGACCTGGATCGCGGTCGAGCTGTTTTCGATGGAAACACCGTGAGTCGCAAATCCTGCACAAGCGATCTCTTCAAGGTAAACGCTTTTTGCCTGAAGGATCCTAATACAGTTAACACCGTTTCCTGCACCGTTGATCGAAAGGCCTCTTAGTCTGATTCGGCTGGTGGCGGTCGCGTTAACGATTACACCATTGACAAGCGATGCCAGGATCGAGCCCTGCGTGTCTTCGCAGTCTATGGTGATCGATTTGGTAATAGTGACCGCACCATAGCCGCCCGGGTCAAGACAGTTGATCTCACCGTCTGTCGCGGTCTTCGAGATAGCACCCGCAAACGTTTTACACGGGGCCGTTCGGCTGCACGGGTTTACGTCGTCACCAACGCCGGATACCCAGGTGCGGGTCGCCTGTGCTTCGGCGACCGACGCCATTGCGAAGACGAAAACAAAAAACCCAAAAACCTTTAATGTCGATTTGAAAATAGTCATATATGGGATCTCCTCAGTCCTGAAATTATCTGTCTAAATCATCCTTTCGGTTCTGGTTTCACAAGCCGAAGAGCCTTTGTTACCGAACGTCGTGGAAGAAACTGTTACCTTGAAGTTAAGAGTGGTTGCAGGTGTTTACCTGGCATTGGGCGATATTGAACGCCATTCCAATGTTATCTGCGTGAATCTGACGCTTACAGGAAAATTATTTTGCGTAATCGGGTAAATCTTTTCTCGAAAATATCTTGAGAGTAGATATTTACACCCATTGGACCCTTATGGCAAAAGAATTCTTGTCTTTTCCAGGACGCCGCGAAAGGTTTTGCGATGCAGGGGACAGGGTCCGTGCGTACGGAGGGCAGCCAGGTGTGCTTTGGTTCCGTAGCCGACGTGTCCCGAAAAGCCGTACGCCGGATAGTCACCGTCGTAGGCTCGCATGAGATCGTCGCGAAATGTCTTGGCAAGGATCGACGCGGCAGCAATAGAAGCCGACACCGAATCACCTTTTATAATCGATTTCTGAGGTATTGGAACGCCTTTGAGCTGCAACGCATCTATCAGAAGAAAATCCGCTCTCGGGGCGAGTTCACCGATCGCGCTGCGCATCGCAACCTTGGTCGCTTCCAGAATATTGATCCGGTCTATGTCGGCCGCGTCGACCAGCCCTATCGCGTAAGCCGTGCAGTCGATCTTTAGCTCGGCGGCAATCTCCTCGCGTCGCTCCGGAGCAACTTGCTTAGAATCGTTCAAACCTTTGGGCAGCGGTTTAGACGGATCCAATATACACGCCGCCGCGACCACGGGCCCGGCAAGGCATCCGCGGCCCACCTCGTCCAGCCCGGCGACAAACTTGAACCCGCTTGCCCACGCTTGCTCTTCAAAGACGAGGCCGCACTCCGTGATCTCGGGATCGAAAAACAAAGAGACGCGGGAAGGCGATTCCATACTTTCGGTTGAATCGCTTCTTTCCGCGTCTCGCATACTTCGAGTCTCCGCTTACTATTTCGACGCGTGGGCCGTTTTGTTGCGTGTATCTTTTTCTTTAATACGTGCTGCTTTACCGCGAAGGTCGCGAAGGTAGTAAAGTTTCGCACGACGAACCTTGCCGCGGCGGACCACGTCGATGTGGTCGATAACCGTTGCGTGCAAGGGAAATATCCTTTCCACTCCGACGCCAAAGCTTACTTTACGAACGGTGATGCTCTCGCGTGCACCACCATGTTTGCGAGCAATGACTACGCCTTCGAAAACCTGAAGGCGTTCCTTGTTACCTTCCTGAATACGGACGTGCACTTTTACTGTATCGCCCGATTGGAAAGCGGGAATGTTCTCCCGTAACTGCGTCTTTTCTACATTATCTAAACGATTCATATTATTTTCGGCCAGAGGTCAGTGGACCGTTGATCGCCACTCACATTTCACCATTTGCTCCTTTCAATAAATCCTTTCTGTTCGAGATCGTCTTCTCGAGCGCTCTCTCGCGCCGCCATTTTTCTATCTCGGCATGATTGCCGTTCAAAAGCACATCGGGAACTTTCATTCCGCGAAACTCGGCCGGGCGTGTGTAATGCGGATAATCCAGCATGCCATCCGAGAAGGAATCATTCTCCGCCGACGTGTCGCTTCCCAATGCATTTGGCAGCAATCGTATTACGCTGTCGACCAAAACAACGGCCGCCGGTTCACCGCCGGATAGAACGTAATCTCCGATCGAGACCTCATCGGTCACTAACACCGCGTTCACTCGCTCGTCCACACCTTCGTATCGCCCGCATATCAGCACGATATGTTTGGTCTCGTCAGCGATGCTCGTGGCAACCGACTGTTTCAAGGGTCGACCCTGAGGCGAAAGTAAGATCACCTTTGTGCCCGCCGGATACTCGTCGCGATCTGTCGTACCGAGTAGGTTCTCAACCGCGGCAAAGATCGGTTCGGGCTTCAGCACCATACCGTCGCCGCCGCCGAACGGTCGGTCGTCCACCATCTTGTGCTTGTCTACAGTGAACTTCCGGATATCATGAACACCGATCTCAACGATACCTGCGGCTTTCGCACGGCGGACAATTCCAAAATCAAAGACCTGAGTAAAAAACTCCGGAAAAATTGTTAGTACATCTATTCGCATTTTGGATGTTCTTTCGAATCCAAAATCTATAATTCCAAAAGACCTTCGGGTGGGTCGACGAGGATTCTTTTACTGTCTATGTCGACTTCCGTACAGATAGCCTCGGCGAACGGTATCAGATATTCCTTCCCCGTATTTTCAACTACCAGGATCTCGGTCCCGCCCGTTCGCATCACGCGGGTGACAACACCGATCGCCTCTCCCTCGATCGTCTCAACTTCGCAGCCTTGGAGCTGCCAGTCGAAATACTCGCCTTCTCCAAGATCGGTCGCCGACGACTCGGGGACACAGATCTCGACACCTCTAAGCCGTTCCGCTATTTCGATGGAATCGTACCCTGTAAACAACAAGACGATCCGATTCCGCTGAAACCAGAATTTCTCAATTTTCAAATCGGCACGCATGCCGTCCGGAAACACGCCGGTCACACCTTCAAGCCCTTTGAACCTTTCGGGAAAGTCCGTCAAGACTTCCGCAACGACCTCGCCTCGAAGCCCGCGAGGTTTCAGGATCTTCGCGATCGCGACGAGTTCTTCCATGGCGAACGGTACTCTAGTCCTCGACCAGATCCAGATGAAACCGCTTGCCGTGTTTCAAGCCGGTGAAATAAAGAATGCTGCGCAGCGCCTTTATCGTCCGCCCCTCGCGTCCGATGAGCCGGCCGTAATCGTCCGGAGCAACCCGAACACCAAACTTGACGGTCTTGCCACCGTCAGAGTGTTCGGTGATCTCGACCGCGTCCGGGTCGCCGACCAATGCCTTCACGATTTTTTCAACAGCTTCCTTCATTTGAGTTAAGAGTCTATCGAGTCTGTCGAGTCTGCCGAGTCTTTCGAGTCTTTAGACCTCCGTCGGTGCCGGATTGTGCTTGATCAGACTTGCGACCGTCTCGGTAGGCTTGGCACCCACGCCGATCCAGTACTGGATGCGGTCATGCTTCAGATCGACCACCGCCGGATCTATCATTGGATTGTACGTCCCGAGATTCTCGAGGTACTTGCCATCCCGTTTCGAACGCTTTTCCTTCACAACGAGGCGGTAAAAAGGTTTTCCCTTCGCGCCTATTCTCATTAAGCTGATTGCTAACATAATCCTAAAATCCTACTTTCTCTTCTTGTGTCGTTTCTTCTTCTTTACGCTTTTACTCGTCGAGCCGTTGGATTCATCGTCGCCATTATTCGTCGCTGAACCGGCCCCGAGCATTCCACCTAGTCCCGGCATGCCGCCGCCACCCAACATTCCGCCCAAACCACCGGCGAGCCCACCCATCATCTTCTTTCCCAGGCCGCCAAGCAAACCGCCGCCGCGGTTCATCTGCGCCATCATCTTGCGCATCTGTTCGTATTGGCGGAGAAGTTGATTTACCTCGGCTATTGTCGAACCTGAACCGCGCGCGACGCGCGTCTTGCGACTGGCGTCGAGTATCCGATGATCGTTGCGCTCGTGCTTCGTCATCGAATCGATGATCGCTTCGGTCCGCTTCATCTGCGTATCAACTTCGGCAGATTGCTCATCCGATATCTGCATGCCGCCCATCATTTGTTCGGGGAGCATCTTCATCAGCTTCGACATCGAACCGAGTTTCTTAAATTGTCCCAACTGCGATCTGAAATCTTCAAGCGTAAACTGGTTACGCGTCATTTTCGCCAGCTGCGCGTGAGCTTCTTCTTCGCTGATCTTTCCCTGGACTTCCTCGATCAGTGTGAGCACATCGCCCATGCCGAGAATTCGTTGGGCAATACGGTCCGGGTAGAAAGGTTCGATCGCCTCGTACTTTTCACCGACACCGACAAACTTTACCGGCTGGCCGATAACCTGTCTGATCGACAGGGCCGCGCCGCCGCGTGCGTCGCCGTCCATCTTTGTCAAAACAACGCCCGTGATTCCGACTCTTTCGTGAAAAACTTCCGCCGAACGAACCGCATCTTGTCCCGTCATCGCGTCGGCGACGAACAAAA
>JBKKAS010000446.1:0-2954 GCA_046714595.1 Pyrinomonadaceae bacterium | reverse complement strand
ACTGGAACCTCGAGAAGAAGATGCACCTGATCCGATCGGCATACGACGCTCTGCCCAAAGGTGGGGCGTTCGTGGTAATCGAGAACATTATTGACGATGCTCGGCGCGAGAATGCGTTCGGCCTTATGATGTCCCTGAACATGCTGATCGAGTTCGGCGACGCTTTCGATTTCACCGGGGCGGATTTCGACGGATGGTGCCGCGAGGTCGGATTCAAGCGGACGGAGGTAATTCACCTCGCCGGTCCGGCAAGCGCGGGCGTCGCGTATAAGTAGGCGTCGCAAGGTTCATCGGTCGTGGGATCAAGTTCGTCTTTCTACGCGGGGCTTTCGTGCATTTCGTGTGGTCGGTGGCGATTTCGGTGCGCCGGTATAAAGCACGGAAGACACAGACTCCCACTGTGATTTGAGATAAGATAGCGGTATTCTTTTCAACCTTTGGCTTGTGAGGTCCAATGAAGCGTATCTTCGTCGTCATTTTTGCTTTCCTTCTCTTTTCTATAACCGTTCACGCACAACATCACACCACTGGCACCGCGAATACTACCGGGCCGGTCGATCTCGGAAAGATCGACTTTCCCAACTCGGGACCCGCCGCGGCGCAGAAGCATTTCATCGAAGGCGTGCTGCTGTTGCACAGCTTCGAATACTCTCGCGCCCGCCGTGCATTTGCCGAGGCGTCGCGTATAGCGCCGGATTTTGCTCTCGCCTACTGGGGCGAGGCGATGACTTTCGATCACCGCATCTGGGGCGAACAAGATCGCACATCGGCACTGGCCGTCCTTGCAAGGCTTGCGCCGACGGCTGCGGAACGGCGAGCGAAGGCGCGTACGGAACGCGAAAAGATGTATCTGGCTGCCGTCGAAAAGCTCTACGGTGACGGCGACGAGCGCCAAGTCGCCGCGGCTTACTCGAATGCGATGGAGGAGCTGTCGAGACGTTTCCCGGACGACCTTGAAGCCCAGGCATTTTATTCGTTGTCGCTGCTCGGCCTGACAGGTACCGATCGCAACACTGAGAATTACATGAAGGCGGCGGCGGTCGCCGAGTCGATCTATCAAAAGAATCCGACGCATCCTGGCGCGCTTCATTACCTGATCCATTCGTATGACGATCCGGTCCATGCCCCGCTCGGAATTCGCGCGGCTCGGGCATATGGAACCGTCGCGCGAAGCGCGTCGCACGCGCAGCACATGCCGTCGCACATCTTTTTTGCACTCGGGTTGTGGGAAGACTCGATCGCCGCGAATACCGCGGCGATGAAGACGGCACGCGACGAGGGCGTCGGCGGCTATCACGCTCTCCACTGGCTTCAGCATTCGTATCTGCAACTTGGCCGCACGGACGAGGCGGCAAAGCTCCTCGGTGTGATCGAGGAAGATGCGAAAACCAACACGTCCCGCCCTACGCTCGTTCACCTCGCCTTATGTCGGGCGACTATGTTGGTCGAGACACGCGGAAAAGGGCCGGCATCGATGATGGTGCGGGTCGACGCCCCCGACAGGAGAACATTCGGTGCATTTTCGAATCATGACCTGGCGATCGGTCTCGAATACGTTCGCATGAATGATCTGCCGGAAGCCCGGCGAATGCTCGAAGCCCTCCGCGTTGGAAATGCCGCCGTGCGGACGACGAAGGGGAATGCGGGTTCGGGCGAGAGCCGATACTCGATCGTTTCGCAGGCTGGCGTCGATACCGGGACCGTGATGGAGCAGATCTTGGACGCGTCAATTCAGTTCGCGTCGGGAACTCGTGACGAGGCGATCCGGAAAATTCTCGCTGCGGGCGAGGCTGAGGATAAACTTATCTTCGAATATGGGCCGCCCGCAATCGTGAAGCCGGCATGGGAAGCCGCCGGAGAATTGCTGCTCGCGACAGGCCGAAAGAGTGAAGCGGCGAACGCGTTCAGAAATGCGCTGAAGCGCTATCCGAATCGCAGACTTTCGAACGAAGGATTAAAGGCGGCGGCCCGCTAACTCCATGAACGACGTTCCAAATCTCTACCGCGTCATTGTACAGGTCTCGGATATCGAGAAAGGCGCCGAGTTTTACGCAGAGCTGCTTGGAACAGAAGGTCGACGGATCCGCGGCGGCTTTCGCCACTATTTTGATTGCGGTGGAGTCATACTCGCGCTCGTTGATCCGGCCGCTGATGCTGAAGAGGCGCGTGCGAATCCCGACAACATTTATTTTTCGGTGAAGGACATCGAGGCGATGCACGCACGTGCGAGCAACCTCGATTGCCTATCGCCCCGCGATGTTCATGGCGCACCTGCAGGTGAAATCGTAACGCGCCCGTGGGGCGAGCGTTCGTTTTACGCCTTTGACCCGTTTGGAAATCCGATCTGTTTTGTTGAAGAGTCGACCGTATTCACTGGTCGATAAAGGGCCTCTTGTCTTTTCGGTGGTTTCTGTCCGTGTGTTCCGTGCCTTCCGTGGTTATTTTTCTGCGGAAAGAGTTAACCACTGAAAGCACCGAATACACAGAACGAATCGGAGCGCTCGTAGTTATGGAAAAGCCGGAGATACTCGATCGAATTGCCCGTGGCCGAACTGATCTCGTATTCGAATTACTGAAACTGCCCGACTGGCGATCCGTCCTCGATGAAGGTCAGATCAAGCCGCTGCAGTGGTTCGTCTATTTTAACGACACGACGGCGCTAAAGGCGGTCCTCAATGCAGGCGGCGATCTAAGCAGTATCAGCCTGGATCGTGAACTCGGACACGCGTCGTTCTTCGGGCATTGGAAGGTCGTCGACTTTCTGATCACGCAGGGTGCCGATGTGAATTACGCGCGTCCCGACACCGGTGAAACTCCGCTGCATAGCGCGCTCTGTAAAGCCGGCCGGCCATACTTCCTGTATGTTCTGAAATTGCTCGTCGAAAACGGTGCCGACGTAAATGCGAAAACTATCCCGGGTGGCAAATCCGGCGGCTTCATGCGCGATGTTCGGA
>JBKKAS010000445.1:0-7619 GCA_046714595.1 Pyrinomonadaceae bacterium | reverse complement strand
CAGGACGACAATATTCCGGCGCGGGCGGCAAAACGCGAAGGAAACGATGTCAGGAACTGCCAGTCAAGACGTGGCAGTCCGTCCATCAGCATGTTTATCAATAGCGCCGCGAGCGTAAGAATACCTACCAACGTGCAGGCAATTCCTACAACGTTGAAGATCACGTCCTGGCGGTTCCGCTTCTTAATAATTTTGCTGTAATCGCCCATCAATACGCTTCTCTAAACCTGCGACGCAGTAAAAATCCAAAAATATTGAAAGCAAGAGTTATGGTAAATAACACAAGTCCCGCAGCAAAGATCGACTGATAACCGATACTGCCGTGCGGCAGGTCTCCTAGGCTGACCTGAACGATAAACGCGGTAATAGTCGCCGCGGGCTCGGTCGGATCCAGTGTGAGATTAGGCTGCATTCCCGCAGCGATAGCAACAATCATCGTTTCCCCGAGCGCTCGCGAGATAGCCAGGATGTACGAAGCGATGATCCCGGAAAGAGCGGCCGGATATACGACCCTCAGTGCCGTGACTATCCTGTTCGCACCAAGCGAAAATGCGCTCTCACGCAGCGACATCGGTACCGCCCGCATCGCGTCTTCGCTGAGCGAGCTGACATACGGAATGATCATGATACCCATGACGATCCCCGCGCTCAGCATATTGAATGTGGGGAGCTCGGGAATGATCTTTTGTAAAAGAGGTGCGACGAACTGTAACGCGAAGTAACCGTAGACAACTGTCGGTATAGCGCTCAGTAGCTCCAACGCCGGCTTGAGGATCTCACGCACGACAGAAGGAGCGAACTCGCTGAGGTAGATCGCGACGATCGTTCCGATCGGAAGCGCGACCGCGAGTGCCACGCCTGTCGTAACCAACGTACCGGCAACCAGCGGCATGATACCGAAGCGGGGCGATGCAAAGAGCGGCGTCCAAAGGGTGTCAGTAAAGAAGTCGATCAGGGAAACGTGCGCGAAAAAGCTTGCCGATTCGTACACTAGGACACCGACGATACCCGCCGTAATCGCAACGGAAGAAAACGCTGCCAGAAAAAGCAGCGTTTCAATAACGCGTTCTTTTATGTAGCTAAGCCGGTTTCGTGACCCTACGGAGGCGAACGGCTTGTCGCTTCCAGGCACTGGACCGCTAGTTTCGACGTCCATCGATTTCGTCAATATTACTACTTGGGAGGGCGGTTTAGGATTTCTTCTATCGGTAATCCTATCTCCGGCACTCCGCCAAACCCGGATCCCACTTTTCGCTCATTGAATCGCTGAAGTCCCATCGCATACGCGCTATCCGGCAAAGGAAGGTATTTGACTTCCCTGGCGAGCGTAGAGGCATTCTTCAAATAGAATTCCACAAACTCCCTAACTTCAGGTTTATCCAGAGACTTTAGACTGACATAAATGAACAGAGGTCGCGAAAGCGGATTGTAGGTACCGGCAAGAACATTTTCGAGGCTGGGCATAATCGGCTCTTTTACCTTGTTCTTTTCCCACTGGATCGCCACGGCTTTCATGCGACTTGCGTGCGGGGCGTAGTATGCGAAGGGAATGTAACCAAGCGCGTACTTGTTCCCTTCGATTCCCTGCACCAGTACGTTGTCGTCTTCGCTGCCCGTGTAGTCGCCCCGACTGGATTTAGCTTTGCCGACGATCGCGTCGGTAAAATAATCGAACGTGCCGGAGTCCGAACCGGCGCCAAACAGCGCGATCTTTTCGTTTGGAAAATCCGGGCGAACCTGGTTCCAATGAGTCAGTTTTTCCTGGGCGGCGGGTTCCCATATCTTCTTAAGTTCCTCGACCGTCATCGACGTGACCCAATCGTTTTGAGGATTTACTACTACTGTCAAAGCGTCAAATGCGACCGGCAGTTCGATGTATTCGATACCATTCGCTTTCGCCTGTTCGATCTCTTCGGCGAGGATCGGACGCGACGCATCCGCAATGTCAATTTCGCCACGAGTGAATTTCTTGAAACCTCCGCCCGTTCCCGAAATGCCGACTGTGACTTGTACCTTTCCCTGCTTCAGTTTTTGAAACTCTTCGGCGACGGCCTCAGTTACCGGGAAGAGTGTGCTTGAACCGTCGATCTTAATAACCCCGGCTTTCGTATCGCCGCCCGCTCCCTGATCCGTCTTGGGAGCGCCGCAAGAAAATACTAATATCGCAAAAAACAACAAAAAATAGATAGGTGTACGATTCATAATGTCTCCTCCAAAGAACCAATAGATAGCTACTAAAAACAATTGAGTCAAAAATCGGACGGCGGATTTTAGCGAGCTTTAATACCGACATAATAATCCCTCGTGTGCTCGTTTTCGTTAAATTATACTCAAATGAAAATTCGCAATGAGCACTCAAGCCGAAGAGTTAACATCTCGTTAACATCGGCTTAACACGCGGGCGATAGACTCATGGGCGTAGCTTAAAAATATTTCCCTGTCTGTTCCGGGCAAAAGGTCCCCGGCCCGCACCGCGGATACATATGGACCTTATAAACGATTTGGGAACCGACCTCGCCTTCGCCCTTCTGGTTGAAAAGCAATACCGGCAAAAAATCGATTCTGAAGAAGCCCGGGGCCTTATCCGGCGTGTAAAGAGTCTCCTGGAATCTGTCTCGGCCGACTCGTCCGCCAGACCCCGCCCTACGAACGACAAAAATCCAGGTTCATTCGCTGCTCACTAGTACGAAAGGCGAACACTCCGATCTTTTTCGGCGAACCGCCAGTGGCTCCGCGCTCATCAAAACCCCGCCAAAAGGTCTGATTGATTCTCGCTCCTCGGCTAACTTTGAATCGATCGCGTTAGAATGCAGGAAGATGACAATGAAAAAACTTATATCAGGTCGAAGATTCTTTGCCGCGACGATGGTCTGGGCTCTCGCTGTTCTGCCGCTTACAGCGCAGACACGCGTCACGATGCCTAAGAACAAATACAAGGTCCAGGACGACGTAAAGATCGGCCGCGACGCCTCGCGTCAGGTTGAACAACAGTTTCCGATGCTTAACGACGATCAAGCGGATCGCTATGTCGAGGGCGTCGGCGAACGTCTGGTAGCGGCGATCCCTTCGGAATTTCAACAGCCGGCTTTTGATTACAAATTCGACGTCGTCAATGCCCGCGACATAAACGCGTTCGCGCTGCCCGGCGGTCCGATGTATGTCAACCGGGGCATGATCGAAGCGGCCAAAAACGAAGGCGAGATGGCGGGCGTGATGGCACACGAGATCAGCCATGTCGCGCTCCGGCACGCAACGGCCCAGCAGACAAAAGTGAACAGTCCGCTGAATCAGATCCTCGGCATCGGCGCGATACTCGGCGGAGCGGTGCTCGGCGGACAGGCCGGAGCGCAAGCCGGCCAGATCTTCGCCGCGGGTTATTTTCTTCGCTATAGCCGCGACTACGAAACGCAAGCCGACATTCTCGGTTCGCGGATCATGGCGAACGCCGGATACGACCCCCGCGATCTGGCTAACATATTTCGCACGATCGAGCAGCAGAGCGGCGGCGGGCGAGCACCCGAATGGTTGAGCAGCCATCCGAATCCCGGAAACCGTTTGCAGACCATCACCCGGGAAGCGAGTCTCCTGAATGTTTCATCGAATCCGATAAAGGTCACGCGCGAATTTTCGCGGGTGCAGGAACGTCTCCGTGGAATGCCCCGGGCACGTTCGATGTCTGAGATCCAACGCGACTACCAGCGAACGGGCGGCGGCAGCGGTGGTGGCGGCGCTTCGCAAAGTCCGATCGCCAACGGGAACTACTCCCGAAGCGTGGCTGCACCTTCGACGCGAACGCGCGTTTATTCGAACGGTGCGTTGAGCGCGACTATCCCGAGCAACTGGCAAGACTTTAATACGAGCGGGCAAGTTTGGTTCGCTCCCGAAGGGGCGTACGGCAACCAAGGCATCACCCACGGCGCGATGATCGGGGCGGCTAGAGCAAACTCCTCGAACCTTCGGCAAGCGAGCTCAAGCTATGTAAACGAATTGCTGCAGGCAAATACGTATCTCCGCCAGACGGGAGGGCTGCAGCAAGTATCGGTGGCAGGTCGAACGGGTTATGCGACTGTCTTGTCAGGCCGGTCGCCGGTAACGGGTCGGACCGAACTCGTCACTCTCTATACGGCACAGCTCAGAAGCGGCGATCTCTTTTTCGTCGCGGCCGTTGCACCGGAGGAAGAATCTTATCGATACAACTCTGCCTTCACGAATATGATCAGCTCGATCCGGTTGAATGATTAGAAGATCGCTGTGAGTAGTGAATAGTGAATAGTGAATAGTGGAAGAAAAACACCCGGAGGTGCCATCAGGGTCCTTGTTCAATCCTGCACTTCCGACACGTCGCGACAACGATTGGCGATTCACGATTAACTATTCACTATTCACTATTCACGATTCACTTTTTACGACGGTGAGCAGGCACGCCGACGCCACAACCGAGATCACCGCGCTCATCAGGAACGCAGGAGCCGCGCCAAATTCGCTCCAGACGAGTCCGAATATAAGCGATGCCGGGAACACGGTTATACCGTAGGCGAGGTTGTAGAATCCGAAAGCGGTGCCGCGTTTTTCATCCACGACCAGATCCGCCACGAGCGCCTTTTCTACTCCTTCGGTCATTCCGAAATATAATCCGTAGACGATAAACAAGACCCACGCATGCCACGCAGCGTCGGCAAAAGCGAAGCCGGCATACACGATCGCGTAAATCACCCAGCCCGAAACTATCAACCTTTTTCGACCGACGCGGTCCGAGATGTCGCCGGCAACGATCGAGCTGAAGAATTTACTGAAATGGAGAACCATCCAGAGCAGCGGAAGCATTGCCGGAGCGACACCCGTCTGTTCGGCGCGAAGCAGCAGAAAAGCGTCGGTTGAATTTGAGAGTGTGAATAAGGCAATGACTCCGAGAAACCGTTTGAAATTCGAGTCGAAGGCATTCAGCGAAAATTTGATCGGGATCGCGTCCGGCTGGGCGACCGGCTTTTTCTCTTCGCGAACGAAAAATACGATCACGAACAAACCGATCGCAACCGGGATCGACGCGAAAAGGAATACCTGCTGATACTCACGGGCTGTCGGCGTGCTCGGGTCAACCGCAAGATACGTCAGCAGCAAGAAAGCCACAACTGGCCCGACGACGGCGCCGAGATGGTCGGCTGCGCGATTAAACCCAAAAGCGAGCCCGCGTTTGTCGGCAGATACGGTGGATGCAAGAAGCGCGTCACGCGGCGCTCCGCGAATGCCTTTGCCGATCCGGTCGGTCATTCGGACAAAAAGCACTTGCGGCCAGCTCGTCACGAACGAGAGCAGCGGCCGCACGACCGCAGCCAGGGAGTATCCGATAAAGACCGGCAGCTTGCGATTGCCGAACTTATCGCTGAGATAGCCGGAAAATAATTTCAGAATGCTGGCGACCGATTCCGCGAAACCCTCGATGAGGCCGATTGCGAATGGCGTCGCGCCGAGGGTCAGTGAAAGGAACGCGGGTAGCAGCGGATAGATGATGTCGCTGGACGTGTCATTAAGAAAGCTGACAAGACTGAGCGCGAAGACAGTCGGCGACAGGCCGCGATATCGCTTCCACATCTTTGTCGTTCGTGTTTCTGCTGGATCCATCAGCTTTGTCGCCGTGAACGCTCAGAACCGGGAGCAGCAGTTTCTCGTGAATAGTAAATAGTGAATTGTGAATAGTGAATAGTGAATCGTAAAGAGCGCACAAAGCGGCTCCACCCGAGGCACTATTCACTATTCACAATTCACTATTTACTAAAAGGCTACCGCTCCCGGTTCTGACATCTACCTTCACCGCCGGCTATTCGACGGCGGTTTTAATTTCGGCGGCCCGTCCGAGCTGAAATACCACAGCGAAATGCTGCCGACGACGGCAACAACGAGTATCACGATGACGACCGCTATCCTCACCGCCCACTTCACACTTGTTTTCAGCGCCTTAAAAGCGATGTACGCCGTCCCGGCGAGCACCAAAAAGAACGCCGCCGCGACGACGATACCGATCAATCCGCCACTTGGAGCAAATTCCATTTACCCGTATTTCTCCTTCAACGCTTTTTCGATCTCAGCAATATCCTCTTCACTCCGTTCGCTCGATTCCACCGGCAGGTTGTATTCCTCATCCGCCCACGCGCCGAAATCGAGCAGCTTGCATCTCTCAGAACAAAAAGGCCGGAATTCGTTCCCCTCAAATTGGGTTTCTTTCCCGCAGCGGGGACAATTTACAACCGTCATAAAACACTCGCGTGATTAAAGATTAACACACCGAAATGGGTATCAGAAGGTTCATATCCGGCCTTAAAACTCTTGAAACTTTGGCCGCCGAGTGCTAATTATACAAAGGCTGCCGACGAAGCGGCATCAAAGCGAACAATTGGCGGGGACGGTTCGTATTCCGATCAGGAGCGGTTGAAGAAATGAGCGATTATAAAGAACGTTTTGATAAATGGCAGCGCGACGCGAAAGAAAAATTCAGCGAGATCGATAAGCAGCTTGGCCTGAAGGAAAAGATCGAAGAAGGTGCCCGTGCCGTGGTGGAAACCGCGCAAAAAGGCGCCGAGAAGATCAAGGCCGAGGCGGAAAAAACCGATGTTGGAAAGCAAGCCGTGAAGGTTGCCGAAGACACGATCAGATCGGCTGAAGCGACAGCAAAGAAAGCCTGGAACGCCAGCGAGCCTGTCCGCGACGTTGCCGAGGACGCCGGCGAGAAGGCGGGCG
The DNA here is from genome assembly GCA_046714595.1 of Pyrinomonadaceae bacterium. Taxonomy (GTDB): domain Bacteria; phylum Acidobacteriota; class Blastocatellia; order Pyrinomonadales; family Pyrinomonadaceae; genus OLB17. The sequence goes on along the minus strand of JBKKAS010000445.1, from coordinate 887 downwards.
ACGTGGTCGGCGCTGCCGGCAAAGCCGCCAGCGAGGTCATGGGAGTTGCAGCCCAAAAAGCCGGCGACATTTTCGACGACGCGAGAGAAACCATCGGGACAAACGCGAGACGCGCCTCACGCGTGTTTAGTTTCGGAGCCGGTTGGACGCGGACGATCGATTCGGCAGTTAAGTCGTTATCGAAAGCTTCGGACTGGATCCAGGAAAATCCGCTGCAGGCCGCGACGACGGGTGTCTCGATGGCCGTCGGCGCCGGCCTCGGCGTCGTCTTCACCGGCATCAGCTCGCACTGGCTTTTTAACTCGGCGCTCCCCGCATGGTCGGTAAAGAAGATCGGCGAGCAGTTCAACGAATTCCTGAAACGTAAAGAAGAGCTGATCGAGAAGGGACGCTTAAGCGAAGCTGAAGCCGAGCGGATCCGCTTCGAACGCGACATCGCAAAGCGCATTGGAGCTCCGCTTCTTGGCGCGTTCTCGTTCGCCTCCGGCGCGGTGATGATGACGAACATCTTCAATCCGAAAACGATCACCGGGGCACCGATCGACTGGATCATCGGTGGGAATCCGCTGCTCGAAGGCGTCTGGTTCTTCGGAAATGGAATGGTGTGTTTCAAAACGAGCTACGACTTTTTCATGATCGCGCTCGACGGTCAGGAAGACGTTCAGAAAATGGTGAGGGAAATCAAGGGACTGCTTCCTAGTGAATCGTGAATCGTGAATCGTGAATCGTTAAGACGCTCGGAAATCATCCGGGCGTTTTTTATTTCGTCGAAGGGCCCGATTCCCGACAAAACGATTAACGATTAACGATTAACGATTTACAAGATCCTGATCGGGAACGTCTCAAAACACAACACAAAAATAACCAGCGTCACAAGCTCTATCAAC
>JBKKAS010000444.1:0-15498 GCA_046714595.1 Pyrinomonadaceae bacterium | reverse complement strand
GGCTCGATGCCGGATGAACACACCGGCGGTGTCGGAAAGGAAGGCGTCGAGAACTTGCGCAAGTTTGTCGAGAACGGCGGGACGCTCGTCTTCCTGAACCGCGCATCGAACTTCGCGATCGAGCAGTTCAATCTCCCGGTGCGCGACGTAACGCGCGGATTGAATCGCAAAGACTTTTTCATCCCCGGTTCGATCCTCCGCACCGAGCTCGATACGACCCACCCGATCGCGAAAGGAATGCCGCAGCAATCGATCGCGTGGTTTGAGAACGGACCTGTGTTTGAGGTACAAAGCTCCCCTCCTTGTTTAGGAGGGGTGGCGAGCGAAGCGAGCCGGGGTGGTAGTTCAGAAAAGAATCTGATTCTTCTTAACTACCACTCCCCGGCTAAAGCCGTACCCCTCCTAAACAAGGAGGGGAGTTCTTGCGTCCGCATTATCGCGACCTACCCAAAAGACCCGAAAAACATTCTCCTCTCCGGCTGGGCGCTTGGGGCGGAAAAGATCGCGGGCAAAGCGGCGCTCGTCGAGTTCACGATCGGTAAAGGCAAGATCATTCTCTTCGGGTTCCGACCGCAATATCGCGGACAAAGCCTTGCGACATTCCCGCTGCTGTTCAATGCGATCTCGCAGTAGTCAGTACCGGCGGGCGGCAGAAAAGGCTCCCCTCCTTCTAAAGGAGGGGAGCGTTTTTTCGTGTTATCCTCATTCCTTTCCTCATGAAAGAAGACATCAAAGAAACTCGCCTCGAAAACGGCCTTGTCGTCCTTACTGACCGTATGCCCGGCGTCCGCTCGGTCACACTCGGATTCTTTTTCCGTGTCGGTTCGCGTAATGAGCCGGACGAGCTAAACGGCATCACACACTTTATCGAGCACGCGGTTTTTAAAGGTACAGAGCGGCGCTCCGCACTCGACATCGCGATCGAGCAGGACCGGCTCGGTGGCAGCCTCGAAGCTTTCACAACGCACGAGGAAACCGGTTTCGCGATCAAGGTGATCGACGACCAGCTCGAACCCGCGTTCGATCTCATCTCCGACATGCTCGGTAATCCACGATTCGACGAAAAGGAATTGCAAAGCGAGCAGCGAGTGATCATTGAAGAGCTGAAGATGACGGACGATTCGCCGGAAGACCTGTTGGGCGATCTCTTTAGCCGGGCATTTTTTCCGGATCATCCGCTTGGATTGAATATCGCCGGGACGCCGCGGACCGTTCGGTCGTTCGATCGCAAAGCTGCGCGAAAATATCACCGGCGGATGTGGCGTGGCTCGAACATCGTTATCGTCGCGGCGGGAAATGTGAAGCATGAGAAGATCGTCGCGCTGGCGCAAGATGTCTTGAGTCCAGGCCTTAGCCGGCACCACCCCGTCCGCCGAAGCGGCGGCCACCCCTCCTTAAACCAGGAGGGGAGCAGGAAACGTGAATTCAAAACGCATCCGCCGAAACCTGCGGCCCCGATCTTCCTCAAACAAAATCGCACATTGGAACAAGCGCACCTCATTCTCGCTACACCGTTCGTGTCCGGGCGCGATAAGCGTCGGTACGCAGCCGACATCCTCTCAAACGTTATGGGCGGCGGGACGTCGAGCCGCTTGTGGCAGAAGGTCCGTGAAGAGCGCGGTTTGGCATACAACGTCGGTGCAAGCGCGATCATGTTCAACGACTGCGGACTGTTTGTCGTGTCGGCCGGAACATCGCCAAAGCAGACGACCGACGTCGTCGATATCGCCATCGAGGAGATCCGTCAGATCGTCGCTCACGGCGTTACGCCGGACGAACTTGAGCTTGCCAAACAACAGACGCGTGCATCCGTGCTATTGAGTCTGGAAGATTCGGCAGCTCGCGCGGCATCGCTCGCGCAATCAGAGATGCTGCACGGCCGGCAGATCTCGGTTGAAGAATCGCTTCTGAATACCGATGCCGTGACCAACCGGGAGATTCAAGACCTTGCCCGAGAGTTTTTCCAGACTGAGAAGATCGCGTTTGCGGCGCTCGGTAATCTGAAAGGCATCAAGATCGGCCGAAAGCGTCTCGCGATCTAATAGACAGATCGCGGCCCGCCGAATCTATCCCACGTACGGTATCGGATCGTGCACGCCCGCCTGCTCAAATCCACGAAGTCGAAGCGCGCACGAATCACACCTTCCGCATGCGAGAGCTTCGCTGCTATAACACGACCACGTCAGGTGCAGCGGGGCTCGGAGCGCGACTCCCTTCGTTACGATTTCGGCTTTCGAGAGATCGATCACCGGTGTGCGGATCTCGATTTTCGTATCCGGTTTCGTTCCTGCATCGATCGTCCGTTGAAATGCCTCGAAAAATTCGGGCCGGCAGTCGGGATAACCGCTCGAATCTTCCGCGACCGCCCCGATGTAGATGGCAGCGGCGCCGATCACCTCGGCCCAACTCACCGCAATAGCCAGCATGTTCGCATTGCGAAACGGGACGTAACTGGTCGGGATATTTTTTGATCCCAGATCGGCTTCGGTGACCTTGATCGCTTCGTCGGTCAGCGACGAGCCGCCGATCTTTGCGAGATGTTCGATCGAGACATCGAGGCGCTTCTGGATGGCGTAGTGATCGGCGATGTCATTGAACGCTTTGCGCTCCCGGGTCTCGGTTCGCTGGCCGTATGAGATGTGAAGGAAGCACAGGTTGGCACTCTTTTCACGTGCGATCGCAGCCGTGACACACGAATCCATTCCGCCGGAAACGAGACAGACTGCCAGAATTGGATGTGACATAACTTCAGCGGTTTTCTCTGCGTCCTCTGCGAGCTCTGCGTTGAAAAATCCGCTTAACGCAGAGCTCGCGGAGTTCGCAGAGACAGACTCTAAACCCCCCTCGCGTCTGCTCCCCAAATGTATTTGTGGAGTTGTAGGTTCAGCCGAACCTTTAACCCGCTGCGGGAGACCGCCGATGCCATCTCGGCGAGATTCTCAACACCGTGCACAGGCGAGATCAGGATCTCTTTTGCTCGATTAACCAGATCGTATTCCTCGATCACACGGCGCGCGAATTCCCAATCATCCATGTTGGCGATGACGAATTTCACCTCGTCCTTATCGCTTCGCAAACGCTCGAGATTCGGCCAGTGGTTCCGCTCAGCCTCGCCCGACGCCGGGCATTTTACATCCAGAATTATCCTGGCTCGTTCGTCCACTCTCTCGGTAGATACATACCCGCCGGTTTCGATCAGGACTTCGTAACCTCGATCACACAGGTCGCTAATAAAGGAAAACGCGTTCTTCTGTGCGAGCGGTTCGCCGCCGGTCACCTCGACAAGACCGCACCCGAATTCTTCCAGTTTTTGAAAGATGACTTCAAAGCTGATCTTTTCGCCGCCGGTAAATGTGTATTCGCTATCACACCACACGCAACGCATCGGACACCCCGTGAGTCGCACAAAAGAACACGGTCGCCCGGCGTGTGACGACTCGCCCTGAATCGACAAAAAGATCTCAGTGATGCGGAGGTCCATGGAGTCCACAGATTAGCACGAGGCAGGGCGGACCGTTAGTCCGTTCGGCAGACTAACAGTCTGGCCTAAATTTGCGGTAAACTCACCTCAAATTATGCGAGCACAACTGAAACGTTTCATCGACCAGATGGATGAGAATTCCATCGCCATCATCCCGGCCGCTCACGAAGCCACACGCAGCTACGACACCGAATTTAAGTTCCGTCAGGATTCGGACTTTTGGTACCTGACCGGCTTTCCGGAACCGGACGCCGTCGCGGTCATCGACCCGGCGTCGAAAACGCCTTACACGCTTTACGTCCGGCCGCGCGATCCTGAGATGGAGACGTGGTTCGGGCGCCGTCAGGGCACCGCAGGCGCGGTGAAGAATTACGGCGCCGATAGGTCGTTCTCGATCGAAAAGTTCGACGGTGATCTGGGGAAACTGCTCGAGGGTCACGAAAAACTGTATTACCGTTTTGCTGTCGACACGGCTCTCGATCACAAAATTCTCGGCTATCTTTCGACGCAGCGCATACGCCGGCTGAAGACCGCCTATCCGCCGCACACGATCGTTGATCCGACGATCATTCTCGGCGAGATGCGTCTGCACAAAACGGACGAGGAAGCCGAGTTCATGCAGCGTGCTGCGACCATCGCCGCCGAGGCCCATATTCTTGCGATGAAGAAGGTCAGGCCCGGGATGAATGAGAACCAGGTCGAGTCACTAATGGAAGCGTACATGCGGGATAAAGGTGCGAGCGGTGTCGCGTACAACTCGATCATCGGCGGCGGCGACAACGCCACGATCCTGCACTACGTCGAGAACAATATGCCGCTCAAAGACGGCGATCTGATCCTGATCGACGCGGGCGCCGAATATCAGGGATACGCGTCCGACATCACCCGGACATTTCCGGTGAACGGACGATACACGAAAGCGCAGCGTGAAGTTTACGACGTCGTACTCGATGTCCAGGAGCAGTGTATTGAATACACAAAGACCGGCAACACGGTGAAGGGCCGGCAGGAATTTTCGATCGAGCTGCTGACCGAGGGGATGAAAAAGCTCGGTTTGCTGAAAGGCAAGACGAAGGAGCTGATCAAGAAAAAATCGTACATGAAATACTACATGCACGGTGTCGGTCACTACCTCGGCCTAGACGTTCATGACGCCGGCCGGTACTTCACCGATCAAGGCGCAAAGAACTCGAAGCCCTTCGCGCCGGGAATGGTTTTGACAGTCGAGCCCGGTTTGTACATTCCGCCGGAGGACAAATCGGCCCCGTCAAAATATCGCGGCATCGGGATCCGAATCGAGGACGACGTGCTGGTGACCAAGGACGGAAACAGAAACCTTACCGCAAAGGTTCCGAAAGATCCCGACGAGATCGAATCAGTGATGCAGAAGAAGGGCTGATGAGCCTGTTTGAAATATCGTTCTTCGCACCGGCGGTGCGATCAGAACATAGCCAGACGTGAAACGTCTGGATCATCGACACGTGCCGACCCGCACTGAAGGTGCGGCAGACCGCGTTTCTGTCGCACCTTCAGTGCGAGGAGATTCTTGATCCGACCCAGACGTTTCACGTCTGGCTATGATCTTTAGGCCGCTTCGCGGCGTAGAGTCGCGTCCTTACTCGGCGCCTTAGCAGATTATGCAGCTCGACCACATCGCCAAAAATCTCCCCGCCCTTTTCGCAGCCCTCGTGGTGGCGATCCTTTTCATTCAGTCGGGCCTCGATAAGGTCCTCGACTGGAAGGGCAATCTCGCGTGGCTGACCGGTCATTTCGCGAAAACGTTTCTCGCAGGAACGGTTCCGATGATGCTAGCGACCATCACGCTGATGGAGCTTCTCACCGGTCTGCTCGCCGTCGTTGGGATTATTTATTTCCTGGCTGCCGGTTCACTGTCGGTTATTTTTTACGCCTCGGTTCTCGGATCCGCCTCGCTGACCGCCCTATTTTTCGGCCAGCGTGTTGCTAAAGATTACCCGGGCGCGGCGGTGCTTATCCCGTACTTTATCCTGCTTCTGTTCTTGATGTATCTAACGAACCCTTACGCCAGATTGGCGGGCTCAGCGAGTTAGCTTCACTACTTCGAATGTCGCGACATAACCGTTTCGATTGATGCGGATGTTCGAGCGCGGAGAGGGCGTCAGGCTGACCAGTTTGATCGAATGACCGTCCGCCGTCGTGGCGTACTGCTTAGGACCGTTGGTATCGAGAGTAATCTCCTCGGAACGGCCGTTCTTTGAGACACGGATCTTGATCCTGGCATTGCCCGCCCAGACGCAATTCGTATCGGTGGGACAGCGGGAATCTTCGACCAGTTCGACGAACCGGACGGCGAGCCTGCTTTTTGCAAACCGTTTCTCTTGATTGATCTGAACGCGAAGTTTTTCCGTCCGCTGAGCGTTCACCGAAACGCTAAAAACTCCGAATGCAAGCATAAAAATCAAACTTGAAATAATTCCCTTCATTCGTTCCCTCCTGTCCGGCCGGTCGCTACCGATCCGGGTTGTTTGAGTCGGATTTAGTACCGATACGTTGCACTGAAACCCTTTTGCAGAAATAGGGTGCCAGCATCCTTTTCCGTGTAGTTCGGTGTCTTCCGTGGTTGGCTTGATCTTCAAACCTAATTACCACTGCGGCGCGCGGAAAACACCGAGCAAGAAAAGAAAAAGCAAATAATGTTCACGCCGCGGCACTCGACGCAGTCATCTTCTCAACTATCGCCCGCGCAAATTCGTTCGTCTTTGCCGTACCGCCGAGATCTTTCGTGCGCACCTTACCTTCAGCAAAAACTTCAAGCATCGCTTTCTCGATTCGTTCGGCCGCGTCCATCTCTTCAAGGTAACGGAGCATGAGGATCGCCGACATGAGTATCGCGGTCGGGTTTGCAATTCCCTGCCCGGCGATGTCCGGTGCCGAACCATGCACGGCTTCAAAGACCGCGCCCTGTTCGCCGATGTTCGCGCCCGGTGCCAGGCCAAGCCCGCCGATCAAACCGGCGCACAGATCGGAGACGATATCGCCGTAGAGATTTTCAAGCACAAGCATGTCGAACTGTTCGGGTCGCATGACGAGCTGCATGCAGCAGTTGTCGATGATCTTGTCGTCCGATTCGATCTCGGGATAATCCTTCGCGACATTGTAGAAACATTCGAGAAACAATCCGTCCGACAGCTTCATGATGTTCGCCTTATGAACCGCCGTAAGTTTTTTCCGCCCGTTTGCCTTCGCGTATTCGAAGCTGTATTTCGCGATCCGCGTCGAAGCTTTTTCGGTGATTATCTTGAGACTCTCGACAACGCCCGGGATCACCGTGTGCTCGATGCCGGAATACAGTCCTTCGGTGTTCTCGCGCATTACGACGAGGTCGACTTCCGGGTATCGACACGGCACATTGGGCAGCGCCTTTACCGGACGAACATTCGCGTACAGATCAAGAGCTTTACGCAGGCCGACATTCACCGATGTAAAACCTTTCCCGATCGGCGTCATTTGCGGTCCCTTGAGCGCGACGCGGTTTCGCTTGATCGATTCGATCGTTTCTTCCGGCAGCGTCGTGCCGTACTTTTCAAGCGCCTGCGCACCCATGATGTGCGTTTCCCACGCGACGTCGACGCCCGAGGCCTCAATAATACGAACGGTCGCTGCGATGATCTCCGGCCCGATGCCGTCGCCCGGAATCAGCGTTATTGTGTGTTTCATAACGGAATCTATTTTACGTGACTCCCCAACATAAACGCGAGCCTATCGATTGCGGATTTCGGATTGCGGATCGCGGATTTCAAGAAACCGAAACGCCGCATTGCTCAAGCCATCAGAGCGCTCGTCCTTGCAACGGGGCAAATCCGCAATCCCGCGATCCGCAATCCGAAATTGGCTGGCTCCTTTGCAGTCGCGTTTCTGCCCGTATAACCTATACACCCTGTATGGATTCGGAAGTTCTGATAATCGGCGGCGGCGTGATCGGCCTGAGCATCGCCCGGGAGCTGCATAAAAAGGGCGTGCGGCGGATAACCATTGTCGATCGTGGAAGCATCGGCGGTGAGGCTTCGTCGGCCGCGGCGGGCATGCTGGCACCGAACATTGAGGTCGAGACGGTCGGTGATTTCCATAGATTCTCAGTCGAATCGCTTGGGCTTTATCCCGAACTTTCGGACGCCCTGGTAGAAGAAACTGGCGTCGATATCGAGCTCGACAGAAGCGGAACGATGTACGTTGCTTTGACCGGGCCGGACGTGGTCGAGCTGCAAAAAAGGTACGACATTCAGGAAAAGGCCGGGTTGCCGGTCGAGCGTTTGTCGCCGGCCGTTATCCGGGAGATCGAACCTTTTATCTCGGCCAGCACCCGCGAAGCCCTGTTCTTCCCCGACGATTGGCAGGTCGAAAATCGGAAACTGCTTTTCGCGTTGCGAAAATTTGCCGAGATCAGCGGAATTCGAATCAGTGAGCAAACCGAAGTCTCAGAGTTGTTGACCGACGGCAGGAGAATCGTCGGCGCGAGAACATCGAAAGGCGGTCTTGTTGCAGATACCGTCGTGCTTGCAACCGGCGCGTGGACCTCGCTCATCCAAATCGGCGACGCAGCGATACCGGTCGACGTCAAGCCGGTCCGCGGTCAAATGATATGTTTCGAAGGCCGCGCACGCTTCCTCCGACGGGTTGTATATAGTCAGAGGGGCTACGTTGTACCGCGGGCCGACGGCCGGATCCTGGCAGGAGCGACAATTGAGAACGTGGGATTCGACAAGAACACGACCAGCGAGGGGATCGATGCAGTTATGCGTGCCGCCGTCGAGATCGCTCCCAAACTTGGTGCGTCGGCAATAGTTGAGAAATGGGCGGGCTTGAGGCCATTTGCCGCCGACGGTCTGCCGATCATCGGCGACGTTCCGGGTTATACGAACCTTTTTGTCGCGACAGCGCATTACCGGAACGGGATCCTTCTCGCACCAAAGACAGCGCGGATCATGGCAGACAAGATCGTTGACGGCACCGATTCCGAATATTTCCGTTTGTATGGCGCCGGGCGTTTTGCATCCGTCGCGACAGCCAAGTAGCAATTATGCGATTAGTTCTCATCCCACTTGTTCTCAGTCTTGCCGTTCCGCTATCTGCTCAATCGCGACGTGTCAATCCTGCCGGGACGCCGGTCGCAACCGTGGCGGTGAAGCTCACTGTCAAGCAGATGTTTGACGAGGCGAACGCGTACAACAAGACCAAGTTCGCGGAGTACGAACAGAAGAAGATCGCATACAGCGAACGGCTGCGGTTGGAAACCGAGCGCGAAAGGCGACAGCTTGCGGCTAAATATGCAACGTCGGCATCGACACGGCCAAACCTCACTGGCGAGGAGGTGTATTACGTCGGGCTACTTCATTGGATCGCGGAGAATTCAGACGGCACCGTCGTATCGTTAAAAAAATATCTTGATTCACCTGATCAAAAACCGGAGCGGATCCAGAATGCGCGATATATTCTGGCCGTCGTTTCCGCAAAACAAAAACTGTTCGATGAGGCTCTCAGATTTCTCAGCGAGTATGAGAAGGGAACCCCGACAAAAATGAGCGATCGCTGGCGGATCAACAGCGAGCTGACCAAGGCGTATCTGACCTCGAAGGATCTTGCGAAAGCGGCATCGCACGCGGCGAAGGCTTACGAGGCGGCGAAGACTCTAGTCCAGGACCCGACGTCAAACGTAAACCCGGCGGATGCCGTTCTCGATTCCGGCATGCTTTTGTTTGAAACTTATCGCGACGCCGGAAACCTGAAAGAAGCGGACGCCGCGCTCGAGGACATGAAAAAGACCGCGGCCGTCATCAACTCACCCACATTTTTTTATTACGCGGCTGACAAGCTCATCACGTACCAGATCGACACCGGCCGAAAAGCCATCGGTATGGAGACTTACCTGTCGTCGTTGATCCAGGCCGGAAAAGACTTTGCCGCAAAAGGAACGCAGAACGAAGCCCTCCAGCGACTCAAAAAAAGAGAGAAGCAATACAAACTGTTAACGGAACCTGCGCATGAACTCGTCGGCGTCGACCAGTGGTTTCCGGGTACGCCTAAAACGCTGGCGTCGCTAAAGGGCAAAGTAGTGCTGCTCGATTTCTGGGCGACCTGGTGCGGGCCGTGCTTTGACGCCTTTCCGGCGCTCTCCGAGTGGCACCAGGACCTTACCCGCGACGGCCTTGTCATACTCGGCATGACCAGATACTACGGACGCGCCGAGGGTTTCTCGGTCGACCACCCGAACGAGATCGCATTTCTGAAACGTTTCAAAGAGAAACATGATCTCGGCTACGATTTCGTCGTCACGAACGACCAGGAGACTCAAGCTCTTTATGCCGCGACGTCACTGCCAACAGCGGTTCTTATCGATCGAAAGGGTGTCATCAGGTACATCGAAAGCGGAACTAATTCTACGCGGATCGAGGAATTGCGCGCGATGATCTTACGGCTTCTGGCGGAAAAGTAGACGATGGCAAAAGCTAGTCAAAAACCGACAAAAACGCAAAGTTTTTACGACCGCATCGCGGATGTGCACAATCTCGCGTTGAAGGTAAACGGTTATCGAAGTTCGGTCGCGAAATATCTGCGGTCGCTCGACCTGGAGATCGATACCGAATCGTTCGTGCTCGATGCCGGCAGCGGGACCGGTATCGTCACTCTAGGTTTCCAGGATGCGGGCTTCAGGCCGCGGAAGACGATAGCTTTCGATCTGTCCGCCAATTCGTTGAAGATCGCCCGCGAGCAATTTGAAAAAGAAAACAGCGTCGATGCCGGGAATATTGAATCGATCCAGGGAAACGTTCTCGAGTTGCCGTTCGACGACGATTCGTTCGACCTGGTGCTGACATGCGGCGTGCTGGAATACGTTTCGCTTGACACCGGTCTGCAGGAACTGGCACGGGTTCTGAAACCCGGTGGCCGGCTTGTCTTCATTCCCGTGAAACCTTCGCTTGTTGGCACGGTGCTCGAATTCCTTTACAAATTCAAGATCCATCCGGTCGCCGATGTAAGACGAATTTCAGAACGCTACTTCAATATTGTCGGTAATCACGAATTCCCTACCACCGAACCTATCGGCTGGTCGAAGACGATATTCTTGCTGGAGAAGAAGTAGTTTGTCATTTACCATTTGTCATTGGTCATTTGTCATTTGTTATTTGATTCGATCCGTGGAACCTGTTCGAACGACGAAGGACTAAGGACTAAGGACTAAGGGCTAATGACTAATGACAAACGACATCTTCCCCTGATCATCGCCCACCGGGGCGCAAGCGCGCTCGCGCCCGAGAACACGATCGCCGCCTTTATCAAAGCTCTCGATGATGGAGCGGACGGAGTCGAATTCGACGTGCGGCTTGCCAAAGACGGTGTGCCCGTCGTCATACATGACGCTACTCTCTTGCGAACGACCGGCGTCAACTTACGGGTCGCTGATCTGACTGCCGAACAACTTTCCCACATGGACGCCGGCTCGTGGTTTAATGCCGCTCATCCAGCTTCTGCCCGGCCGGAGTTTGCCGCCGAGGGCGTGGCGTCGCTTCGATCCGTCCTTGCGGGGCTTGAAAAGGTGAAGGGTCCGGTTTATATCGAAATGAAGTGCGAAACCGACGACGAACTCTCGCCCCTGGTCAATGCGGTCTGCCGCGAAATAGCCGACTCGCCATTCCTGGAACGAGTGATCGTCAAGAGCTTTCGCCTTGAGGTCATTCCGCGGGTGAGGGCCGTCCTGCCGCATGTTCAGACCGCCGCGCTTTTTGCACCTAAAGTTATGCGGCTGCTTCGAAAAGAAAAATATCTGATCAACATCGCCAGAGAAGTCGGAGCAGATCACCTTTCCGTGCATAAGGCATTGGTCAATAGAAAACTCGCCCGGAAGGCGGAGAAATGGCGGATGCCCGTTACGGTGTGGACCGTCGATACGGCTCGATGGGTGCCGCGGGCTGTGAAGCGCGGACTGTTTGCTCTTATCACGAATGATCCGGCGAAGCTGGTTTCGACTCGTGAATCTATGCTGCGGCAGCAAGCTCTGGAAGGGAGATAACAGTTGACTGGCTTTCTACCAGGTGAATAATTATTGACGCCAACTTGTCGGAATGCGGCTTGGTAATGTACGCAGTTGCGCCGGCTGACATTCCCATCTTGATCTCTTCCGGATGTGCGTTGCCGGAATAAAAAAGCACGGGTATCTTCGGATAATCAGTGCGAAATGTGCGGCATAACCTAATTCCACTGCCGTCCGGTAGCCCGGTGTCGAGCAAGTAAAGGTCAAACCTCTCCGAATCGGCTCTTATGAGCGCCTCCCCAACACTTCCAGCGGAGTCCACATCGATCTGCGACAGATCCAGCATCACCTTCAGCATTTGAAACGCGTCGTAATCATCTTCGACATACAAAACGCGGATGCGTTTATTTCTGTTCATGGGCACTCCTTAAACCACACACATGAGAGCGATAAAGATGGAAGGTTAATTACTGTCCTTCCCTTATCTGTTTGGTACTTCCCTGGCTCGTTAGTGCGAAGGTGAGGGGTGATTAAATGTCTGCAATTGCAGTCCAATCGGCGATGGTCTTTCGGGCGGAGACATCGCTGTCTAGTTTGTTTTGACGACTTTCCGCGATCCACCCGTTGACTGTGTCTGTCACTTCAGTCCCGCTTGATCGCGGAGGCTTTGCAGGAAGAGTTTGGGCGGTGTTGTCTAGTGCTTCTCGCTTAAATACTTTGATCACAATTGGTTTTCCTAAGCGTAGAAGCGGCGTCAAAGCCCAGTTGGCTTTCGATCCTGCCCACATTCTGCATTGATACACCACCACCTTAGCGAATCCGGCCGCCATAAACGGTGTGCTAGCGCACATATAAAAAAATACCTTGCGCGGGGCGGGAGGGAAAAACGACTGCGTTTTGTGGTATCATTTCGCGGATTTATTCGAAATGAGCGTAGTCAAGCACACGGATGGCGCGCAGCTTAATCATCTTCTTGCGGCACTTCCCGCTGATGAATTTAGCCGCTTAGAACCTAACCTGGAGGCGGTATCACTGTCCCTCGGTGAAGTAATCTACGAATCGGGCGAACAGCTCGAACATATCTTTTTTCCAACGACCGCCATCATCTCTCTTCTTTACATAATGGAGAACGGTTCGACTGCCGAGATCGGAATGGCCGGTAACGACGGTTTGGTGGGGATCGCCCTCTATATGGGCGGCAGCACGACGCCAAGCCGGGCCATTGTTCAGAGTGCGGGCAACGCGTTCAAGATGCGCTCAAGGGCGATGAATGAAGAGTTCAGCCTGGGCGGCGTATTCCAGAAGATCCTTCTCCGCTATACGCAATCCCTAATGACCCAGATCTCCCAGACTGCCGTGTGCAATCGCTTGCATTCGGTAGAAAACCAACTCTGCCGCTGGTTACTGATCAACCACGATCTGCTTCGAAGCAACAAGCTGATAATGACGCACGATCTCATCGCGAACATGCTCGGCGTTCGGCGTGAAGGCGTCTCGATAGCGGCCGCTCGGTTGCAAGAGCAAGGGCTTATCGAATACGTTCGGGGCACGATAACGATGCTGGATCGTGACGCTCTCGAGAGTGCCGCGTGCGAATGTTACAGGGTTGTCAGAGACGAATACGACCGTTTGCTGGGCACATACATCCCACAACACCACTGACTCGCTGTGGCTCGATCGGAAGACCTGAGCCCCCCGGCGTAAGACCCCGGCTCACTTGCTCACCTGCCCTCCTTGCCCCGGGTAATCCTTTCGGCATAAACTTCGGTATATCTTCAGCAGCGAACAGATAACAAGAAAGGGTAATGAAATTTCATAACGACATCCTTAGTCTCATCGGCAGAACGCCGCTCGTGCGTGTAAACCACATTACGAAACAACACAAGATCAAGGCTCCAATTTACGCGAAGATGGAGAGCTTGAATCCCGGATATTCCGTAAAGGACCGTATCGGCATATCGATGATCGACTGGGCCGAGAAAGAGGGAGCCATCAAGAAAGGCGGCACCGTTATCGAGGCGACCAGCGGTAACACCGGAATTGGATTGGCCCTTGTGGCGGCGGTTCGTGGTTACAAGTGCATCTTCGTTTTGACGGACAAGGTTTCCGTCGAAAAGATGCGCTATCTGAAATCGCTCGGCGCCGACATCGTCGTCTGTCCGGCGGCCGCGAAGCACGGGACGCCCGACCATTATGTCGAGACCGCGAGACGGATTTCACAAGAGACTCCGAACTCGTTCTATCCCGATCAGTACAATCACCCGGCAAACCCGGATGCCCATTACCGAACGACCGGCCCTGAAATTTGGGACGACACCGAGGGCCAAATAACTCACTTTGTCTCAGGCATCGGCACCGGCGGGACAATTACAGGAACGGGCCGTTATCTAAAAGAAAAAAATCCGAAGATCCAGATCATCGGGGCCGACCCGTACGGTTCGATCTTCAAAAGTTACAAAGACACCGGTCATGTTCCCGAGGCAACACCGTACCTTGTCGAGGGCATTGGCCAAAGCTTGCCGGTCGGAAACGCCGATATGAGCGTGGTCGATGAGATCATCAATGTTACCGACCGCGAGTCGTTCGAATTAGCGCGCCTTTTGTCGCGGCGCGAAGGGATTTTCTGCGGCGGATCGACCGGGACAAATTTCGCGGCCGCGTTGAAAGTCGCGAAGGACCTGGACGAAAACGGGCTCGTCGTTTTCATCGTCTGCGATACCGGCGAGCATTACCTGACAAAGTTTCACTCCGACGAGTGGATGAAAGAGAAGCTGCTTCTCGAGCCGCAGCGGATCACCGCCGGATTGATCAACGAGACGAAGAACGGTGGCGGTCCGGTTGACCTCATCTATGTCGGTCCCGAGGACACCGTCGGATTTGCGCTCGAGAAAATGACCGAAAGCAGCGTGACCCAATTGCCGGTGCTCGAGGATAACCGCTCGGTCGGGAGTTTACGCGAGAGCCGCGTGCTGACTAAGCTGTTGAGCAACCGCGATCTCATAGAATCGCGGGTTCGCGACATAATGGACGAGAGTTTTCCGGTTATCGAGATGGACACGAGCATGCGGGATATTAAGTCGAAGCTTCAGAAGGCTCCGGCTGTGCTGATCGAAGATTTCAAACGTATCACCGGCATCATTACGCGCTCGGACATACTCGATCTGCAAAAATAGGACGTCTGCCATCGGCAGAAAGGAGCAATGGACGATAAAGAAAAAATCGACGCTGGAACGATCGAGGACGACCTGGACACAACAGCTCCGAATTCGGCGAAGCCGGATGGATGGCAGATGCCGGAGCCCGTATTTCGTCAAACAAGCGGTCGCCTGCCGGGTGGTTTTGAGAAAAACTACGGGGTAGCCGTCGAGGATTCGGCGGAGGCGTTACCGGTAGATGATCCGACGTCAACCGATGCCGTCAGCGCATACACGTCGAATCCGGACGTCGAGGCGACGCAAAAAGGTTCGGTGGTCAAACTAGTTCTCGTCCTGCTGGGCCTTGGCGCGATGATCGCATTCATCGTCGTGTTTTTGACGATCCTGTATTTCTTTTTCCTGAGATCTTAAGCGTCCCGCGTGCATGAGTGCGAAGTCATCGCGCTCCAGTCGGTCACGGATGCGTCATGTTCTCGGGCTTGACCAACTCATCAAACTTTTCAGCGGTTAATAATCCCAATCCAACGGCTGATTCCTTTAGCGAGATCCCTTTCTTGTGCGCGTTCTTTGCGATCTTTGCCGCGTTGTCGTAACCGACGTGCTGATTGAGCGCGGTGACAAGCATTAGCGAATCGCTTACGTACTCGTCGATCTGCGCGCGATTCAACTCGATCCCGTTGACACAGAAATCGACAAAGCCGCGGCAGGCGTCGTGAAGCAGTCGCACCGAGTGCAGGAAGTTATGGATCATCACCGGCTTGAAAACGTTCAGCTCGAAGTTTCCCTGTGATCCGGCAAAACCGATCGTCGCGTCGTTGCCCATCACCTGAACCGCGACCATCGTCATCGCTTCGCTC
>JBKKAS010000443.1:0-3062 GCA_046714595.1 Pyrinomonadaceae bacterium | reverse complement strand
TCCGTACGTTACTGCCGTCGACATTCATCAGGTAAACGTCGGTATTTTCCTTTTCGGCATCGGAACTAAAGATTATCTGAGTACCGTCAGGCGAATAGGTCGGAAACGCATCGTGCCCCGGATCATTGGTTAGACGTTTTGTCTCGCCCGTCGCAATGACCCTTGAGTAAATTTCGAAGTTGCCTTCCACGTCGCTGACGTAGACGATACTCTTGCCGTCGGGTGAAAACGTCGGATCGGAATCGAAGAACGGGCTTTCGACAACCGGCACGATAGTTTCGGTCTCAAGTGTGAAAAGAAAAATATCGGAGTTATTCGAGACGGAAGTATCTGTCCCCTTCGACTGATATAGAAACTGTTTAGAATCGGGTGACCAGGAACAGTTTCCAGGATGGAAAGGCGTGATCCGTTCGTTCGAGCCGTCCGAGTTTGCCAGGTAGAAGTTAGTGTCACCCGGTCTCTTGTTATAAAAAACCTTCGTGCCGTCGGGAGACCAAGCCCCGCTCGTGAGCCCGGGAATTGCAGTTTCCTCGCGTATCCCGGTTCCATCGGGATTCATGATGTACGAGACCAATGTCTTCTTATCGAGAAAACGTCCAAACCGGATTTGTCCGTCGCGGGTGAATGTCGGAAATGCGTCATCCAGCGGTGCGTCTGTCAGCCGGACAAGCGTATTTTTCTCGGGTGGCTTTGCCGAGCCAATACTTGCAAACGGTGGCAGATAGTACGCGGCAATGCCGAGAACAAGCACGGCCACACCTGCGACGGCGTAGGTCGCCAATCTTTTGTTCCGGGGAGACGGAGCGATGCTCCCTTCAGCATGTATCTCTACAGGCGAGACCACGGTATCTGAAACGAGCGCGTTTCCTGGATTGATCGCGTCCGGCAAATTTACCGTTCGCAAGATCGCGCGGAAACGCGGATCTTCGCGAAGATAGTCAAACTCACGGTCGATATTCAGCCACGTCAGATTCGAATCGCGCTCGTCGAGCGCGGTCTTCAGCCACTTGAACGCATCATCGGTTTCCCTCAGAACCGCAAACCCGCTGGCGATGTTTATCGCGCTCACATACTTTTCACTCCTCTTACCTATCAGTCCCTGCAGTTCGCTGCGGGCGCCTTCCCGGTCGCCCATGTGTGCTTTCAGAAAGATCGAAGCCGAACGTGTGAGCGACATGTCGCCCGACAGCTTTACGGCATCTTCGGCCGCTTTTGCGGCTTCGGTAAGCCGGCCGGTACTCACATATGATTGAACAAGAAAGTAGTAGGCGAATAGATACTCGGGTGCGAACTCTATCGTCTCTTCGAGAATGCGTATCGCTGCCTCATGCTCGTTAAGATGCGCAAAGGCATCGGCCATCCACGTATTGATCGCGGGCGAAAGCGGGTCAAGGAGCTGAGCTTTTTTCAATTCGAGGATCGCATCCCCGATCCGGCCAAGCCTCAGCAGAAGCGTCCCATAAACCTGGTGTGCCGCCGCATAATTTGGGTTAAGATCAATAGCTTTTTGAAACGACAGTTCGGCTCCGCGCCAGTTCCAATCAAAATCCATCAGGATCACGCCGAGGGAAACATGGGCCTCAGCAATGGTGTCGTCGATCTCTAGTGCGCGCAAAACTGCGGCCTTTGCCTTCGGGTACGCTGAGTGCGGCTCAAGCTCGTCTGAAAGCGGCAGCAGCTGATAGACCTCGGCCATTCCAGCGTATGCGAGAGCATATAAAGGATCGATCTCGATAGCCGTTTTATAATTTTTCAGCGCTTTCGTGAGACCGTCGGCCGTGCGTATAGAGAAGTTGAATCGGCCCTGAAGATATTCCTGATACGCCGCTTTGTTTTCGGTATACCGTTTGGTCAGCTGCCCGCGCGTCTCGACCGAGTACTGTTTGCTGAAGGCATTTACTATCCGTTCGGCGATACGGTCCTGGACGTCGAAAATGTCGTCGATATCTGTATTAAAACTTTCGGCCCAGAGCGTTTTGCCGGTTTCGGAATCGAGCATCTGCGCCGTCAGGCGTAAACGATTGCCCGACTTTTGAAAATTGCCCTGCAGTATCGCATCCACATTCAACAATTCGGCGATCGCGATCGCATCCTGATCGGCAGATCTGAACTTTAAAACGGACGACGTCGGCCGCGTTATTATCTTTCCCGTACGTGTCAGTTGGGTGATGAGCGCGTCGGCTATGCCGAGACCGAAGAATTCGTCCTCCGCTGCCGAAGCCAACGACTGGAACGGGAGAACCGCAACGCTGTTTATCTCTCCGAGACTGCGCTCTCCGTTTCCTCCAACTCTTACGCTCAAGCGCCGCTCGATAATAAGGTCCCCGTCAGAGATTTTGACATCGGCAGAAAAACGATAGCCGCGTTTAGAAATGGTCTTTATGTATTGATTGCCGTCGACGTTGAGGATCTTTCTCAGGCGCGACACATATTGGACGAGATTGCTCTCTTCGACGAACGTATCCTTCCAGATCGCCGACATCATTTCGTCTTTGCTTAGAACCTTCCCGTTGTTTTCAACGAGCATTTGGAGCGTCTCGAATTCCTTCGCCGGCAGGTGCACGAGAACGCCATCCGCAGTAAGGGACTGCTCCTGAACGTCCAGAACAAACTTGCCAAACTGGTAGATCATCGCCATTCAAAACAGGTTCAAGAAAAATACACGAAAATTCACAAAATGTTTAGGACTTCGGCGGTTCGATTGGTCGATGATCGTTCCCGATGACGAATAAAACCGACGGAATCGTGGTGGAAATAGACGAGCGTATCGCCGTCACAAATACGGAGCACCAATTTGAAGCATATTGCTCAGAGTGCAAAAAGATGACCGATATGGTGACCCCGAAAACAGCCGGCGTACTTACCGATATTTCCGAACGAGAGGTATTTCGCCTGATCGAGGGAAAAGAGATCCACTTTATCGAGAATGCTCGGGTGCTTGTGTGTATCGAATCGCTTCGAACTCTTAGGGCTGATTCTAACACAACGCCCGAATAGGGATTTTATGGGACGAGTATCCCTGACCACTAATTTAATACGAGTTTTGAGGGTGAGTGCCAAAC
>JBKKAS010000442.1:0-1851 GCA_046714595.1 Pyrinomonadaceae bacterium | reverse complement strand
GATCGAACCCGTCGTAGTTCCCGGAGCGACGACGAATCCGCTTTCGCTCACGCCGGAGCAGCTCGATCGTTCGAACAAGGCTGAGCCGAAGCAGGTCGTGCCGCCGAAGCCGAACAATTAAGAGGGCCGTTTGGGCAATAAACGACGGGCCGCAGCGTCGTACGAATGAAATTTATAGTTTTATATGTCGAGCGAGGAATTAAAGGACGATAGTTTTGTCGAGGTGATCGACGAACAGGTAAATGAGTTGCCGCCGATGGACGGCGACGATGGCGCCCGTTTGCATGAGTCGTCCCAGGCGCCTGTCAATTTTTCTCTTGGCGTCGAACCAGGTGTCGAGAAAAAATACAGCATCAACGATCTTCAGAAGCTCTCCCAATACCTGAATCGTGAATCTTCGAGCCGATACCAGGCGATCGTCCTCAATGTATGGAGCGGCTCCTTCGACTCCGCTCATTTCGAGGTCGGACTTGTCCAGGTCCGGAACGGCGATCACCGCAGCGGCGTTGTCCATGCCCTGCGGGTAAGCCCGTTCAACATAAAATTCGTTCAACTTGAAGAGGCCTTTTTCGAATACCTGTATTCGCACATTTACGATGAGCGGACACAGTCGATGGTGCTCGAGCATCAGCAGAAGAAGCAGTCTCAGAAAACAAAGAATTGGGGTGAGGGGAAAACATTCCTGTCGGTCGAGGAAACCTACGCGGTAAAGGCTACAGCCGATGCGGATTTTGTCAACGAAGCGGAAGAGTGGATCGACCTCACGGACCGGGAAGAATACGAACGGAACATTCGCCGCAGTGAGGCCGAGCTCACGACCCAGGAATTCATCCGTTTGATCCTGATGGAATTTCTTCGATCGGGTTCGAGCGATATGCACATCGAGGCCGGCCAGCCGACCGGTCGCATTCGCTTCCGATACGACAGCGAGATGTTCGTTCGGTGGGACAATATTCCCTTCGTAAAGATCAAGCAACTCTGCATGGGCATGGCCGAAACTTCCGGCAAAGACGCCACGCAGATGAAATTCAAGGACATCGATTCGACGGTCAAGGTCCGGGCGCTTCGCGACGGCCGAACGGCTGAGGTCGAGCTGCGTTTCGTTTCACAGCCGACCCTGTATGCGCCCTCGATCGTGCTGCGATCGCAGTTGAAACCGATTCGCGATCTAAACGAGGTCGGTTTTCTTCCGCGACAGATCGCGGACCTCCGTGCGGCCTATACACAAAAAAGAGGCATCCTGATCGTGACCGGTGCGACCGGCTCGGGCAAGACCAACACACTCGAAGCCATCTACGCGGCCCTGGAAGAGACAGATAGTTACAAGATCATCGAGATCGGCGAACCGGTCGAGATCCGGTCACCATATCGGACGCAAATGAGCCTGCGGCCGAATACGCCGTTCACATGGTGGGACGCGTTCTATTCGTGCCTGCGGGCCGACCCGGATATCATTGGTATCGGCGAGCTGCGTTCGTCCGAGCACGCATCGGTCGCCATCAATGCCGCCCTGACAGGTCACCTTGTGCTGTCGACATTTCACGCGGCAAGCGTGGAAGACACATTGTCGCGAATGTTTCAGCTCGGCCTGCCACGGGAAAACCTGTCGACGGGTTTGAATCTTATTTTGGCGCAGGCCCTCATCAAGAAGCTTTGCGAGCGCTGCCGGATCGTCGATTCGCATCCGTCGGAGATGTACGACAGGCCGGTCTACAAGAGTGTCGGCTGCCCGGATTGCTTCAACAAGGGAACGCGCGGCCGGACAGCGATGGCCGAGCTGCTCTACTTCAACGACGAGGTAAAGGAGTGGGTCGAGAATCGCAGTCTCACGGCCCGCGATGTCGTGCAAAA
>JBKKAS010000441.1:0-9918 GCA_046714595.1 Pyrinomonadaceae bacterium | reverse complement strand
TCCGGAAGAGAAGCCAAACCAATAGGAACTTAGTTGAGGGCGTAATACGCGCCGGCGGCAGCGAGACCGAGCCAGACCAGACCTTTTCCTAGAAAGAAGACGAAAGCGATGATACCGGCTCGTTTCGTCCATTTGCGGGCAGGACACTTCCTTTCTGCAGGCTCAATACTCATTCTCTATAAAATAGCCGTTCTGCCGGACGGTTTCAAATGTTTTCGTATAAGATTCTCTTTAAAATGAGAAAACGGATACTAAGATTTACGCTTTCGCTGCTTTGCCTTATTCTTGTTTCCGGCGTGTCCGCCCAAAATGCGCCCCCGGTTGAAAAAAACAAACGCGAGGCACGCTTGGTCGAATTAATAACGCTCGATAAAACAATAAAGCTCGATATCCGTTATGCCACAGCGAATAATTTCGTCGGCCGTGTTGTTTACCCGGAAGCGCGTGCATTCCTTCAAAAGCCGCCCGCGAAAGCACTTTTAAAAGTTCACAAAAAGCTAAAAAAACAAGGGCTGGGCCTGGTGATCTTCGACGGTTACAGACCCTGGACGATAACGAAACTCTTTTGGGATGTCACCCCGGAAGAAAAGCGGAAGTTCGTCGCCAACCCTGAGAAGGGCTCGAAACATAATCGTGGGTGCGCCGTAGATCTAAGTATCTACGATCTCAAGACCGGAGCCCTCATCGCCATGCCATCGGAGTATGACGAATTTACGGAAAGAGCATCGCCGGATTACAAGGGCGGAACAGAACGTGAGCGTGCGAACCGCGACCTGTTGAGAAAATTGATGGAAGACGAAGGGTTCACGGTCAATCCGAACGAATGGGGGCCCTTCGATTACAAGAACTGGCAGGAGTACGCGAGGTACGACATCGCATTCGCCGAGGCCGCCAGACAAAGTGAAAAAGTGAAAAGGTGAAAAGGTGAAAAAGTGAAGAGTAATAAGCGGCGGACAACTAACGTCGCAGAAACATTTTCACGATTTCACCTTTTCACTTTATTCGACTTTGGCCGCTTCTTTCGCCTTTCCGGCCTCGATCTGAAGAACCACCTTTACCTCATCTGAAAGCGCGGGGATCCCACTCGGCAGATTGCTTCCGTAATTTACACCAAAGTCGCGCCGATTGATCGTCGTTTCGCCCGCAATCCCCATCTTCATCCCGGCACGTTCACTGGCGGGCAGCCAACCCGCTATCTCGAACGGAATTGCAACCGATTTGGTTACACCCTTCATGGTCAGATCGCCCGTGACGATCCAGCCTTTGCCTTTCTTCTCAACCTTCGTGCTCTTGAACGTCAACTCCGGAAATTTCTCAACCTCGAAAAAGTCCGCGGTCCTGAGATGTTTATCGCGCCCGACAACGCCCGTGTCGACGCTCGTCGTCATCGCCTTAAAATTAACCGACGATTTGCTAACGTCTTTAGCGTCGAAGTTAACCTCTCCGGTAAAATCCCGGAAGAATCCCGGGACTTCGATCAAGCCCATGTGTCTGACCTTAAAACCGATAAAGGAGTGTGCTTTATCGAAATTATAGGTTCCCGATTCGCCAGTGATCTTGGCTTTACTGTCAAGAGCGAAACGTTCGGCCAACGTTTGCGGTTCCGCTTGGGTCACGCCCGTTGAATAGACAACAGCGGCTGCAAATACAAATACGATCAGGTACACGATCTTTCTCATCCAAATATCTCCTGCGCTTATTTCTGTTTTTGAATTATGCGGCAAAAAGTCTTAGATGCAAACGCGGTCAAAAACGATTCGGCGAAAGAGCGTCTGCGATTCTGGTTCTGTTAAGATCCTAACATGAAACGACCGGATAAAACTGAGTACGATCCGTATTACGAACGATACGTTTCTCTTGTCGAGAACAACGATATTATCGATACGCTCGCTTCCCAGCCGACAAAGCTGCAGGACATGTTGACGGGTGTGCCCGAAGAAAAAGGCGGCTTCTCGTATGCCCAGGGCAAGTGGAGCACGAAGCAGGTTCTTGGACATCTTGTTGATAGCGAGCGAATGTTTGCGTACCGGTTATTCAGAATATCGCGCGGCGACAAAACGCCGATAGAAGGTTTTGAGCAGGATGGTTATATCGAGAACGCGCATTCGAATCAGCGAAGCTTCGCCGATCTCCTTGATGAATTTTTGCTCCTTCGACGTGCGAACATGATCTTCCTTAATAACTTGACGGACGATGCGTGGAGCTGGACGGGAACTGCGAACAACGTGGAGATATCCGTTCGGGCGCTGATCTACATCATGGCCGGACACATCGAGCATCATGTCGACATTTTGAGGGAGCGCTACCTGGCCTGAGGACGTCGCTTTGAAATTCGATGTTGTCATCATTGGAGGCGGGGCGGCAGGGCTTTTCTGTGCCATAGAGTCAGGAAAACGTGGTCGCAGAACTCTCGTCATCGAACGGAATTCGCAGGTCGGACGAAAGATCATCATTTCAGGCGGCGGGCGCTGCAACTTCACGAATACTCACATCTCTCCGGAAAATTTCATCTCGCGAAATCCGCATTTCTGTAAGTCGGCCCTGGCCCGTTTTACGCCCGCAGATTTTATCGAGCTGGTAAAAAAGCACCGGATCGAATTCTATGAGAAGAAGCTCGGACAGTTATTCTGCCGCGAAAGCTCACGTCAGATCGTAGAGATGCTTCAGGAGAAATGCTCCCAAAGCAAAGTAGTGATCCGTGAGGGCTGCTCGGTGACTCGGGTCGAACACGACGCGACGTTCCGGCTAACGACGAGTGCCGGCGAGATCGAATGTGACAGTCTGGTTATCGCGTCGGGAGGGCTTTCCTTTCCAAAGATCGGCGCCACCGACTTCGGGTATTCAATCGCCCATCAGTTCGGTTTGAAGATCGAACCGACGAGACCGTCGCTCGTCCCGCTCATCTTCGACAACATTCCCACGACAAACAAACTAGCCGGTATCTCGATCGATTCGGCGGTTAGCACCGATGGTCAAAGCTTTCGAGAAAACATACTCTTTACGCATCGTGGTCTATCAGGGCCGGCGATCCTTCAGATATCTAATTACTGGAACAGGCGCACTCCTGTTTTTATTGACCTCATGCCAACCGCGGACGCGACGAAACTTCTTGCCGAGAACGCCCAACGCCGACAGAAACTGTCGACATTCCTGAGCAGATATTTGCCAGATCGATTCGTTTCGGAGTTTATCTCGTCTCTGCATTTTGCCGACAAGACGGTCAATCAGTTAACACAAAGGGATCTCACTCAGCTCGGAGAAAAGCTCAATGCCTGGGAGGTAAAATTCAATGGAACTGAAGGATTCGACAAGGCCGAGGTAACGCTCGGGGGCCTTTCCACGACGGAACTCTCATCTCAGACAATGGAAACCAGGAAGATTCCCGGCCTCTTCTTTATCGGGGAGGTCGTCGATGTAACGGGCTGGTTAGGAGGATACAATTTTCAATGGGCATGGTCTTCGGGCTTCGTTGCCGGTCAGGCCGTTTAAAAAACGAAAGGGGAAACGTCTCCCACACCGTCTCCCCCCGTTCGTACCAATTGCGTGGAGCAACCGGTAACGAAGCAAATTCTTTTGTCAAATCAACTGGCAACTGGAGGTCTTCGATCAAACCAAAGCCCTCTAATTATCCTAGGAAATTTAAATATCTTTACAAGCAGTGAACGACCGTGTAGGATATTTACACAATCGTTGAAGGTTGTCAACAAAAAATCCTGGAAAACGAGAAAAATATTTTTATCGGGCGTTTTATTGAAGTTTGCGGCACCTCGGAGCCGGCAAAGATTCAACGATTGTTGGACATTTCATACCAGGCAGCGAAGAATTACCTTCAGGGCCGCATGCCCGATTCGTACGTTCTGCGTACGATCGCCCAGCGAACTCCTTACTCGATCAATTGGCTGCTAACCGGCGAGGGTGAAAAATTAGTTTCGACCCCTTCAACCGAAGACACACCACTAACCGCCCGCCAAACTCGTGATTTGATCAGGAAAGAGTGCGTGGAAGTAATCAACGAATTGTTGGGAAGCCGCGAAGAGACTCAACAAAAAGTCGTCGTATTACAGTCCGGTAGTTTGAAGTCGGAAAAGGTAAAGGAATCGGAGCCCATTTCCGACGAAGATGCCTAACACCTCACACCGGATCAACTACATGGTCCAGTCGAAGTACTCGCACACTGAACTCAACATCCAATCCAGATAGTCTCGACCATCATCGGTAGTAGAGCTCCGACCGCCGCTGCCCATGTCGCCGTCTTCCGTAGTTCGGGGACTGGTTTTAACCGGGACCGGCACGTCGGAATCGGCGAAGCCGCCACTGCCCATATCGCCGTCTGCGAAGGCTGCCGGGGCCATAAGTGCGATCACGACCAAGGACTTCAGGATGTTTGATTTAATTCTGTTCATTGTTATCTCTCCATTTTTTTGTTTTTGTGTTGATACATCGCTGCATCGCCGTTATAATACACCAGCCTAAACCGTCCTGACTCTATGAAGCCGCTCCGCCCACAGACAGCACGCTCTCACGCCGATCTCCTTCGCGAGCTCTTTGGTTTGGAACGAACGGGACAGTTCGATCAGGCGCTTCACGAGTTACGCGGTATCTGGGACAACACAACCGAACAGCCAAATGTAGACAATCTCGACATCCGGTCCACGGCCGAAACATATCTACGATGCGGAGCTTTGATCGGCTTCCTCGGACACGTCAGGCAGATCCCGACCGCGCAAGAAAGATCCAAGAATCTTCTTACCGATGCCCGGTCTCTTTACCTGGAAATATACGATCCGGAAAAAATCGCTGAATGCGAGAATTATCTTGCTCTTGCTTACTGGAGAACCGGAGAAACCAACGAATCACAAAGCTGGATCGATGAATCGCAATCTCATGAGCTACCCGAGATTTGCGACGTACGGCTTTATTCATTCGTCATTCGTGACTTGATACTTCTTTCGAAGAAGAGGTTTGTCGAGGTTTGTTCGAACTTCCCTGCTCTCGAGGAACAGTTCGGAGAGGGTGCCGACAGTTTTTTGGTCGGGAGTGTCTATAACAATTTCGGCATCGCCGCGAAGAATCTTGGAAACACTACTGCAGCTTTACACGCGCTGGAAAAAGCTCGCGACCTCTTTGCTTCATCTGGTAACAAGAACCAGATCGCGCTGGCGGAGAATAATCTTTCGCAGCTTTATAAAGTAGAGCGAAGATTTGAAGACGCCCACGATGCAATCGACCGAGCGACCGGGCTATTCAAGGAGATCAAGGACCGGACACGTGAAGGCTTTTCACTGGACACAAAGGCTTTGATCTATTTCGAAGAGCGCAAATTCCCTGAAGCGCTCGAAGCAATCGATCGGGCCATCGCTATCCTCGGCAGAAGCGAGAATTACGCGTATCTTACGGAGACTATTGCGAGCAAGGCGAAGATCCAATTATTTTCGGACGACTTTTCTACCGCCACGCTCACTCTACTCGAGGCGGTTGATCTAGCCAGGGTTCGAATCAGCGAGAAGGCGGCCCTGAACCTGATCGGCGAATTCGAACAAGTGCTTCACACGCGGAATAGCGAGAAACGCCGACCGATCGAAACTGAACGGACAGGCATCGCATCAGGGGATCTGAAACTGATACTCCCGTCTTCGATCGCGCACTTCGATGAGTTTCAAGGTGTCTGGATC
Organism: Pyrinomonadaceae bacterium; assembly: GCA_046714595.1. Classification (GTDB taxonomy): domain Bacteria; phylum Acidobacteriota; class Blastocatellia; order Pyrinomonadales; family Pyrinomonadaceae; genus OLB17. The sequence continues at coordinate 4,246 of JBKKAS010000441.1, read as the reverse complement.
AACAATTCAGATCTCGAGCGGTACGGCCTCGTTCGTGGCTCGTTGGCAGTCGTTGTTCCGTGCAGTGTCGAGCGCGGCGATCTTGTCGCGCTTGTCGAACTCGAGAGCGATCTTGTGAGCTGCGGGTTTTACGATAAGGATTTTGGGATCGTTTGTTTGGAAGCGAACGGCGGCGAACCCCAGCTTTTCAATCAATCGGATATAAAGATTCTCGGCCGCATCGTCGGTGTTTGTGATGTGTCGGACACGCCGAACGAGGCAATGAAAGTCCGCGCTCTGGATCTTAGATCTACCTGAAACCGGAGATGTCCATCCCGTAACGTTCCTTCACATATTTCTCAGCCGCTTCATTTACGTTTCTCAAGTTCTCCAGGCGGCGCTGCGATTTCTTGATCGCCGACTGGGTCCGCGCCGCCATGTGTTTCAACAGGTTTCTGCCCTCTGCTATTTCCGCGTTTACCTTTACCCTGAGCAGAAAAAGTTCGGAAAGTTCGGCCTTCAATTTCTCGTCTTTTAATTCCTTCAATCTGACCTTAACCTGCATTATCTGTCGGATCGCGCGAACGAGGTCGTCAGCAAGTGAATCTCCCCTGACGGTTTCCGGACTGTTCTTGTAATCTTCTACGAGTTTGTTGAGTTCTTTTTGATCGCCGGCCGAGTACGCCTCGTTCAGTTTAGCCATAAGGCCATGACGTTTTTCCTTCTCGTTCGGGTCGAGAGCGAGGTCGGGATGGATAATACGGGCGAGATTGTGGTACGCCTTTTTCGCTTCCGGCGTCGGGTTCCACTTAAAAGAAACGTCCGCGTCCTGACTATTTGCCGCTGACTCTTCGGCACGCTTTCGCAGCTCCTCGGCCTTCTTCTTTATCTCCTCATCGTCAGGTACCAGCTTGTATTCTTCTTCGGCGATCTGCGCCTCGATCTCGTCCAGATCTGCGTACAGTCGACCGACCTCCATCTTGTACTGCGCCTCAAACTGCTCGAGCTCGCCACCGAGATCCGCCATCGCTTCCTCGCGGTCGGCAAGACGGTCCTTTAGCCGATCGAGTAAGCGCAACTTCTTATTCAATTCGATCTCTTCTGGTAGCAGCGAATTCATAAACGCTCAGGAGTAAAGATTCATCGGCCGTGTCAGCACATCGACAGGGTCGTTAACATTCAACGCTTCCCGCACATAAAAAGGTTCGCCTGCCGTGACGCCGATCAGCGAGCCAAAATAGCGCGAGCGATTTTCCAGCTCAGCGAGAAACCCTTTACTCGTCAGGCGTGTTTCGGGTTCGACAGAATTTGGATCGTAAAATTGCGAGTGGTGCGCCCGGATCGCCTCCATCTTTTGTTCGAGAAAATCTGAGATGTCTACGATGAACGACGGCCGCACAAGGCGTGAAAATATGTTGTGGGCGATATTCGGTACCGGGATCTTTTCGCTGCCGGTCTCGTCGTCGTAGCGCCGCATACTCGAAAGCCGAGCCGATTCGCGAACAAGCTGCGAAATATGGTTGTGATCCGGATGCGGATCATCGGTCTGATGCGTCAATATCACTTTGGGTTTCAACCGCCGCAGCACGCGAACGAGTTTTATCCTGGATTCGTCATCGCAAAACACGTGTCCATCCGCGAGACCGAGGTTCTCGCGGACGTCGAGCCTTAATATCTCCGCAGCGTTTTTCGCTTCCTGCTCGCGACCCTCGACCGTGCCCCGCGTTCCCATCTCGCCACGCGTTACATCGAGCGAACCGGTCCGGTAACCCAGACTCTTCATCTTCAAAAGGGTTCCTCCGACGGCGAGCTCAACGTCGTCAGGATGCGCAAATATCGCCAGGATATCGATTTGGTCCATCAGGACAAATTTAGCATAACTGCTATCATTCGTTTATGGAGCTCACCGTTCTTGGCTCGGGCACGTCGGTGCCGCATCCTCGCCGAAGCAGCTCCGGGTTTTGGCTGCAAACGAATTTCGGTACGATATTGCTCGACTGCTCGGCCTCGTCGATTCACAGGATGGCTCAGGAAGGTCTTGATTGGCCGAACCTTGACACGATCTGGATATCGCATTTTCACCTGGACCACTGCGGCGGCCTGGCACCTTTCCTTTTCGGGACGAAGCATGCACCGATAACTCAGAGTCGAACCAAGGTGCTCAGGATCGTCGGAGGAAAGGGACTTGGGAATTTGCTCACGACATTCAGCAACGCGAACAATTACGATTTGCTTGAGCAGCCGTTCCCGATCGAGATCATCGAGATAGCGCCGTTAGAGATGTTCGAGATCCTGCCGGATGTCGAAGCGGTCGCTTGTTCCACGCCTCATACGGACGAGAGCCATGCACTCCACCTTCGCGAAAATGATTCTACATTCGTTTACACGGCGGACACCGGCTTTGATGAAACCCTGGCCACCTTCGCGCGTGGCGTCGGTACGCTCCTGATGGAGTGCTCGTTCGTTCGTAACAAGCCGGTCGAGAAACACCTCGAGCTCGCCGAAGCAATTCACATGATAAGGCGTGCCGAACCGAAGCGCGCAGTGCTGACACACTTTTACCCCGAATGGGACACCGTAGATTTTAAAGAAGAGATCAGGCGATCGTCGCCCGGTTGTGAAGTTGTGGAAGCCGTCGACGGCTTACGATTATTGATTTGATCGGATCGGGCGCTTATGTATTTCGCTTCGCCATCGCCATCAGCTCTTCGGGCATCCATTTCTCGATGATCTTGTCTTCAGCTTCGGCGATCGATTTGCCGCGGTGTCGCCATTCTTTTGCAGGGTCGTCCTCGCGGCCGGATTCTTTCGGATAATTCTCCACCTGCTCGAGGCTGATGATAATTCCATGGACGACATCGTTCCAGTCTTCGTTCTGGATTCCGCGAAGAACTATCGGGAGGCCGGCAGTCCAATCCTCCTCAGGAGCGATGTTGTCGTATTCAGGGATGGTCAAGAAAGCGGTCGATGGTAGCGGTTTGCCGCTGAACTCATTGAGAAGCCGTTTTTTTAAGTCGGCATAAGATCCATTCGGATCGGCTGCACGTATTTCGAGAGCGCGTCGGAAGATATCGGAAACGGTCGGTTGGTTGCTCATTCGTTTCCCAGATTATCACAAACCGCGGGATATTTACTTATCTGCCCGTGATACGCTAAGCAAGAAAATTACTGTGTATATGCGTAACTTTATCTATCAACTTCACCTGATTCTCGGCATTTTTGTCTCGATTCCCTTACTCGCCTGGGCACTAAGCGGTTTTCTTTATGCACTGCCGAATACGGTGGATGGCGGAGCGGTTGAGAAGATCGACGTGGCGCGAGTGAAAGTATCGCCGGCCGACGCGATGGCCGAGGCGAACGTCCTTGCCGGAAAAGAGCTTCCAGCAACTGCACTGACGCTGTTGATGAAAGACGGCCGGCCCCAGTACCAATCGGTCGGAGGGCTTGGTGCCGATTCGATCTTCATCGACGCCGAAACAGCCGTGGCTAGTTTCTCGAAACCGCCGACTTGGAAAACCAGCTTTTTTCGCGAAGCTCATTTCTATTTCTTTGCCGGCAGTTGGCAAACCACCTTCTTACTGGTCTTCTCGGGCCTGGCCGCGTTGTCGGCAGCCACCGGGATCTACCTAAATATCGTTTACTGGATCCGCAAATTCAGGCCGGCGCGTGAATACGGACGATACAGGCAACATTGAGCCTGGTTTAGTGTCGGCAACTCGATCGTTGCCGAACATCATCAGACAAGCTAGCCTTAGTCCTGTAAAGAGGTTGATTCAGATGAAATTCATATTCGCCCTCGCGTTAATTCTTTCCAGCGTCGCTTTCGCCTTGGGCCAGGGCGGGAATGAACAATCGCCGATCGTTGAAAAAGACATTGCCTATAAGGATTGGGTCTACAAAAACGTCCAGACGGGCGCGGACATGAATCTTCGCAAGTTCACGGTTGGTAAAAAGCTTGTAATGGTCGTCTATTTCGCCCCGTGGTGCCCGAACTGGAAACACGATGCGCCGTTCGTGCAGGCAATGTACGAGAAATACAAAATAAACGGCTTCGATGTCATAGCTGTCGGCGAATACGATCCGGTCGAATCGATGAAGACGCATATCGACCAAGCCAAGCTGACGTTCCCGGTGGTCTGGGAATCGGACGCAAGGACGGCGAAGCAGACGACTTCGCATTATGAATATCGAAAATCGATTGGCGACACACGAAATTGGGGCTCGCCCTGGTACGATTTCTTAGAGGTAGACAAACTCGAACCGAATG
>JBKKAS010000440.1:0-6318 GCA_046714595.1 Pyrinomonadaceae bacterium | reverse complement strand
GATCTTGCGTGTGAAGGCACTGGAAGAAGATTCGATCGATTCGGTGCGTCGGACGCTCGAGGAGATCCGGAACTCGTAAGAGGGTTACGCCCTTAGGCGTGAAAAGTTCCCCTCCTGTCTTAGGAGGGGTGGCATCCGCGAGGCGGATGACGGGGTGGTGCTTCAAGCGTAAACGCATACCTCTTATATCTGGGTACAATCGCCGGAATCGTTGAAATCGCAGACGAACATCGACGGCAAATATTCCCTGGTCAGCTTGCGGGTTTCGCGCCAGATCACAGTTTCTGAATAGCGGGCCGCTGTCCAGCCTAGCCTCGAACGGTTCTTCCATACGAACTCATACGCTTCTTTTTCATCCTTGCCTTGCATGTGTTTCGCCTCGTGCAGAAGGATCGCTGCCCGTTCGGTGTCGTCGACGGGATAGGTGAAGAAATCCGGGTAAAGCGTCACTATTTCGAAGGGAAAATTGGTTGCGGCGTACGCATTCTCTTTCTCGACCGAAGCGTTCAGCCAATTGTCGTTGGAGCGGAATGCGGCGATCCGCTTCAACAGAAAAGCCTCCTCCGAAAAGCCTTTTTCCTCGAGGATCCTGATCGAAGCATGGACGCGCTCGCGCTCGTCGCCGGTGAGTGGATGGGCGGAAAGCAGGAGCGAAGAGTAGAAACCGATCACCGCCACCATGATAACCGCCAGACAAACGGCCGCCCGTTTTACTATGCTCGATTTGAGAAAACCTCGGTTTGACGGTATATTCTCAGTTTCGCTGAGACCTGTGCCGCATCGTATACAATTTTGCGCGGTCGGATAGTTGATGAGGCCGCAATGGATGCATTTTTTGTTCATGTCGAGGGGGCTCCAGGTTGGAAAGGAACCTGGTATTAATAAAAAGCCTTAATATCGCGTGTTTTTCTAAAAGCTCTAAGGCGCGGTTTTGATGAGAAACGCGATCGTGTTTCGTTGCATCAAAGGACTTGACGCTTACAGCAACAAGATCTAAATCATTTTTGAATAGTATTTTGAGGAGTAATCGATGAGACATTCTGGTTCCATTTTCTTTTTGTTTTCGCTATTTTTGCTCGGCGCCGTCGCGGTTCCCGCACAGGAAACCGAAGAACGTGTTGTTGACGAGGTCGTCGCACAGGTAAACGAAGGCGTTATTACGCTCTCAAAAGTGAAACGCGAAGTGAAAGGAATTGTCGATGCGAGCGTCCTACAGGGGAAAAAACGTGAAGACGTGGAACGTGAGGTCGAGGGAAAACGCGGTGAGTTGATCGCAAATCTTATTCACGAAGAGCTGCTGGTTCAGAAAGCCAAAGAGCTTGGCTACGAAAACGATATCGAGGCGAGTGTAAACCGGCGTTTTCTGGAGATCATGAAGCAGTACAACATGAAAACCCTGGATGCTCTCTATCAGGAAATGGAAAAGACCGGTGTCGATCCGAAGGAGATCCGCGAGCTGTGGAAGAAACAGGCGACGCGCGACCTCGTTATCCAGAAGGAAGTCCAGGGAAAACTCTATTGGGGAGCGAGCGCAAAAGAGGTTAAGGATTACTACGAAAAAAATAAGGCGAAATTCACTCGCCCGGAGACGATGACGGTTAGCGAGATATTTCTCGGGTTCGCGGGTAGAGACGAAGCGGCGGTGCGTGAAAAGGCGAAACAGTTGGTCGAGCAACTTCGCGCGGGCGGCGATTTCAACAAGCTCGCCAAAGAAAACTCGGATCCCGGTGTGATCACTAAAGACGGCAAGCCTGAGAAACTCAGAGTCCCGGATCTCTCGCAGTTGTTAGCGGCGGCGCTGAAGGATGTTAAGGTCGGCGGATACACCGATCCGGTGCCCGCCGACCAGGTCGGGGTCGTAATTTTGAAGGTAGATGCCCGTGAGAAGGCGAGCGGCGAATCTTACTTTGACGAGAATGCTGTCCGGCTCGCGATCACACAGGAAAAGGCGCCCGACGAACAGAAAAGGTTTCTCGCGTCACTCCGGGCGGATTCCTACATAAAGATCAGCGATAGTTACCGGCCGCTGGTTTCGCCGATCCTCTTTGCTGAAGAGCGAAAGGAAAAGCCGGCGAATAAGTAATTCACCGGCCTTTGAAAACCGAAGATCGACAGGCGAGATATGAGAAACTAGGGCTCATTCTCGCCTTTTTATTTGACCGTCTCGTTAGCACTTTATGCGACTCGACCTCTTTCTGAAGATCAGCCGGTTGATCCCGCGTCGCAGCCTCGCACAGGAATTTTGCGACGCCGGACGAATCACGGTGAACGGAATGCCCGCGAAGTCTTCGAAAGAGATCAAGCCCGGTGACGAGATCCAGATAAACCGCCGCGAACGCTCAACCAAAGTCACTGTCGCCCAACTTCCGACAACGAAGCAGATCTCGAAGACCTTGTCTTCCGATCTTTATCAAATGGTCGAAGAGACCAGTACCAATGACAACCTAATTTAGAATCTCGCTGATCGCCGCCTCGTAGATCTCGACCCGCCGTCTTGCCCGCTTTATATCCGGGTGCTCTTCCTGATAGCTCTTCCGCAGATTCAAGAGATCGCTCTCAAGCTCGACCTTGCGAACCATGAGTTTGCCGAGTGCGAGCGTGAGTCTTGACGAATCAGCGGCCTTTACCTTCGCTAGACGCGAGCTCTCGCGCTCGATCAAAGTCAGCGTCTGACGAATTTCCTTCACCTTTGGAAACTCTTCGGTGTATTCGAGTATCAGTGATTCAAGTTGAGATAAAAGCTCGGTACGTTTGAGCAGCAGCTCGGCGTATGCCGGAGAGGAAGCCGCCGGGTTAACTGGCGACTTCGCTGTCTCAGCCTTTTTATCGGCAGGCGCTTGCCCAAACGAAACGGCCGCGGCGGCCATTAGGAAAACGGCGATCACCGCGGCGGATCTAAAAGTTCTACGCATATTTTATTTAGCGTCGACGTCGAAGGTTTTGTCGTCCATCGGCTGATTGAACGCAAACTCGTTAAGCGTGTAGGCCCACTCCACTTCACGAGTTCCGCGCTGTCCGATCTCGGAGTATGTGAATTTGTATGTATGGGGAAGCATCAAGCCTTTCTCCGCACGAAAGTCGCCGTAAACCTCAGTAACCTTGATTCGCGTTTCTGGTAGGCCACTCGACTGATTAGGCGATGTGCCGATGCCGGCAGAACTCGTCCGCTTGTATTCCGTTCGCACATGTCGAAACGTGTCGTTCTCGAAAAATAATGTGATGTCGACATCGCTGCCGCCCTTCGGCGAATAACCGAGAACATAATGTTCCTTGCCGTCCACTTTTTTTAACCCGCCGCCCGAGAGTTTCCCCTTCGTACCGGCTGTATCGCCTAGCGCCCAGGACGACGCAAGCACGCCCCCGAGCAAACTCCCCTTAACGGTAGATTGGTTGGCAGCGACGAAATCGGTTAGGTAAGAACGCCCCCCACTCTCGACGCCGGCTACCTTTGCTTTCGAACCGTCAAAACTGAATTTATCCCCTGGGTAATCCGCGGCGTTGAGCCGCAGACCAAGGAAGTTTTTTCCACCGGCCGATGCCATCACAACCCTGCCTTGAGCGGTCTGGTTCTTTTGCGAGACGAAGGTAACCACCACATCGCCGACCGCCATTTGCGATTTCACCGCGGCCCGGACATCCGCCGTGCCGATCGATTCAAGGTGCTTCGCAACAATTTCTTCGGGCTTGAGTTTTTGGCCCATCGCAGTCGATGCCACGGCCGTTATCAGGATGCTGGTAATAAAAAAATGTCGGGTAAAACCGGTCATAAAATTCTCCAAAATTAATAGATCGAAGACCGTCAAACCGCCGCTGCAGTAGTGGCCGGCATGTCACGAGGCTCCGTAAAGGCCTCGCACGATTCGATGACGGTATCGTCCGCCTCGACCAAACCATCGCCGTAATCAGCTCCGGTTTCGAGTGTGTGGAAGTAGGTCGTAATGTTGTCCAAGATCTCTTCCGCCGAATGCGAATGATAAAGCGTCTGGCGGAATTGTGCGCCGCCGACAAGGCCTCTCGTGAATTGCCCGGCAAGCTGTTTCATCTTGCCAAGGGCCGGAAGCTCAGGCATTTCTTCGCGGCACATCTCGAAGAATTCGAGCAGCACGCGCTTCTTTTCTGCAAGCGTCGGCTGATACGGCTTGCGTCCCGCGATCGCATCAGCAAACTGCCGAAAGATCCATGGATTCTGCATCGCGCCGCGTCCGATGAGTATTCCATCGGTCCCGGCTTCGCGCCACCGGCTCAGGCCGTACTCGATAGTCGTAATATCGCCGTTGCCCGATACGGGAATGGAAACGGCCCGCTTTACTTCCCTGATCAGGTCCCAGTTCGCGAGTCCCTTGTAGCCCTGATCGCGTGTGCGTCCGTGGACCTGAATGTGCTCGACGCCGCATTGCTCGGCCATTTTCGCGACGTCGACGACGTTGATCGTGGATTCGGTGAAACCCGTGCGAACCTTCAGCGTCAGTGGAATCTTGATCGCCTTTTTGATCTCTTTCAGGATCGTCTCAAGCCTCGGCAAGTCTTTCAGCAATCCCGAGCCGCCACCGTTCCTGACGACCTTTGGTGCCGGACAGCCGCAGTTTACATCCAGGATATCGGCGCCTTCCTCTTCGGCCATCTCGGCGCCCATAACCATCCGCCCTACCTGACCCCCGAATATCTGCACGGCGAAGGGGCGTTCTTCTTCGTCAAAGCGCATTTGGCGTTTCGCTTTCGGATTCCCTCGTGTCAGCCCCTCGACCGATATAAACTCAGAAACGACCAGACCGACACCGCCTCGGCGTTTTATTAAACGTCGGAACGTGTAATCGGTGACGCCCGCCATCGGCGAAAGGATAAGCGGCGGATCGATGTCGATGTCTCTGATCTTGAACGGTTTCACAATTCTTATAGGTTAGTGATCGGCGCCTTTTTCTTCCGGTTCTTGATCACGAAGATCAAACCGATCAGAAGAACAAAGAACGAAAGCACCATGAAGATCGCGCCCGGGATAATGCCTAACATCGCTTCATCCCAGCTTGTAGCCGGGCCGTTCACGATCGGCAGTGCGACCGAGATCGCGGTAACCGCAAAACCCAATAAAACGCCCAAAATGCCCAGAACAAGTACGATTTTCCACAACATAGATTCGTCTCCCGTAGAAATGGTTGGAAAGATAACGGTGAACGGTGAACTGTAAACGGTAAGCTGAAGGAGCCAGTCGGTACCTACTGCCTATTTCTTACCGCTTACCGCTTACCGTTTAGTACTAGCTTGTTTTCGTCAATTCAACGCCGGTCGCGTCGAACGATACTTCGGTCACGGTGCCATCGGCGTTCCGATTGTCGAATTTCGCACCGTCATCGTTGATAAGGTGGTCGACGTGTTCTTTAGTGAGCACCTTGGTTTTGAATGTTCCCTGAGCTTTGACCTTCATCCCCGCGGCATTGAGCGGAATGAAGAACGCATGGTCGCCGAACGTTACACGGACTGATTTCGCTCCGTCCTTCGCAGCCATCTCCATCCAACAGCCTTCTTTCTTGCACGAGCGGACGATCACACCCTCGACTGCAACGGCTTTGCCGGCGTACTTGTCGGGATTGGTCATCACCTTTTCTAGCGAAACTTTCTTCGTTCCCTTCACAAGGGCCGAGCCGCGAGTGATCATCTCGCCGTTCTTCAATTCAACCGGTGCGTTCTGAACGTTCTTTTCGACCGGTTTCCCTTTGCTGTTCATCTCGTCCTGGGCAAACGCCGCAAAAGCGAGAACTAGTAGTAATCCAAATGTAAGAAAGATCTTTTTCATAGGTTTATTTTACTTCGTTTGATAAACGACCCGACCGGCGACGACTGTCGTGACAACCTTCACTTCACCAATCTTTGCCGGATCGATCGCAAAAATATCATCCGACAATATCACGAAATCCGCCAGTTTGCCGACCTCGATAGTTCCCTTCTGCTTTTCCTGGAACTCAGCGTAGGCCGATCCCGCGGTGTATGCTCGAACGGCATCGTAGACCGATAGAGACTCTGAATTTGCAGTCACCGCCGCATGGATCCCAAGTAGAGGATTGAAATCGGTGATCGACGCGTCCGAACCGAATGCGACATGTGCGTTTTGTTTGAGCAAGCACGAATAATACTCGCCCGCTCCACCGACAAAAAGGTACGGCTGCATGGAGGCGATGATGTTGGTGAGGCCAAATCTCGAAACGTCGGCGAACCGCGGATTGTGCGCGTGCTCGACGCGGAAGCGGCGATCGCGTGGCCCATTCGCTCTTGCGGCTTGCTCGAAAACGCTCAAAACAATATCGTTCGCGGAATTGCCGATCGCGT
>JBKKAS010000439.1:0-3707 GCA_046714595.1 Pyrinomonadaceae bacterium | reverse complement strand
ACGTCGCAGGAACGAGCGATGAGCACGCGAAACATCGCGAAAAAAGCCGAGGCGTTCGAAATGGCGAATGAGTTCGTCGACGGAATGGACGTGATGGCGGTTCGCGAAGCGTCACAGCGAGCGATCGAGCGTGCGCGAAAGAAAAGTGAACCGACGCTACTTGAGATTCGAGCGTACCGTTTCATGGGACATTCGATGTCCGATCCCGGCAACTACCGAACCCGCGACCAGATAGCAAAGTACCAGGAGCGCGACCCGATCGTTCTGTTCAAAGACAGTTTAAAGGAAGCGAAAGTTTTGAGCGACAAGGAATTCGAAACGATCGAGCAGGAAGCAATTGAGGTAACGGACCGGGCGATAAAGTTCGCGGAGGAAAGTCCGCTTCCCGATGAGAGTGAGTTGTTTACGGACGTCTTTGGGTAGTGTTCGGTGGCCAGTGGTCGGTGGCCGTATAAAACTTGAGGCGGTAACTACGATGAGTCTCCTACATTATCGTGAGTTGATTGCATGGCAAAAAGCAATGATGTTGGTTCGAGATGTTTATGCTTTGTCGAAAGCCTTTCCGCAGGATGAGCGCTACGGGTTGACGAGCCAGGTAAGGCGAGCCGCAGTATCTGTACCATCGAACATTGCCGAAGGCCAGGGACGAGATTCCACTCGGGAGTTTCTGCACCATCTTTCGATCGCATACGGCTCCCTCATGGAGGTTGAAACTCAGATGTTGATTGCTGGGGATTTGGGTTATTTAGAACGGAAGGCTGTTTTGGACTTTTTGGAAAGGTCGGCTGAAACTGGTCGGATAGTGAACGGGCTAATGAGATCGCTGCGGCGAAGGCTGAACACTGATCACTGACCACTGACCACCGACCACTGAACACTATGGCTCTATTAACTATTCGCGACGCCTTGAACCAGGCATTGCGTGAAGAAATTTTAAGGGACGAGAACGTTTTCATCATGGGCGAGGAAGTCGCGGAGTACGACGGCGCGTATAAAGTCACGCGTGGACTGTGGAAAGAGTTCGGCGACAAACGTGTCGTCGATACCCCGATCACGGAACTCGGATTCGCGGCGGTCGGTGTCGGCGCCGCGATGGCTGGTTTGCGACCCGTGATCGAGTTCATGACATGGAACTTCTCAGTCCTCGCATCCGACCAGATCATTAATCACGCGGCGAAGATGCTTTACATGTCCGGCGGACAGTTCAAGGTGCCGATCGTGTTTCGCGGACCGAATGGTTCGGCGTATCAGGTCTCGTCGCAGCACTCGCATTCGCTCGAGGCGATGTATGCAAACTTCCCTGGCTTAAAGGTCGTTCAGCCTTCGACGGCTGCCGACGCAAAGGGCTTGCTCAAATCTTCGATCCGGGATAATAACCCGGTGCTCTTTCTCGAACAGGAGAGAATGTATGGTTTGAAGGGCGAGGTTCCTGAAGACGAAGATTTCACGATCCCGCTTGGTGTCGCGGATGTAAAACGAGAAGGAACCGATTGTACGATCGTTGCCCGTTCGATGACCGTGCCGCTCGCGCTGCAGGCCGCCGAAAAGATCCAGCAGGAATTCGACGTGTCAGTCGAGGTAATCGATCCGCGTACGATCAAGCCGCTCGATATCGACACGATCGTTAATTCGGTGAAAAAGACGAACCGGCTTGTCGTCGCCGAGGAGTCGCACTACTTCGCATCAGTCGGCGCTGAGATATCGCATCTGGTTATGGAGCACGCGTTCGACTATCTCGATGCTCCCGTGAAGCGCCTCTCATGCGCCGAAGCGCCAATGCCGTATGCAAAGAATCTCGAAACTCTTGCCTTGCCCGATGTCGATAAGATCATCGCGGCGGTGAAGGAAGTTTGTTACTTGTAGACAATGCACAAGTTAATCCTCGTCAGTTTTTGTATGTGCCTGATAGCGCTCCCCCAGTCGGTCAGCGCACAGCATGACCGGGTTGCGAGGTCACTCCGATTAAAGGCGGCTGAAAAGCGTCAACTAAACGAAAGTCTCCCGATACGTGTTAGAAACTTTCTTGAGACTGCAGAAGAGTTTGTTATTCTTGCCCAACTAAGGGTAGAGGATGGGAAGCTGGTGCCTGAAATGGATCGCGAATTGGTTCCTAATTTCAAAGCTGACGTTTCGCGACTTGATAAACGTCAGGCAGTCTTGAAGGCTTTCTACGCCGAGGCCTCTAAAGGTCATCAACCCGCAATCTGCTATCTACCGAGTCACTCGTTCACTGCCAAAAAGGGCACTCAGAGAGTAAAGGTCGAGCTTTGTTTCGGCTGCCGGCGATTTTATGTGTCGGGTTCTCTCGGTAAGTCGGAAGGTACCTTGGCGATCGGGAGCGAGGAGAGCGAACAGCTCGTCACCAAGTTAATTTCCGAGTTCGGAGTTACAACCAAGTAAAACTTATGGCCGAAAAATTCTTGATGCCGAAGCTTTCACCCACGATGGAAGAGGGACAGATCTCTCGCTGGGTGAAGAACGAAGGTGACTCGTACGAAGCGAATGAAACTCTCGCCGAGGTCGACACCGACAAGGCGACGATGGAGATGACTGCACTTCAAGGCGGAACGCTGCTCAAGATCCTAAAACAGGCCGGCGACACGGCGGCTCTGGGAGAGGCGATCGCGATCACCGGTACGGAAGGCGAGGACATTTCGGCATTGCTGAGCGAAGTTGCATCGAATGGAGCTTCGAAGAAGGACGCGGGGAGTGAGGGACGCGGCGACGTGGAGAAGGGTGGCGACGAGCAGCCTGCTCCGTCTGCAAAAGTAGAGAAACCCGCTGAGCAGCAACTGGAAAAAACAGCTGCCCCCGACTCAAAACCCGCAGCCTCGAAAAATCCGCAATCCGAAATCCGAGATCCGCAATCGGGGAATGGTCGGTTGATTGTTTCGCCGATCGCTGCGCGGATGGCCGCCGATAACGGTATCGATCTTAAGAGTGTCTCCGGTTCCGGCCCGAACGGACGAATAATCAAACGGGACATCGAGGCCGCGATGGAATCCAAGGACCAAAGACCGACGACCGAAGCGCGGAAAGAATTCGTCCCGTCCACACAAGTCGGAGCTTCCGCTTATAGTGACGAGCCGACATCAAAGATTCGTCAGGTCATCGCCAGCCGCCTTGCGGAATCGATCGGCCCGATCCCGACTTTTTATCTTACGGTCGAGATCGAGATGGACAATGCGCTTGGAGTCCGTAAGCAGATCAACGCCAACCTCGACGACGATGCGAAGATCAGCGTCAACGACATTATCGTGAAGGCCGCGGCGATGTCGCTGGTCAAACATCCGTGGGTGAACGCGTCTTACCAGGCCAAGAACGTGAGGTTTTACGAGCAGGCGGACATCGGCATAGCCGTCGCCATCGACGAAGGATTGATCACGCCGGTCGTCCGCGGTGCGAACCTCAAAGGGCTTGCCGAGATCTCCGCCGAGATCAAGGACCTCGCCGCAAAAGCGAAGGCGAAAAAGCTCCAGCCGGAGGAATACACCGGTGCGACATTCTCGATCAGCAATCTGGGAATGATGGGGATCAAGGAATTCACCGCGATCATTAATCCGCCGGAAGCGGCGATCATCGCGGTCGGCGGTGCAAACCCGACACCGGTCGTCCGCGATGGAGAGGTTGTCGTTCGGTCGGTAATGAATGTGACGATGTCGTGCGACCACCGTGTCGTCGATGGTGCCACGGGCGCGAAGTTCCTT
>JBKKAS010000438.1:0-3708 GCA_046714595.1 Pyrinomonadaceae bacterium | reverse complement strand
TTGTCAGCCGCGAGAACCCACGGGACGTCTGGAATCGGGTGCATCTCCTATTCCTTCTGAGTCCGACGCGGAAGCGACCTGACAATCGCTCCTGCTCGTTTTCCTTGAGTACGGCTATTAACGAGCGTCGCCGCCCGCAATTTCAAATTTGAAATTCAAATCTCAGAGTTCAGATTGCAGATCTCAAATTCCGAGTCTCGAATTTCAAAAATCTTATTCAGCTTTTTCTTCGCCTTCCGCAGCCGGGGCTTCGTCAGCCGGTGCTTCCGCCGCCGGAGCGGCTTCCTCAGTTGCGACGGCTGGCGTTTCCTCGGTTGCCGCCGGAGCAGCTTCTTCCGTTGCAACAGCCGGAACTTCTTCGGTCGCTGCTGGTGCAGCTTCTTCTGTTGCTGCTGGTGCGGCTTGTTCGGTTACCGGGGCAGCCGTCTCGACTTCCGGCTGAGCTTCAGCCTTTGATGCTGCCTCGTCGGTGCCGGTATCGGGAATCTTGTCGCCGATCTGCTTGATGACGATCGCCAAGTTACGCGGCACGGCGTTAATGACCGTGACGATCCGCTGGGCCTGTGCGTTTAGCACCCAAAGCATCTTCGAAATAAGCTCTTCCTTCGACGGAAGGCTTGCGATCGATTGAACCTGGGCCAGATCGAGCAGCCGTCCATCGACAACGCCCGTCTTGAACGTGTAAATGTCGGCGTTGTCTTTCATGAACTTCGAGATCGCCTTCGTTAGAATGACAGGGTCATTCTCGGTCCATGCGATCGCCGTCACACCTTTGAAGTGCTCAGATGCCTGTTCGTATTGCGTATCTTTCACCGCGATTCGGGCAAGCGTATTTTTTACAACCTGATAGTTAGCTCCCGCCGCACGCAGATTGTTGCGAAACTCGATGTCCTTGTTGACCGAGAGTTTCGTAAAGCTAACGACCATTGCCGACGTCGCCTTTTGCAACGACTCAGTGAGGGCTGTCAGATCTTTCTGTTTTGTTTCTCGTGTTTTCATTTCCTAATCCCTCACTTCCTAAACGTAGGCAAGCTCATCGAGCAGAACGCCCGGGCTCATCGTCGCCGCGAGATTGATCTTCTTTAAGTAGCGACCTTTCGCGGTAGTCGGCTTCGCTTTTATCACCGCGTTGATCAAGACCCTCGCATTCTCCTGCAACTTGGTCTCGTCGAACGACACCTTGCCGACCGGCGAGTGAATAACACCCGTCTTATCGACGCGGTATTCCACCTTACCTGCCTTCGTCTCCTCGATGGCGGTTTTGACGTCCATCGTGACCGTTCCTGTTTTCGGATTCGGCATCAGGCCTCGAGGACCGAGGACCTTTCCAAGTTGACCGACCTTGCCCATCATATCGGGCGTGGCGATCAGAGCATCAAATTCCAGCCAACCGCCTTTGATCTTTTCGACGATGTCATCGCCGCCGACCATATCGGCACCGGCCTCTTCGGCTTCCCGGATCTTGTCGCCCTGTGTAATGACGACCACCTTCTTGGCAGTTCCGCCAAGGCCATGCGGAAGAACGATCGTTCCTCGGACGAGCTGGTCAGCCTTTCGTGGATCAACGCCAAGCCACATCGTCAATTCGACAGTTTCGTCGAATTTCGCAAAGGCGATCTCTTTCAACTTAGCGACACCTTCTTCAAGCGTGTGCTTTTTGCCGGGCTCTACTTTTTCGAGCGCGGACAGGTATTTCTTTCCTCTTTTCATTTTTCCTCCAGGTATTAACGGGAATCTTCGATTCCCTCCCAAGGAGAAAGGGTAAAGGCGAAAGGATAAAGTTTCTTACTTTCTCCTTTTGCCTTTCTCCTTTAGCCTTCAACTGTCAAACCCATCGACTTCGCAGTTCCCTCGATCGTCCGCATTGCGGATTCGATATTCGTTGTGTTGAGGTCCTGCAATTTTTTCTCGGCGATCTCGCGGATCTTGTCACGTGAGATCGTCCCAACCTTTTCTTTATTCGGTTTACCCGAGCCTTTCGGGATCCCGGCTGCTTTGCGAAGCAAGTCACCTGCGGGCGGGGTTTTCGTCTCGAACGTGAACGAGCGGTCCGCGTATACCGTGATCACGACCGGGACCTTCATGTCCGGGTCATCGTTCTGCGTTTTAGCGTTGAACGCCTTGCAGAATTCCATGATGTTCACACCGTGCTGACCCAATGCCGGGCCGATCGGAGGTGCCGGATTCGCCTTGCCGGCGGGAATCTGTAACTTGATGTAACCTTCTATCTTCTTTGCCATTTTTTTCGATTAACGATTTCAAGAATCCGCCACAGAGTTCACCGAGAAAAGCAAAAGGAAATTCTCGGTGTGCTCGGTGGCTATCTTCCTGAAAATGTCCTCATTTCTTACTCTTCTTCCGCAAACGTGACCTTCTCAACGTCAAGGAAGTTCAACTCAACCGGAGTCGAACGCCCGAAAATGGTCACCGTAACTTTCAATGTTGTCTTTTCCTCGTTTATCTCCTCCACCTTTCCGGTGAAGCTCGCAAACGGTCCAGACTTGATCCGAACAACCTCTCCCACTTCGTATGAGAATTTCGGCTTAGGCTTCTCGGTCGCGACTTCGATATTGTGAACGATCTGGTCGACTTCGGCCTGCGTCAGCGGCGTCGGCTGTTTTCCGCCAAGAAAGCCGGTAACCTTCGGCGTCGATTTGATCGCATGAAAAACGTTATCGGGGATCTTTCCTTTTTCGTCGCATTCGATCTCTACCAGCACGTATCCGGGATAGAACATCCTCGACGATTCGATGCGCTTATTGCCCCGCATCTCGACGACGGTTTCCTTCGGAAGCAGCACCTCAGTGATGTACCCCTCAAGCTCCATGTCGCGAATTCGTGCGTGCAGACTCTCGACTACTTTATTCTCGTGTCCCGAGTATGTGTGGATGAAATACCACTGCTTCATTACAAACCTTTTAGGCCCCCGCGAGCTTGTTCACGACCCATGTCAGGAATTCTAAAATATAGGTCCATGCCTGATCGATCAGGAACAGGTAGATCGCGAAAAAGATGACGCTAATAATAACGATTATTGTCGTGTTCTTCACGTCCTCCGAAGACGGAAACGTAGTTCGATCCAGCTCGGCCCGAGTTTGCTGGATAAACTCACCTACGCTTTCTTTCTTTTTACCTTTTTCTAAGGCGCCAACTGCTTCCGACACGTCTTTTCTCCTACAAAAAATCTATCTGGCAGGGGTACCAGGACTCGAACCCGGACCTAAGGTTTTGGAGACCTCCATGCTAACCATTGACACCATACCCCTCTGCCCATTTTGGATTTTGGATTTCCGATTTTGGATTGAAGAGTTGACCATAAGACCAATCCAAAATCCATAATCTAAAATCCAAAATCGCTACTTGTTCTCTTTGTGCAGCGTGTGGCAACGGCAGCGACGACAGAACTTTTTGAACTCAAGCCTGTTCGGCGTGTTCTTTTTGTTCTTCGTCGTGACGTAATTGCGCTCTTTGCACTCAGTGCACTGCAAAATTATGTTATCTCTCGGCATTCTAAATACGTCCTTTGTCATTAGTCCTTGGTCCTTCGCAAATGACAAAGGACCAAGGACAAATGACTAATCCTTATTCAACAACTTCGGACACCGTACCGGCACCGACTGTTCTTCCGCCCTCACGGATAGCGAAGCGAAGTCCTTTCTCCATCGCGATCGGGGCGATCAGTGTGATCTCCATCTGGATGTTGTCGCC
>JBKKAS010000437.1:0-3755 GCA_046714595.1 Pyrinomonadaceae bacterium | reverse complement strand
AGCACACTCATCGGCCCGCCCTGCGCATAAAGATTAGGGTCCGCTCTTCCAACTTTCAGAGTTATGGTCGGGCCCGTGCCTAAGGTCTGTCCGTAGACGTCCTTTAACTTCCCGTGAATGGAAATCCTATAGGTCGTGTTGCCCTTTTTGTAACCCTGTATGTAAATGTACTCACCCGAGGCATAGACCTTTGCGTTTTCGATCTTGGGTTCAATTCGAACAAACGATTCGTCGAGTCCGATAGGATAAAGAGAGTTATTAAACCGGACATGAAAATCTTCGTCCGGCCTGCAGAGCTTCCTCTTCTGATCCCAGCCGCAGGACGCATCGATGAATTTCAGTGCGCCATAGGTCTTGAATGAAAAGCTCTGCGGTTTGTCTGTTGTACCGGGGCCTTCGGCCGACGGCACGCCGCTCTCAAACGTCACATTGATCGTCGAGTCATAAGGCAGCAGGTCGACCGCCCTAAATGCTATCCATCGCCCGGGCGGTGCATTGTAAGACTGCGTTACCTGTTGTACCGACACATTGGAAGCGGCTTCGTCCTCCGTAGCAAGTCTGATGAGGATTCGTTTACCGTTTGCGGTGACGCTGATTCTCGGCAAAACCGATTCCGGATTGATCTCCTGATTGAAACTCGCCGCCATTATCACGTCTCTCGTAACGATCTCATTCACGGGTGCGAAGCGTTCAAGCTTCGGCGGCGGAGTTGTGAATGTCCAAACAACATCTTTCGCGAGCGTCTGCCCGTTCGCCGACTTCGTTCCAGCCGGAACCCGTGCCGTGAATTTCGTCGCCATCGGGAAACGCTTGTCCGTATCGAACATCAGCGTCTTTGTCCCGAGCCAACGCCAGCGTCCTTCGACTTGTGGGCTCAACTCAACCGGAGCATATTTCGCCGCTTCGTTCTGCGAGGTCACGGCGACCATCGGCTGCGAGAACGTAACGCTGAGGTCCGGCGCTAGCGTTACTTCACCTTCGGGTGAGAATCGCACGACGTCGAGCGTTGTTCCGGGATTTATTTTTGGAGTCCCGCGTTCCTCATCCGAGGGAAACTTCACCGATACCTGCTTACCGGTTTTCGGTGCGGGGAGTGTTCCGGCCCGTTTCGCAAAATCCGTCTGATCGTCAGCTTCCGCCGTTATCGGCGGAAGGCGTTTGAGAAGGTCGGCCGCGGCTCCGTCCGCCAATGGATCGGTTTGCGCGAGCGGCTGCTTGACACGCGACCCGGCACCCTCAGCTCCTTCGCTCAAACGGAACGTCAGCCCGCCGGCAATATCCTTCATCCTTGTCATTCGTAGATTTGCCACGGTCTGCGCATTTGCCTGGAAGGCAATGGGCAGAAACATTGACGAATAAATTGCAATAATCAACAACCCCGATAGTGTTCTCTTCATTTTATTGACTCTAACGCCTAACTTATTGTGATCGAGTATTCCGGAGTGTCGCTGAATCATCCTACTCCAGAAATAAACAAGGCAGCGAGTCGTTTGATGCCGCTGCTCCCGTATTTGGGAACGCGAGCGGTTTTATAACTTGCATCCCGGTAACCATGGCGGAAGCACCGGTCAAACTGCGAACATCGGGCGAAGCTACTAGTGGAATTGACTTTCCTGTTATACTGGTTCCCGGAAATTGCAACTTCTATAAACGCACAGTCGTAGAGGATTTGACGACGGTTTTTCAACATATTTCTTTGAGGAGCAGACAGATAAGATGGGATTGTGGGCAAGACTTACGAGAGTGTTTAGGGCGAGTACAGGCGCCGCTCTGGACAGGATCGAGAATCCGGAATTGGTACTTCAGCAGACGATTCGGGACATGCGTGATCGCGTACCTGAATTGAACAATTCGGTCGCGCAGGTCATGGCGACCGAGCGGCTCTTGATCAAGAATGCCGAGCACCTTGAAAAACAGGTCGTCGATCTTGATTCCAAGATCAAGGCGTCCGTGAAGATGGGACGCGACGACATCGCCACCGCTTATATCGGCCAGCTCCAACAAGCGCAAATGGATCTCGAACGCACCGGGGCTCAGCTCGAGCACGCTTCCCTCGCGTCCAAGCAAGCCCTGAAGGCTCGGGACAACTATGTCCTGAACATGAAAAAGCGCACCGCCGAGGCCATGCAGCTTATTTCCGCCGCCAAGCAGGCGAAGCTGCAGGAGCAGCTGGCGCAGACAATGGAAACCTTCAACATCGGCGACGACGCTTCTACCTTCAACGAGATGCGCGAAAAGATCGATCGCCGTGTTGCCGCTGCCGAGGCCAAACTTCAGCTCGGGACAAGCTCCGTCGATTCGCAGATGCAGGACATCGAACGCGAGGCAATGGACATCCAGCTTCAGGACAAGCTGCTCGAATACAAACAGCAGATGGGTTTGCTCGGATCGGGATCGGGCACCTCCGGCAAGCAGATCGGGTCGGGTGGCGAAGCAAAGAAGGACGACATCCTCGACCCGGTGATCGTGAACGAAGCAAACGACACGAACCGGTCGAACTAGACGGCCTATTCCTTACTCGATTAAATGAACCGTTCGGAATCCTCGCAGACGTTATCATCGAACGCGTTAAACTAGATCGGCATCTAGTAATTTATGGCAGATTTGGCGAAATACCAGCAGGACCTACAACGATTTCAAACTAGCTACATGAAAGAGGCGGTCAAGGAGCCGTTCAACTTCTGGGGGCTCGCCGGTTTTGCGGTCGCAGCGGCGTATACGCAGAGCATCTGGCCGCTTTTGCTCGCGCTTATCGCGGAAATCATCTACGTGATGGTGGTTCCGAACCTGCCACAGTATCGACAACTGGTACAAAGGCGCGAAAGAGAGCGATTGTTGCTCGCCAATAAGACTGCACGAGAAAAACTGATCAAGACTTTTACGCCTCGCGAACGGGAGGCCGTCGAGTATCTTCGGTGGCTAAAGGAAAAGATCCAGGACAACTATAAGAAGTTCACGGGAGCCGGGACACTGCCTTCTAATCTGCGAACTCTGGATCAACGTTGGGAGGATTTCGTCGATCTCCTTGATGTTTACCGGCGTCGAAAGCAACATCTCAAATCGATAAATCGACAAGCTGTCCACAACCAGCTTTCTCAAGCCTACCGGGCCGCGGAAAACGCCGGGGCCGACGAAAAGACGCGACGCATTCAACAGACCAATGTCGAGATCCTCAAACGAAGGATCGCTTCCTTTGACGAGATCGAACGCAGCGTCAAGCTCGTGGAAGGCCAGCTCCAGTCGATCGAGAATTTTTTCAGCTACCTTAACGACGAGATCGTCACGATGTCGACGCCTGAGAAGTTCTCGCTTCTCGACTTTGAACAGCTGTCCGATTCGATCGCCATGACAAAGCAAATGCTCGACGCTACGGCCGACGAGGTTGGAGCCCTCGACTCTTACAACCGGCAGATGGGAAACTACGAGCTCCTGCCCGGCTCTAATTCGTAGGCACGAGTTACGCCTTTAGGCGTGAAAATCCGTACAGACATTCTGATCATCACGCGTAAAACGCGTAACTCTTACTAAGTGTCTATAGCTGTGAGCTCGTCATTCCACTCTCGCATCCACGCCATCGAGCTGTGGTCTTCGCTGAACACAGAATATCGATTTCAATCAAAGAATCCGCTGCGGTCGGGGGGGATCCGGCCGTCGGCATTCAACAGTTTCGCCACCTTTTCATCCGGTATCGAATGAGATCTCAGCCGCGAGCCGTTCGATTGAGGTGGCATATTTTACCTTCACCGAATCGAGCA
>JBKKAS010000436.1:0-5897 GCA_046714595.1 Pyrinomonadaceae bacterium | reverse complement strand
CATTCTCATCACGCACGACCTTGGCGTCGTCGCCGGCATGACCGACAAGATCATCGTGATGTACGCGGGCAAGGTATTCGAGCAGGCCCCGACAAGAGAATTGTTCGCGACGCCGGCGAATCCGTACTCGAAAGGGTTGCTCAAAAGTGTGCCCGATCCGGCGCATGAACAGGGAACCGAGCTTTATCAAATTCCGGGCTTGCCGCCAGACGTCGCGCATCTGCCTCCGGGATGTCCCTTCGCGGAGCGGTGCTATCGAGCCGAGGATATCTGTCGAACGGATTTCCCGCCGTTCGTGCAGATAAACGAGGACCATCATTCGCTTTGCCATTTCGCGGAGGAGGTTTATGCGGATTCGAAGATCGATTCGCCGACAACCGGAGCAAAGGTAAACTAATGAAGAGAATCATTCCAGTACTTTTAGTTTTCCTGTTTGTCGTGATGGGCTGTAAGCTTCCAGGCTCGCTCACCGGCGGATCTAAAGGAGCCACGGCGACAGGTGGTTCCGATCCAAAGGCGGACGTTGTCGAGGCGTCCAGAAAATTTCTCGAGCTTCCCTACTTCACCGCAAACATGGAAGGCGTAGGCCAAACTGAGATCAAATCACAGGTCGAGTATGCGGCCCCCGATCGCTTCCACGTTAAGTATCTCGGCGGAACGGGTGCTGGAATGGAGATGATCTGGATCGGCAAGGAGTCGTACATGAACGCCAATGGTAAGTGGACGAAGATGCCGACCGCTAACGCCTCGATACCGACGCTTCGCGATTCGTTTACCGAAGACGGTTTGAAGACACTCACGGACGTTAAATTTGAGGGCGAAGATGCTGTCGACGGCAAACCCGCTCTCGCTTATAGCTACAAGAACGTCACGCCTGTCGGAAATTATCCGTTCACATCGAAGATCTGGATCGGACATGACACGGGGGTGCCGATGAAGATCTACGTCGAGTACACGAACGGCACACTCAAAAATATGACCGTCAATTACGATACTGAATCAAAGGTCACGATCGAGCCGCCGGCTAAATAGATGGACAATAACGACAACACAGTTATCTCCCTCGACGGCCTGGAGGTTTACTACCGCCTGGGCGGAGGCTTATTCAGCGCGGCAAAAATTGTGAAAGCCGTTGACGGTGTATCGCTCGACATCCGGAAGGGCGAAACTCTCGGTCTCGTCGGCGAATCGGGTTGTGGGAAATCAACGCTCGGGAAGGCGATCCTGCGGCTGACCGAACCGACCGGCGGTCGCGTACTTTACAACGGCAAGGACCTTGCGCACCTGCCGCAGAGAGCGATGCGTGAGCAGCGAAAACATCTGCAGATGATCTTTCAGGATCCGTACGCCAGCTTGAATCCGCGAATGACGGTCGGCAATATTATCGGTGAGCCGATCCGCACGTTCGGACTCGGGAACGGAAAGTCGTCGGTCAACAAGAAGGTTGAAGATCTGATGGAGACAGTCGGTCTCAGCCGACGTTTCATCAAGCGTTACCCGCACGAATTCTCCGGCGGGCAAAGGCAGCGTATCGGTATCGCCCGTGCACTTGCGGTCGATCCGGAATTCATCGTCGCCGACGAGCCGATCTCTGCACTCGACGTTTCCATCCAGGCGCAGATCATGAACCTGATGGAGCGTCTTCAGGCTGAAAAAGGCCTTACTTATCTTTTTATCTCGCACGACCTGCGTGCGGTGCGTCATCTATCTGACCGCGTTGCGGTGATGTACCTCGGCAAGATCGTCGAGCTCGCCGATGCCAAAGATATTTACGCGGAGCCGTTGATGCCGTATTCAAAAGCGCTTATCTCGGCCGTGCCGGTGCCGGATCCGGAGATCGAGGCGACCCGCGAGCGCATCATTCTGAAGGGTGATGTTCCGTCGCCGATTAATCCTCCGCCGGGCTGTCATTTCCACACGCGCTGTCCCTTTGCCATCGAGGAATGTAAACAAATTGTCCCGGCACTCGCCGAGATTAAGCCGCGACATCTCGCCGCCTGCGTCCGCATCAACCCGGAACATCCGCTCATCGAACACAACTCCGGCATGGGAGCGATTGGGGCGGGAGAAGCGATGAGTGACGAGTGACGAGACAAGAGACAAGAGTGCTCCTCTCGTCACTCGTCACTAAAAAAGAGGCCCGCGAAGTTCGCGGGCCTCTTCTTACAACAAGCCGAGATATGAATGTATGATCAGAAGCTTGTTGATGCCGTGTTCGATTTATCAGCCGGATTGTTATCGGCCGAATCGCGCAAAGCCTTGACCCGGTCATGGGCCGCCTGAACCGCGGTGTACTGTGTCTGCACCGTCTCGATAACATTCGCCGGAAGCGGCTCTTCCAAGGCAGCCTTGTACGCTGCCTTTGCCGAATCTTCGCCGCGTTCGCACTCGTTGAGGATCGCCCCTTCGTCCTTACCCGTCACGACTGACTTGATATTGATCCAGCCCCGGTGCAATGCGGCAGCGACGCTGCCGGAATTTTCCGGATCGCCGCCGAGTTCACGAACCAGCGACTGAAGTTCGCCCGTAAATTGCGAACGTTGCTGTGAAAACTCGTAAAAGAGCGATTTCAAGTCCGATCGTTCGACGCCTTCGGCAGCTTCTTTGAAGCCGTCCTGCCCGTCCTTGCATGTCTCGATCAGTCCGTTGAGCGTTGAAATGACGTCGTCGTTCGACGCGGTCGTCGAATCGAAAGTTGCGTCAGTATTCGGTTTTTTCGTTTCGTATTCGTTGATCATGAAAAATTACCTCCCTGGAAAATGACAATTTCTGAAATTTATTGCTATCAGGATTTCTATTTACAATCAACGTGCCAAAACCGTAACGCCTTAGATTAGGTAGCTTTTTACATGACATCGCCATGTCGGTGCGATCCGGCAAGAAAAAGTGCATCGAACCGTTGCACCCGCGAATCACGCAATAGAACCTGAACCGCCTGTGTGACATAATCGGGAAATGGCATGTAGACGGGGCCTCTTTTTTCTTGAAACTAAGGCCGGATTGCGTCTATTAAAGCAAAGACGCAAAAAGTTTAAGGTTGTTTCGGGAGTGTATTTCCCCACCCTCGAAAGTGAAGTTGTATTCATTAGATGAGCCCACAGGCAGGTAAAAAAGATAAGAAGCTTGACCGCGTAGCCGAGGACAATGGCGTCGCGGTGGCCGTATTGGACGCGGGTTCACACGAGATCTCGGTGTCGAATAACAACTCGATCTGCCGGGCGCTCACCGCCTCGCCGGACTTCTCTCCAAAATGTGCCGAATACTGTGGAATCGCCTACCAACGAACGGCTGCCGGGGAGCCCTTTGAGTACACGTGTTACGCGGGGCTGACCTGCAAGGCAGTTCCGGTTGCGGACCGAGGCAAACGGTTCGTCGCGATCGTCGGACGCACGTTTCTCACCGCGGAAAACTACCGCAAAGCTACCGACCGGGCCATCTTGGGCGACTGGAAGGATTTTCCCCCTAATGAGTTTTTCGCAAATGTCCTGATGACCGGTTCTGTTTCGCCTATCGAAGCGGCCGTCGAAGAGCTATCGCAATTTCGCGTTTCGAAAACCGATGACCTGCTTGACCTGGAAGTCCCTCGAACCGAACCTGTCGAGAAGAAAGCCGAGGTGATACAGCCGGATACGCCCATAAAGCAGGCCACGACGGCGGCCAAAGCGGTACCGGAACCTCCAGCGGCTACTTCACCGTCCGAGTTGATGCACCGGCGTGCGAATGAGGCTGCCGAGCTCCGCTCGTTGTACGGTCGTCTCGCGATACTCGAGTACATTACGGCCTGCGAAATAGTATTGGAGTTCGTGAGCGCGACGTTTAAGCTCGACTCGCTGGTCTGGCTCGAGCGAAAAAACAACCGGTTCACGATCACGGCCGCTCGTGGAGCTCTTCTAGGAATGCCGATAAAGATCGGGGTCGCGGCGGACAATGAGCGGCTGCTCGCATCATCGCAGGGAGAACGCGCTTTCGAGCTTCGCGAGCGTATGGAGGACGACGAGGGAAGACCCGGACGAGTCCTGAACGTTTTTGCTTCAGTGGTCGGTGGTGAGATTCGCGGAGCGATCGGTGTCGAGGGCGAGATCGACGATAAAGTGGCGGCCGGGATCGCGCGGCTTTGCCGTCGCGTCGGACCGCAGCTTGAGATCCTGCGTCTTCAGCACGAGGTTTCCAGCCGGGACTGGCTTAATCGCGCGGTGTCACGCTTTAACGAGAGCCTCAAGCGGATAGACGCGGAAGAGTTTTGGACGGATGTGACGCAGCTTTCAGCAGAGCTTGTCCAGTCGGAGCGGGCGTCGTTGCTCGTTCGCGGCGAACAGTCGGATAAGCTTCGCGCCCAGGCCGCGATAGGCTCGCGGGTCAATCTTTTCGCTGAACCCGACATCGGCCACCGTGTTGCGAAGCTCGTCCTGGAAGACGGCAACCCGGTGATCGTAGAAGACATTAAACGGATCGGCGTCAGAGCAGCACCCGCCGAATGGAACTACAAGACAGAATCTTTTCTCAGTTACCCGATACTTATCGGTGAGCGGCGGATCGCCGTGATGAACTTCACGGACAAAGCCGGCGGCGGCGTTTTCGGCGAACGCGATCTGGAGCTGCTGCAGGCGATAGGGCCCCAGATAGCCGTCGCCATCGATCGCACCGTGCTGAAGGACAAAGCCGGAGAGTTCGAGCAGCTTTCGGTCACGGATGCGCTTACAGGTCTTCTCAATCGGCGGTACCTTGAAAAGCGCCTCGCAGAAGAGATCCAGCGACCGAAGCGACATCGATTTCCGATGAGCCTTATGATGCTCGATGTGGACGCGTTCAAATCGTATAACGATACTTTCGGTCATCCGGCCGGCGACACTGCCCTAAAGATCGTCGCGAGCGTGCTCCAGGACATCTTGCGCGGTGCAGACGTCGCGGCGCGTTACGGCGGCGAGGAGTTCGCCATACTTTTGCCGCAAACGACATCGGGCGAAGCCGCCGCGATAGCCGAACGTCTTCGTCAGCGGATCGAGCACACCGAATTTCCAAAACGAAAAATTACCGTGAGTATCGGCATCGCGTCGTGCTCCAGCGAGATCGATAGTCCCGAGAATATCGTCGGGGCGGCCGACCACGCGTTATACGAGGCAAAGAACCACGGCCGGAATAACGTGCAGGTATACGACGGCTTCGGCAACTCGTTCAACGAGAAGATCCATTAAAATGTCCGGATCACAATATTCGAGAATATTGGCCGGGCGACCGGCCGCTGACTTTGTAGGCCGGGAAGACGCGGTCGACCAATTACTCGAGTGTGCTCGATCGCCGAACGATGGCGCCGGACTGCTGGTTCTCGCCACGCCCGGGGCCGGGGCGTCGGAGCTTTTGAAGCAGACGTACGACCAACTGTTCAGAGAACAGCAGCAGATCGTCCCCTTCTATTTTTCCATTCGTTCGACTTTCAATTCGGGTCACGAGATCGCCGAAGCTTTCCTTCACGAATTTATTCGACAACTGATCGCATTTCGCCGCCAGGACCCGACGATAGTGCGGGCGGCATCTGCATTGGAAGAGCTGTCCGAGCTTTCACTCTCGATCGGTGGATTTTGGATCGATCGGTTGATCGAGACCGCACGAAGAGCTTCCGGCTCGCCGGATAATCGATCGTTTATTCGAACATGTCTCGCGGCGCCCATCCGTGCTGCTGCCAATAACGAGCCCGGCTTTCTGATGATCGATGGTTTGCATAAACTGCCCGATATCGACGGCGGCCCTGTCTTTCTCGAAGAACTGAAGGACATTTTTGCGACCGCCGGCGTTCGCTTCGCGCTTTCGGGTCATCGCCGTTTTCTCTACGGGCAGATGGATTACGGCCGGCTTGAGCTCGGCAACCTTGAACTCGAAAATGCGGCGCGGCTGGTGGAGGC
>JBKKAS010000435.1:0-11954 GCA_046714595.1 Pyrinomonadaceae bacterium | reverse complement strand
GTCACGCCGGCGTTGCTGATCTCGGCAACGGGTTCACTCGTGCTTTCGACGTCGACGCGCCTCGGACGTGTGATCGACCGCGTCCGTCAGCTGGAAGAGCGACTGAGCGAACTGATCTACGCCGAGGACAAGGACGCAGTACCGCTGTATGACAAACGCGTCGAGGTGATCGTCGACCTGCTCGATAAAGTGACGACACGCTCGCGAATACTGCAGCGAGCGATGCAGATGTTCTATTACGGTATCGGGATGTTTACGCTAACCAGCGTGACGATCGCCGTTGCTGCGATCTTCAACACATATCGCTGGGTGCCGATCCCGATCGGGATCGTGGGTATCATGTTCCTGTTTTGGGGAAGCGTGTTGATGCTTCGCGAAACGGGGATGGCGACCGCGACGGTAAATGCGGAGATGGATTTCACATGGGAACTCGCCCGCAAGGTCGCGCCGCGCGAGGTCGCGCTCAAGTACAAGCCAAAAGGCAGGCGCGGCGGCTTGGGATTGGCCCGGATAAAAGATGAAAGCGAGATACCTGACACTTTTAGCGGAGAATGAGCTGCACGAGCGCGTCCTTGCCCTCGAGGCTCTACTCGCGTCATGCACGGTTTGCCCGAAGCTTTGCGGGAACGACCGTCTGAAGGACGAGATCGCCGCGTGCTATTCGGGACGCCTGCCGATCGTCTCAAGCTACACTGCGCATTTTGGCGAGGAGCCGTGTCTGTCCGGAACCGGCGGCGCGGGGAACATCTTTTTCGGCAACTGCAATCTTCGCTGCGTCTATTGCCAGAATTATCAGATCTCGCAGACGTGGAAAACGCAGAAGCGAAACGAGGTCACGCACGAAAGGCTTGCCGAGATGATGCTCGAGCTGCAGGAGCGTGGATGTCACAACATCGGGTTCGTTTCGCCGACGCACTTCGCACCGCAGATGGCCCGTGGAATTCTCATCGCCGCTGAGAAAGGCTTGCGGCTGCCTATCGTCTACAACACGAACGCGTACGATTCGGTTGAGGTTTTGAAACTGCTAGACGGCATCGTCGATATCTATCTTCCTGACCTTAAGTATGCCGACTCGGACGCGGGATTTCAGTATTCGAAAGTTCGCGATTACACGACGCATGCGCGTGCGGCGATCAAAGAGATGCACCGGCAGATGGGTGACGAGCTCGTGTTCGACGAAGGCGGTTTGTTGCGGCGAGGACTGATGATCCGCCTGCTGGTCTTACCGAACGACATCGCCTGCATCGAAGAGAACCTTCGATGGATCCGCGACGACCTCGGGCCGCGAACGGCGATCTCGCTGATGGCCCAGTACTACGCGACGAATAAGGCCGCGACCGACGATCGGTACATCCTGCTCTCACGCCGCATCTCCGAAGGCGAATGGTTCAACGCCGTCTCTCTTCTTGAGGAACTTGGAATGGAAGAAGGCTTTATGCAGGAGTACGAATCGGCGTCGCATTACTATCGCCCCGATTTCAACGACGCCGAGAAACCGTTTAGAGATATCCGTGATTTTGGTTAATAGGCAGTCCCTGCTGGTCGGGTCCAAATAGTATGCGTGTTATTCCTGCTCATCCTGGCAACGATTCTTAATTCGATGATAACGTTTAGCTGATATGTTTTTAAGATTCTTCCTCATCGTTTTTTTTGGTTCACTTTTTCTCGGGTCTGGTTCCCGGAGCGTCGCTGCGGCTGATGGCAGTCCTGACCGATCCTTCAACGCCGGAACTACCTTCGCAAACGACGTCTTTTGCTTGGTAGTCCAACCCGACGGCAAGATTCTCGTCGGCGGTGACTTTTTTGGGCCGGTGCGAATGGGGATCGCCCGACTGAACCCAAACGGTTCACTTGATGAAGGCTTTGGAGGCAGCGGTGCGAGCCAGGTACGGGCTGTCGCCTTACAACCCGACGGCAAGGTATTGATCGGAGGTTATTTCACCTCCGTCAATGGTACTGCCCGAAACCGAATCGCAAGATTGAATGCCGATGGTAGCCTCGACACGAGCTTTGATCCCGGCAGCGGGGTCGAAGGTTCCAGCGTCGCAATGAGGGCAATCGCTGTTCAGAGTGACGGCAAGGTGATGATCGGCGGCGAATTTAGCACGGTAAACGGAGTACCACGCATTAACATCGCTAGGCTGAATACCAACGGAAGCCTCGATACCTCGTTTAGTGCGGGTCCAGTAACCGCCGATTTTTCGGGCATTGTCACCGGCATCGTAGTGCAGTCGGACGGCAAGATGCTCGTCGGAGGGTATTTCACAAGTATCGGCGGGACGAATTCGAAAGGGATCATCCGCCTGAACACGAACGGCACCCCAGATAATTCCTTTACGGTCGGAACCGGGGCTAGCCACGGCGTGAATTCCGTCGAGCTCCTGCCCGACGGGAAGATTCTGTTAGCAGGCTATTTCACGACTTTCAACGGTGTGTTGCGCAACAGGATCGCGCGGCTAGGCTCCAACGGCAGTCTCGATGCTACATTCAACGCGAATATTGTCGATACGTCAATCAATGTCTACGACACCGCGCTTACGCTGGGTGGCAAGATCATGATCGTTGGTAATTTCGACAGTGTGGGGGGCGTGCCGTGTAACAGGGTCTGTAGATTGAATTCAAATGGCGATGTGGACGGTTCGTTTAAATCTGGAACCGATAGTCCGGTCGATTACGTCTACTCTTTAGCATTGCAGATCGACAACAAGCCGATTATCGGAGGATCATTCAGCGGTGTCCGCGGTCAGGTGCGGAACAAGATCGCTCGTCTTATCAATTCGAGATCGGTCGATTTCGACGGAGAAGGAAAAACAGACATATCGATTTTTCGTCCTGCAGTAGCTGAGTGGTGGATCAATCGATCCTTGGACGGCGGTACTTTCGCCGCACAGTTTGGATCTTCAGGGGACATACCCGTACCGGCGGACTTCACTGGCGACGGGAGGAATGAAGTAGCATTCTACAGACCGTCGAACGGGTCATGGTACGTTCTCCGAAGCGAGGATTTTTCGTATTATTCATTCCCCTTTGGAGTGACAAGCGATGTTCCGGCCCCGGCAGATTTTGACGGCGACGGACGGGCGGATCCCGCCGTCTTTAGGCAATCGAGTGGAACCTGGTATATAGCTCGTTCGACCGGGGGCACAACGATAGTGACTTTCGGTAGCGCCATGGATCAGCCCGTGCCAGCAGACTACGATGGGGATGGTAGGGCCGATATAGCGGTGTGGCGTGCTGCGGGTTCGTCCGGTAACGGTGAATGGTGGATTCAACGATCGTCGTTGGGATCTCTAGCCGTTGCGTTTGGAAACGCCGGTGACAAGACGGTTGTGGGAGATTGGACCGGTGACGGGAAAGCCGACATCGCATTCTTTCGAGGATCGACCGGGACGTGGTTTGTTTTAAGGAGTGAAGACTCTTCCTATTTTGCATTTGCGTTCGGACTCGATGGCGATTTGCCCTCTCCCGGGGATTATGACGGCGATGGCAAACTCGATGCCGGTGTTTTCCGTGGAAACGGACAATGGTTCATAAATGCCAGCAGCGGAGGAAACACTTTTCTCTCATTTGGGGTTACTGGTGATCGACCGCTGCCGGGGTCGTTCGTGAGATAAGCGTTTTAGAAACGAAGACATTTTCGGTCGAAAGTACGATATGCAAACCGAACAGCAAGCACCTGACTTTACATTAAAAGACGGCGACGGAAACGACTGGACGCTTGGCGACCACCGCGGCAAGACTGTCGTGCTCATGTTTTATCCGGGTGACAACACACCCGTCTGTACGGCGCAGCTTTGCTCGGTACGCGATCACTGGTCGGAGTATCAGGCCACGGGCGCGGAGGTCGTCGGCATCTCAACCGACACGGTCGATTCGCACAAGGGATTTGCCGAAAAGAACAGTTTGCCGCTTCGCCTGTTGTCGGACGCCGACCGCAAGGTGTCGGAAATGTACGACATGAAATCGTGGCTGCCGGGCCGCTCCGCACGCGGCATTGTCGTCATCGATAAAGATGGCAAGATCTCTTATAAGAAAGCCGAGGCGGTCAGTCTGTTCCGGCCGAAGGACGACGACGTGCTGGCTGCGATCCGCGCCGCGGATGGATAAGCCTTTTTTGAACGCGGATCAGGCGGATTTGGCTGATTGAAGCGGATCAGAAAATCTTTTCAGATCCGTCAGCATCCGCTTGATCTGCCCAATCCGCGTTCAAAAAAGACGCTTACCTCGAACCGCCCGCTCCTTGCTAATAGCAAATCGCAAATCTAAAATTACATATGGCAATATTTGGAAGCGATAAATTCAAATGCGCGAAGTGCGGAACGAAAGGCGAGCCGCTCGGTATGGCTCCGATACCGACGGAGCTCGGGCAAAAGATCGGAGCCGAGATCTGCAAAGCGTGCTGGGCCGAATGGCAGGTTAAGCAAAAGCAGCTCATCAACCACTTCGGCCTCGACGTCTCGAACCCCGATTCGCACCAGTTCCTGTTCGACAACATGAAGATCTTTTTCTACAACGAAGGCGTCGAGCTTACGCAGATCGACACCTCGCAGGAAGGAAAGATCGTTCATTAGCATCGTCACCGGCACGACTGGCAATGTTCGACGCAGATATTTCGTTCATCAACGAAGAGTTTTATGCCGACCGAGTTTCGCCCGTTCAACTCGACACACTCCTCGCCGACGGCTGGCGGCATTTCGGTACCCAGTTCTTCCGCTATAGCTTCGGCTTTTATAAAAACGACATTCGCCGCGTGATTCCGCTCAGGATACGCGTTTCCAATTTTTCCGCCTCCAAAAGCCAGCGACGCGTTCTAAACCGAAACTCCGACGTCGACGTTCTGATTCGCCCGGTCGAGATAACCGACGAATCCATCGCTTTGTTCGAACGTCATAAGCAGAGATTCGAGTCCGGTGTCCCGGATTCGATCTTCGACTTTCTCTCGGGCGATCCTTCACGGGTTCCCGGTGAAACTTTTGAGATAGCCGTTCGTCTCGCAGGAAAATTGATCGCCGCGAGTTATTTCGATATCGGCGCGCGATCTGTCTCCGCGATCTACGGAATGTTCGACCCGGAACTAACGCGCCGCAGCCTTGGGATCTTCACAATGCTGAAGGTGATCGAGTTCGGACGTGAAAACGGAAAAGAGTTTTACTACCAGGGCTACGCATACGAGGGTGAATCGTTCTACGACTACAAGAAACGATTTCGCGGGACGGAATGTTTTGATTGGAACGGAAACTGGACCAGTTCAGAGTTCAAGCTTTAGCTTGTTCTTAGCTTGGACCGAAACGAGCTGAAGCTCGCACTCTGAACCCAAACCAACCAGAAGAATATCAATCTATTTTCCACTGGCGGAACAAACAAGCAATTTCGCGCGTCAAAGTTCCAGAGGAGTACCACCATGTTTAATAACCCGCTGGATAATATCCGTATCGCGTCGCCGTGCAGATCCGATTGGAATGAAATGTATGGAAACGAGCGACGACGCTTCTGCAGCGATTGCAAGTTAAATGTCTATAACCTCTCCGGCATGACCCGCGGTGAGGCAGAGAGTCTATTGATGAAGTCGGAAGGTCGCCTATGCGTCAGGTTCTTTCGCAGAAAGGACGGGACCGTGCTGACAAAGGATTGTCCGGTCGGGTGGAATGCTATCAAGAAACGCGTTTCAAGGACGGCCCTCGCATTCTCGTCTGTCGTCGTTAGCTTCTTTGCCGGGGTGCTTTCGCTTCGCGGCGTTGAATCAGCGATCTCGTACCTGCCGATGGGTGGCGTTCCGGCGCCTGAGACTGAGGTGGAAAAAATCTTTACCGGTCCGATTGTCGGTGAAGCCGAAATCACCGAAGAGTGGGAAGGTCGGGTCGACCTTTCGACGATTCGTCGTCGTCCGCTAAAAAGCCTTATGCGCTATCAAGTGCTCGGCCGAGTCGTCAACATCCAACGACTTGAAGACGCGAAAGTCGAGGCGTGGGTGAAATAATTGGTCGAACGATTCGATGAGCTAATTGTTTCGGGTATTATAGGAAGCCACGGAGACTTGACATGAGCCGTCGAATTCTAAACGAGACTTACACGCCAATCGTTTTCGCCACGCGAAAAACTTTCGTTTCCATTCTTTGTCTTCTCTGTGCCCTCTGTGGCAAATCCCTCGCGCAGGATTTCAGGACCGTTCACCCGGGTGTTGAATATGCCCACGTCGATCACAAACTCGGCGGCGATCCAGTCAAGATAAATCTCCTTCGTCTCGATCTCACCAAAGTCCGGCTCGATGTTCACCATGCACTGGATAAAGCGATCGGTACCGAAAAGACTTCGTCGATCGCAACGCGTCACGGAGCAGTGGCCGCGATCAACGCGGGATTTTTTAGACTGGATAAGAGTGAGTTCGCCGGCGATTCGGTCGGAGCGCTCCGCATTGATGGAGTCGACTACAGTGAGCCATATTCAGACCGCGTTGCTCTCGTGATAATAAATGATTCAAAGAGACGAGGCCGAGATGAAGACGGGACCTATATCGGGCATCTTCCTCTTGGCAAGAAATTCCTACGCCTCGGCAAGACGGACATCCCGATCTCAGGCATCAACCGCGAGAGGAAGTCCGACGAGCTGATCATATACACACCTGAGTTTAATCCTACGACCCTTACTGACAGCGACGGCGTGGAGATTGTAGTAAAGGATAGAAGAGTACGCACCGTCAGGGACGCGTCGGGCTCGAGCTTAATACCGTCGGACGGTTATGTAATTTCGGCAACCGGAAAAGCTCGCGAAGAGTTGTTAAAGGTCGCACGAACCGGATCAAAGATCATTCGGCTCGGAAGCAGCACGCTTCCGCTAACACCGGATGCGCGAGCGGAACGGCTGTCCCCAGTAGTCGAAGCACACGCCGAAGATATCGTCGCGGGGGTTCCGCTGCTCATCAGGAACGGCAAGATCGACATCACCTGGGAACAGGAGAAGGCCGGCAGATCATTTGTCGAGATGCGGCATCCGCGAACCGCCGTCGCGAAATTGAAAGACGGGAAGTTTCTAATGATCACGGTCGATGGCCGCCAGCCGGGCGTGAGCGTCGGAATGAATCTTCAGGAGCTCGCCGATTATATTTTGTCGCTCGGAGCGCTCGACGCGATGAATCTCGATGGTGGAGGATCGACAACGATGTTTCTTGATGGGAGTGTCGTCAACAAAACTTCCGACAAAGAAGGCGAGCGAAAAGTGAGTGATGCGATCGTCGTCACACCGCGCACAAATCCGCGTTTGCGGCCACGGTGAAATCTCTCAAACGAACATCCTAAAAATCAATTCTCAGACGAGCAAACTCTCGAAAAAGAAAAACTTTTGTTACCCCTTTCGATAAAAAGGTTTCGTCATACAAACTTTTCGCTGCGATGCGCGGACAACAAAATTTCTCTCGCCGATCGCGCAAATAAAAAATCCAAAACTAATTCCACAAACCCCCCGAAAAAAATTTTCGCCGAGCGAAAAAAAAACTTGACAATTCTTTTTCAAATTGTGATACGTTAGTGCAGGCTACTAACTCTAGCTCTATCTTATTTCAATCACGAGAAAACAAAACTATGGCAACAGCAAAAAAAGCAACAGCTAAAAAGAAACCGGCAGCGAAAAAGAAAACCGCTGCTCGAAAACCTGCAGCGAAAAAAGCTGCTCCGAAAAAAGCAACGGCTAAGAAAAAAGCTCCGGCTAAGAAAAAACCGGCAGCCAAGAAAGCTGCTCCGAAGAGGAAAGCTGCTCCGAAGAAAAAAGCCGCAGCAAAGAAAAAGGCTCCGGCCAGGAAAGCCGCTCCGAAGAAATCAGCCGCTAAGCGGAAGAGATAATCTTCGAGACATAATCAAGAAAGGCTCGGCAGAAATGCCGGGCCTTTTCATTTGCGTGTTTCTAAATTCAGGGGCAATCAGTAATTCAATTTCAGATCGTCGTCTTCCGCCACGATGCTCACGCTTCCACCGCCCGTGAGTTTTCCGAAAAGAATCTCGTTCGCCAGCGGCTGTTTGATCTTGTCATGTATGAGCCGCGACATCGGACGTGCGCCGTATCGGGCATCAAAGCCATTTACGGCCAGCCAATCGCGCGCCGTCTCGTCCAGCTTTACGATCACGCGTTTCTCCGCCAGCTGTCCGTTCAACTCGTTAATAAACTTGTCGACGATCAACTTTATTACCTCGTTGTCCAGGGCCTTGAATGGCACCCATGCATCCAGACGATTTCGAAACTCCGGCGTGAACGTCCGCTCGATCACGCCCTTCGCGTTACCTTTCGTATCGGAACTATTTCGGAACCCGACGCCGCCTGATGATAGCTCTCTCGCACCGGCATTCGTCGTCATTATCAGGATCACATTTCGAAAGTCAGCTTTCTTTCCGTTGTTGTCCGTGAGCGTCGCGGAATCCATCACCTGCAGCAGCAGGTTGAAAAGATTGGGATGCGCCTTTTCTATCTCATCCAGAACCAGGACCGCATGCGGCGTTCGCATGATCGCTTCGGTCAACAACCCCCCCTGATCAAAACCGACATAACCCGGCGGGGCACCTATAAGACGCGAAACAGTATGCGGCTCGGCATACTCGCTCATATCGAAACGAATGAACTCGACGCCCAGGATCTCAGCGAGCTGTTTTGAAACTTCGGTCTTGCCAACGCCGGTCGGTCCGGAAAACAAGAACGACCCTACCGGTTTGGTCTGATGACCGAGTCCGGCACGCGAGATCTGGATCGCGTCTACAATCCGATTGATCGCCTCATCCTGACCGAAGATGACCTTCTTGATATCCTCGCGAAGCGTTTTCAGGCGCCCTCGCTCATCCGCGACGACCGTCTTCGGTGGGATCTTCGCCATGCGGGCGATCGTGTTCTCGACCATCTGCACCGAAACTTTTTTCGGTCGCTTGTTCGCCGGCATCAGCTTCACCGACGCACCCACTTCATCGATCACATCGATCGCCTTATCGGGCAGGAAGCGGTCATTGATATATTTTCCGGCGAGCTCGGCCGCGGTCTTGAGCGCCTCGTTGCTGTACCTGACGCCGTGATGCTGCTCGTAAAACTTTTTAAGACCTTTTAGTATCTGATACGTTTCGTCGATCGTCGGTTCACCGATCTCGATCTTTTGGAATCGACGTGCGAGCGCCCGGTCACGTTCGAAGGCCGCCTTGTATTCGCTATAGGTCGTCGAGCCGATACATCGAAGCTCACCGGCAGCAAGTGCCGGCTTCAAAATATTAGAAGCGTCCATCGAACCGCCCTGGACCGAGCCGGCACCGACGATAGTGTGGATCTCGTCGATAAAGAGGATCGCATTCGGCTGTTTTTTTAATTCGCTGATGATTGATTTGAAGCGCTGTTCGAAATCGCCGCGATAGCGCGTTCCCGCGAGAACCGCGCCCATATCGAGCGCGAAGACCTTTGCGTCCTTTAGTACATCGGGAACATCGCCTTCGCTGATCTTCAACGCCAGGCCTTCAGCCAGTGCCGTTTTCCCGACGCCGGGTTCGCCGACGTATAACGGATTATTTTTCTTTCGCCGACAGAGAACCTGGATTGTCCTTTCGATCTCCGCAATGCGTCCGACAATAGGATCGATCAGCCCACTGGCTGCACGTTCGACCAGCTCTTCCGTAAAGCTTTCAAGCGGCTTTCTTCGTTCAGGTGCGCCGAGCCCGCCAAACTCCTCGTCATCGAACGGTTCAGGAAAGTGGCCGCCGGTGTCGATCTTTGAAATTCCGTGGGAAATATAATTGAGAATATCGAGCCGCGTGACGCCTTGCTGGAGCAGTAGGTACACGGCGTAACTTTGCTCGGCCTGATAAAACGCGGCCAGGATATTTCCGCCGTCAACCGTCGACTGGCCACTGCCTTCCGCCTGAAGAACGGCGTACTGGATCGTGGATTGAAAAGTAGATGTAAGCTCGGGAAGCTGCTTCGCTCCCTCGGGCAATTTCTCAAGCACGTCACGAAAGTAATCAAGTAGCGAATCGCGCAGCGTTTGCAGATCCGCCCCGCAGTGCGTCAAAACATCGGCTGCCGAGCTGTCCTCGACAAGCGCATACAGCAGATGCTCGAGCGTCACGTATTCGTGCTTATACTTCACTGCCTCATCGACTGCGAGGCTTAAAGTCTCTTCTAATTCCTTTGTTAACATCCCAATCAGTCGCGCCTTAACGTGAGATTCAGAATTTCTCGCGCCGCCGAATACACATTTTCGTCTTTTCTCAGACCTTTTTCAACAGAACAAAATACGTCAACGATTCCCGGTCACTCTGACGCCCGCCGGGTTGATCTCGGAAACATAGATCTTGAAGGCGATTTTCGTCTGTGAATAAACCTCGCGCATCGCCGATGCAACATTAGATGCAAGCTCGAGACTTTCGCTCAGCATAAATACCGACGGCCCGGAACCGGAGATCCCGCCGCCCAGCGCGCCGGCAGAAATCGAAGCCATCTTTAACTCGTCGAATTTCGGGATCAGGAATTTGCGTACCGGTTCGACAATTCGATCTTCGAGCGAACGAGCCATCAGGGCGTAGTCGTCCTTTGCAAGCGCGGCGACAAGGCTGCCGAGATTCGCCCACTGCCTCGTCGCAGTGCTCAACGAAACTTCTCCGGGGAGCACCGCTCGAGCCTCGGCGGTCTTTATCTCCATCTGTGGATGGATAACCGTCGCATAAAGCGCCGGATGATCGAGTTGTACTATGTCGAGCGGCTCGATCGAACGCACAAGCGTGAATTCCGGGGAGACCGGCCGTTATAGCTCGGTTCAATCGCAGTTAGCTACCGGCGATATGGAACTGTAATCACATTGGGGCTACGTTGTAGATCTGGCGAACCTCGCTAAGCTGGAATGCGGATGATCCGAGCAGTTTTACCGGGGATTATTAGGTTTTTTAATCGCGTCCGCTTTCGGTGGAAAGGAAATCTGCCGGGCCGCGAACATAACAATCAGCCGGCACGAGGCCGGAATGAGAGAACTTATAGCCCAAATTGCTCCGAACTCCGTCCCGCACAGGTCATCGGCTACCTGGGCCCGGCAGAGGATCGCGGGATTCTCCTTAAATCGGCCCATCCGGTCGACTCTGAACCGATAAATACGATAATCGGTAATTACGGTGTGGCCCCCCAAGCTCCGGGCCGGACTTAGCTAAGATCGAAAAACAGAAACTCCGTATTGTCTGATAAGGATCTAAACTTCAGCACGCTTTCCTCGCTAATCGCAGCACCGTCGCCCGCATCGAGCTTCTGGCCGTTAACATCCAGCGAACCGCTTATCACCTGAATCCAGCTATGGCGGCCGTCGGCGAGCGCGTGCGCCACCTCGTCGTTCGCATTTAAGATCGACGCATACAGCTTTACGTCCTGATTAATATGGACCGAACCGGCATCGCCACCCCGCGACGCGACTAGCCGGAGCCGGCCCTTTTTCTCTTCGCTACTAAATTCTTTCTGCTCGTAACCCGGCTGCAAGTTGTTCTTCTCCGGCAATATCCAGATCTGCAAAAGGTGCGTCCGGTCGGTCGGCGAGCTGTACTCGCTATGAAGCACGCCCGTTCCGGCCGTCATCCGTTGGACCTCGCTTGGGCGGATCGTCTCGCCGTTTCCCATCGAGTCGCGATGCGACAGCTCGCCCGAGATCATGTACGTGATTATCTCCATGTCGCGGTGGCCGTGCTTGGGAAAGCCTTGCGCGGGTTCGATAAAATCCTCATTGATGACGCGCAGATCGCGAAAGCCCATAAACTTCGGGTCGTAGTAATCGGCGAATGAAAATGAAAATCGCGTGTCGAGCCAGCCGTGATTTGCGTGGCCCCGTTCGTTCGATCGTCTGATGTTGATCATCGTATTCTCCTTGTCTTCCTCTGCGTCCACTGCGAGTTCTGCGTGAGATTCTTTCACGCAAAGCTCGCTAAGATCGCAAAGCTGATACAAGAAGTCTATCGCTTCAGACT
>JBKKAS010000434.1:0-20343 GCA_046714595.1 Pyrinomonadaceae bacterium | reverse complement strand
GCCCCACTCGTCCTGCAGATTCTTTTTCTCGATCTGCCACGAACCCGGCCCGCCGACGATCAGCTTCAGATGATCCTTTTGTTTTTGTATCGCCGGATGCGTAGCAAGTCGCCGAAATTCGACAGCGTTAACCGGCTCTTTTGCGCGGCCGTACATACGGGTATAAACGTCGGTCGCAAAAGCAATGCCCAGCGGGTTATGAGCGTGGAGGCCGACGACGCGCGTGTCAGGACCGACAAAAAGATCGAGCTGGTCCGTCAGGCAAACCGCGATATCCTCGGGCCTAAATTTCTCGAGCAGGAGGGATTCGACGACGCGAAGCCCGTTCGGCACGGCAACGGCTTGTCCGTCATCACGTATCTCGTTCTCCCACGAGACATCGATCATGTAAAAAGGAAAGCGGGCGTAATGTGCAGGGAGCGTGCCCAGCAACATCTGTCTCCAAGTGCTGCTCTGGTATTCACTCGCTTCAGACGTACTAGCGGCAAGGACTATTTTGCGGCCCCTGGAATTCCCGTTGTTTGATCCCACGAAAACGCTCCTCTCCCGGTGGATTATCTAGAATGACATTCGGAAAGGCCCCTGGTTAGTGCTTCATTTCTAAAGCAAATCGGAAAAAAAGTAAAACGCTCTCTTGGGAATGGATAGGCGACAAGGTTGAGTCGCATTTTGCAGATGTCAATGCCAAGCTCGAAGCCGTCGCAGACCGCCGCAGACGTGGACGACAAATGGTCTATCACTCGCTACGAGAGCTGGACGGCGGCTACAAATTTCCTCTTCGTCGCTGTTCCTCCTCGATCGAAACAAACAGCGCTTTGAAATTTCCCTTACCGAAACCCTTGCAGCCCTTGCGCTGGAGAATTTCAAAGAAGACAGTCGGCCGGTCTTCGACAGGCTTAGTGAAGATCTGGAGCAGATATCCCTCTTCGTCGCGGTCAACAAGAATGCCGAGTTTTTTCAAAGACGCGATGTCCTCGTCGATCTCACCGACGCGTGATGGCATCTCGTCGTAGTAGGTGTCCGGTACGGTCAGAAACTCGACTCCGTTCTCCTGCAACTTCGTTACGGTATAGCGAATGTCTTTGCAGAGAAGCGCGATGTGCTGAGCGCCGGCCGAGCGATAAAAGTCGATATACTCCTGGATCTGCGATTTTCCTTTCTTGCTCTCGGCAGGTTCGTTGATCGGGAATTTGATATTGTGGCCTCCGTCACTCATCACGATCGACATCAGCGCTGAATACTCAGTCGAAATGTCCTTGTCGTCGAACGTGATGTACCGGAAAAAACCAAGCACGTCGCGATAAAAATCGCACCAGTAATTCATCTTACCGAGCTCGACGTTTCCGACGATGTGGTCGACGAGTTGAATACCGGCATCTTCGCCGGCTAGTTCTTGCTGCTGGAAACCGGGAAGAAAGATGCCGGTGTACTGATAGCTCCCCGTTTTTCCCATCACCACCCCGTCAGCCGAAGCGGCTGCCGCCCCTCCTAATAT
Organism: Pyrinomonadaceae bacterium; assembly: GCA_046714595.1. Lineage (GTDB taxonomy): Bacteria > Acidobacteriota > Blastocatellia > Pyrinomonadales > Pyrinomonadaceae > OLB17. The sequence goes on along the minus strand of JBKKAS010000434.1, from coordinate 18,848 downwards.
AGGAGGGGAGTTTACGGGACTCCCATCCTTGTCTACGGAGGCGTGGCTGAGCGGGAGCGAGGCCGGGGTGGTGCCGTTCCCATTTGGAGCGCGTTTATCGCGAGGAGCCTCATAGGAGTAGAAAGAATGGATGGTGTCGCCGTAGGTCGCGATCGCTGAATGACGGACGCGTCCATTTGCGTCAGAGAGGTCGCGCGGCTCGATAACGGCCGTCGCCCCACGTTTTACAGATTCGTGGAACGCGTGATCCGCATCCTCGACCTGGAACGCAATGTCGCGGACACCATCGCCGTGCTGCTTGATATGCTCGGCCGACGGATGCTCCGGCGATAGCGGCGTCGTCAAAACGAAATTGACGCGGTTCTGCCTGATCAGGTACGACGTCGTCTCGCGATTGCCGGTCTCGAGTCCCGAATAGCCCGCCCGTGAAAACCCGAACGCCTTTCGGTAATAAAACTCGGCCTGCTTCGCGTTGCCGACAAAAAATTCAACGTGGTGTATTTTCTTTAGTCCTAACGGATTCTTCTCGCTCATAAAAACTCAATAGCGCAGCAGTGATACTCAAATTATAACCCAACGGCCTCGGAAGGCGATATGTTTGCTACCCGACTGACGCGCGCATCCTAAGCCGCTAGCATCGATCAGAACTGGCTGTCAGACACTCCCCGGATTGCATTCGACTGCCGGGTTTTGATATATTTCGAACACCAACCGCCCTTTTTCTCAAAAACTTAGAGGTGAGCTTATGCATGACGCAAGCGATTCCCGTCATCCGATTCATAATCGGTTACTTTCTGTCTTACCGCCGACGGACTTCGCGTTTATCATGCCGCACCTCGAAGCCGTGTCATTCGAACCGCTCACGATGCTTGCGCGTGCAGGCGATGCTGTGCGGACCTGCTTTTTCCCGAACACGGGAATGGTCTCACTGCTTTGCGTCACCGAACAGGGGCGTTCGATCGAAGCCGGATTTGCAGGATTTGAAGGGATGATCGGAATTCCGGTCGTCCTCGGAAAGAACGAGATGCCGTACGACGCCCTCGTTCAGGCCCCGACGACTGGGTTTATGGTCGATACTCGGGTGGTGCTCGATCTTTTCAACCGCCACGGTATCTTTCACGATGCGGTTCTGCGCTTTGCCTACGTCATTCTGAAACAGATGTCGCAAACCTGTGTCTGCAATCATTTTCACACGATCGAGGCGCGCATGTGCCGATGGCTTACCGTGATGTGCGAGCGTTCGGGTAACCAACAATTAAAAGTGACCCAGGAGTTTCTGGCGCACATGCTCGGCGTCCAGCGGACCAGCATCGGTCCGATAGCAAATTTGCTCCAACGAACCGGCAGCATTCGTTACACTCGGGGCCGCGTCGAGATCATCGACCTTGATCGACTTCGGGCCTCGGCGTGCGACTGCTATCAGATCGTAAAAGACGAATGCGGCCGATTTGTCACGGACGATAATTTCCCGGCTATGTCGGGTAATCGACAGACGCTCGCCGTGGTTTAAGGTAAACTTTGCATCTACTCCTCGAACAAACTGTGCAAGAAAAGATCAAATCGGCTTCCAAGCGGGTGTTGTGTGTCGAGGACGACCGCGATACATGCGAGGTTCTAACATTCGTCATGACCGATTATGAATTCACCGCTGTCCATTCTGTGGAAGCCGCGAATCGCATGATCGCCGAAGGACCGTTCGATCTTTATGTCCTGGACAATTGGCTGCCTGATGGTTCGGGCGTGGACGTGTGCAAGACGATAAGGCAGAACGACACCACGTCGCCCATCATTTTTACCTCCGCGGTCGGGCAGGCCCACGAAATCGATGTCGCAATGAAAGCCGGGGCCGACCGATATCTGGTCAAACCTTACGAACCCGAAGTACTCGTTCAAACAATAAGAGAGTTGTTGAATCCCAGCGGTGACCTAGCTTTTGAAGCGTGAAATATAGTCGCGCGTCACTTCTTTCAGTTCCGCATAAGACGGGATCACGTACAACACCGGCTGCATTTCGCTGTAGTCGTATCCGGTGTTGATGACTTGCTCAAGATCGAACGGACGACGCTCGACAAGGTCACTGAACGCATGCTCGAGCTCGCCGAAACTCGATAGCAATCCGGCGCCGTAAGCTTTAACATCGTCTCCATCCTCAACCAAACCAAATTCGACGGTGAACCAGTAGAGGCGGCCGAGTTCTTCGAGTTGCTCGTCTGTCGCGATGCGCGCACCGTGCCCGATGAATTGAGAATAATCCGCGAAGTTCGTGTTTGTGAACATCGGGATATGCCCGATCGCTTCGTGCACGATGTCCGGTTCGGGCGTGTACTCTGGCCGTGAATGATGGCGAATATATTGTGTCGACAGCATCGTTCGCCACGAAAGCCAGCTCAGGAACGCACGCGTATCGACAAGCCCTTCGATCGGCGCCAGGCGAAAATTCGTGAGCTCTTTTAGCCGGCGACTCATTTGGGAAAGCTGCGGAATGCGGTCGTTAGAAAATCCGAGATCGCGCTTAGCCTGCAGGTAAAACGGACTCGCGTGTTTTTGATGCAGCTCCTCAAGCCGCGCCGCGACGTGTCGCCAGATGCCCTGCTCCTCCTCGGTATACTCGACGTCGGTGATCACGCCCGTCTCGCGAAACTTCTTTGAAAGGCTCGCGATGTAATCGCGCCGGGTGCGATACTCCGCATCCTGCGCGCCCGGATGGTCAAGGTGAAGCTCCTCAATATCCTCGAACGGCATATCGGTAAAGGCCGGAACATCGGCGTCCGAAATATGAATGTTCTCGAGGCTAAAAGCGGGTTCGCTCGTTGTGGCGGTTTTGGTCGGCATTGCGGCTCCTGTCATAAAATTCGATGTCGGCGTGAGGATCGAGGTTCGGGGGTGTTCCCATTCTAATCCGAATCGACAGATCGGATGAATAGCGAATGTAAGTTATTGTGGTAACATCGCCTGAGATTATTAGTTTAACACCCTAGATTACCTAACGATCTATAGCAGTCACCCATGATCGACGACATCGACCGAAAGATATTAAAGGAGCTCCAGCAAGACGCGCGCGTCAGTTACGCCGAACTCGGACGCCGCGTCGGACTAACAACGCCGGCGGTCATCGAGCGTGTGAGAAAGTTGGAAGATGCCGGTGTGATCGTCGGCTATCGAGCCGAGATCGACACCGCCAAGGTCGGACTACCGATCACGGCGTTCGTCAGGATGAGTATTACTGGTGTCGACTACAGCCACATCATCGAGGTGGCTGAGCAGTCAAATGAAGTTCTCGAATGCCACCGCGGTACCGGCGGCGATTCGTTCATCATGAAAGTCGCCGTCTCATCGGTCGAGAATCTCCAGCAGATCATCGACAAACTTACGCCCTACGGAATAACGACAACCGCGATCGTACTTTCGTCCCCCGTGAAGCGACGCGTGATTGACGTGAGCTAATAATGAATCGAGCGGCCAGGCGAATTGTTAAGACTTATGTGTCATTGACGCTTTTATCTACGTTCGCATCATCATTCATCTGGGGCATCAATACGTTTTTCCTTCTCGGCGCCGGTCAATCAACCTAGCTCGCGACCGCGAGCGTAAGCATAAGGCCCCCGGCGTGAGCCGGGGGTCTAGACGCGTCACGACACCAAGCCGTCGTAGACGGCGGCAGATCGTACGTCCTTGTCTACTCGGTTGTCTTTCCGTCGAATTCCTCGTCGTTCGCTTCGGCTTCTTCTTTCGTCTTACGGATGATTCCGTCTTTATGGTGAGGCGGCGAATAGATCGTGTAGAGCTTAAGTTTCTCGCTATCAGAGGTGTTCACGACGTTGTGCTTTGCTCCGGCCGGGACGATTACGGCGTCCCCGTCCGAAACGTCGTACTCGTTGTCGTCGATAAAGACCTTGCCGTCTCCGCCTTCGAAGCGCAGGAACTGATCATTCTCTTTATGTGTTTCGAGCCCGATCTCTTCGCCGGGCACCAGCGTCATTACGACCAGCTGCGAGTGCTTTCCTGTGTAGAGGACCTTGCGGAAATTGTCGTTATCCAGTGTGTCTTGTTCAATATTCGAATTAAATCCCTTCATACGTTCTCCTTACTCGTTCCATACAATCTGACTTCTTAGTCTTGTAATCGTCTTATCTTTCCCAATGGTTTCAAAAACCGAGAGCATTGACGGGCCGACCGCCACGCCGGTGAGCAGCGTGCGGGCACCATTCATGATGACGCCGAGCTTAGTCTTTTTCTCTTCGGTAAATGCCTTGACGACGTTTTCAATCTCCGGCTCTGCGAATGATTCCATCGGCTCGAAACGCGTCGCGAGTTCGGGAAGCCACTCGCGCAGCTCCGGGAATTTGGTCAGGTTCTTCGCGACTGCGGCCGCATCGAAGTCGTAATCTTCACTAAAATACGCACGACCCTGTGACGAAAAATCTTTCAGTGTGAAAAAGCGCTGACGGATGAGATCGACGGTGCTTTCAAACCACTCTTGATTTGGGATTTCGGAATTCGGATTTCGGATTTGCGGTGGCTCCACGCGGTCTACCGCTGGCAAATCCCCAATCCCAAATCCCAAATCCGAAATCGAGTCGTACTCCTCACGCCAGAGCTTCGACGATTTCAACTCCGCCTTCACAAGCGGCAGAAGTTCGCTCAGTGGCATCGTGCGAATGTACTGGGCGTTCATCCACAGAGCTTTGTCGTCGGTCCAATGTCGCGGATCATTCTCGTGAAAATTGAAAACTGCATTCGAGCGATGAATGCGATCCAGAGAGAATACGTCGATCATCTCCTTTAAAGTAAAAATTTCTTTCTCGACAAGCTCTGGTTCTGATGTGGGCGTACTGCCGACTGTCACGTCAGCCGCAGTTTGGACGCCGGTCGGCGCCCATCCCAGGAGCAACAGAAAATTGCGAAACGCCGCGGGTATGAATCCGGCGTCGCGATACGTCGTCAACGAAACGACCTCGCCGTGCTTTCGTTTTGAAAGCTTGCCCTTGTTCGGAGCAAGTATCAGCGGCAAGTGGGCGAAAGTTGGTGGAGTAATACCGAGAGCTTCGTAAATTAGAATTTGCTTATGTGTATTTGTAAGGTGGTCCTGCCCGCGGATGACCTGCGTGATGCCCATCTCGATGTCGTCGCAAACGACCGCGAGGTTGTAAAGCGGATGACCGTCCGAACGAAGCAGCACGAGGTCTTCGGTGTCGGAGTGATCGCGCTGCTGCAGGCCGTAAACTCCATCCTCGAACGACGTCTTTCCGGTTTCGGAAACTTTAAGCCTGATGGCATACGGCTCACCGGCTGCGGCCCGCGTGTCGCTTTCGCCCGTCGAAAGGTCGCGGTACGGGTTGTCGCGCATGTTCTTGTCCACCTGGCGGGCCCGCTCGACGATCGCTTCCTTTACGGTCTTGTCGCTGACGGCTTCTTTTGGAGTGAAGTCGCGGTACGCTTTACCTTCGGCCAACAATTTCTCCGCGGTTGCGCGATGTTTGTCCGCATTCCTGGACTGGAAGACGATCTCTTCATCATGCTGGAGTCCGAGCCACGCGAGTCCGTCGAGTATCGAGCGCGTCGATTCGTCGGTCGATCGCGCAAGATCGGTATCCTCGATCCTTAGCAGAAACTTACCGCCAGTTTTTTTGGCGTAGAGAAAGTTAAACAGCGCCGAACGGGCGGAACCGATATGGAGATAGCCGGTGGGTGACGGGGCAAATCTTACTCTGACTGACATAAAGCAAGATTCTTACAGGAAGGCAAAGGTGTCGCAAGTTCAGATGTCACGGTTTGGCCAAAGTCGGGTCCGGGTACACAACGGTTTCTTGGCGGCCTTTGCGTGCTTTGCATGAAACAGTTTTCTCACGAAAAGCTCGCGAAGATCGCAAAGTAACGAAAAAGATCACGGCTGATGTTATATTGGCAGCGTTTATTCTCGCACCGTCAAAAGCCAATATGAAACTCAGAAGGATCCGCTCCTCCGGTATCGCGCTGGCCATTCTTTTGTTTTGCTCGGGGTCGGCGTTCGCTCACGTCAAATGGTTTGTGGAGCATGACGTTTCGCAGCCGCCGACGCCGATCGGGGACGTCCTGAATGGGACCTTCATCAAGATGTTCCTCGTCGCGGTGGCCTTCACCTATCTGTTCTTTCTCGCCGACCGGTATATCCACGAAAAAGGCTATCTCGAAAAATTCGACAACAGCCTGAAGCGGTTTGACGGATTTGCAAGTTACGTGATGCGCGCCAGCTCAGGGATCTTTTTTCTGTCGCTGTTTGTCTGGTACCTCTACCACGGCACGACCTTCTACATCACACCCGAATTGAAGACGGCCGCGCCGTGGGTGCCGTGGCTTCATCTCGTCATGGCCCTTGCCGTCGCGACGCGTCTGTCGACGCCGCTCACGGGTATCGGGATCTTTGTTCTTTTTGCGGCGGCGATCGGCGAGTACGGGGTTTTTCACATGCTCGATTATGTGATTTTTCTGGGCATAGGCTTCTTTCTCACCACGCTCGGACTAAAATCGCGGGGCTGGCTCAAGTCGGGATTTGTAACGTTATTCGCCTGCACCGGCCTGACGTTGATATGGGCTTCGGTCGAAAAGTTTGGCTACGCCGAGTGGACGTTCCCCATCTTCGCCGAGAATCCCCGAATGCTGATGGGGCTCGAGCCGCGAACCTTCATGACCTTGTCGGGAATCGTCGAGTTCACCATCACCTTTGTCCTGCTCGGTGCGGCATCGGTAGTCGGAAGACTTGTCTCGCTGGGGATGATGTCGATATTCGTACTTGCGGTTTTCGAGTTTGGGATCGTGGATGCGGTCGGCCACCTGATGATCGTGGCGATCCTGTTTGTGCTGATCGTCCGGGGCCCGACCGATGCCCGGAACATGCTCGTGCTGCCCGACAAGTCCGTCTTCACCGAAGCCTATTTCATGACGGGGCTTTATTTTCTCGCGTTTGTGATGATATTTATCCTTTATTACGGACTGCACCATCTGATGTTCGGTCACTAACACGCATAAGCCGCTCAGTTAGCAGGCACGCCCATCATCGCTCATCCTTCATGTTCCGGCAGGAAGGGGATGCGCCGGCAGCACCTCTTTTTTACGCAGGATGGCCGCGGAGATCACCGTTATCAAGATCCCGACGGGGACCATTTCGGCCAAGCCTACCAGGAAAAAGATGAGCGGGTTCTCGAGCATCTTACCCATGTCCGCCATCTGCTGCGACGCGGCGTCGATCTCAGCCTGAGAAGATCCGGCGGTGCTCATCGTGTTGGCCTGGTGCTCGCTGTATTTTTCCATGAACATGCCCACCCATTCCGGGTACACAGCGTTATGCACGATCCATCCCATGGCGTACATGAGCGAAGCGATCAGCGTGATCAGCAGACCGATCTGGACGCCTTTCCAAAAGGTGATCGTGCCCGCACCGTTATTGTCGCGGAAGGACTTTATCCCGAAAAAGATCATCGACAGCGATACGACCATGATGCCGTAACCGACGAACTGCGAATGATCCATACTGTCACTGCCCACGGCGAGCATCAGCCAAACCAGCGCCACGACGATCACGCCCGCGATCAAACCAAAAACTGTCACCGTTCTTTTCATTTCGTTCTCCTTTTAGTTCTTGGCAAATGTAGGCCTGGCCATCAAAAAGCGCATCAGGCGAAAGTATGATTTTGGGAAAAATTTGAAAAATCAGCCAAAAGTGCTAGCGAAGTAATCGCAGCTCTTTCGCCCGACGAAGAGCCTCGGTCCGCCTGCGTACGTCGAGCTTCGCGAAGATATTCGATGTGTGGGACTTCACAGTGCTTGCCGAGACGAAGAGCTTTTCGGCGATCTCTTTATTCGAAAGGCCCAGGTCGATCAGTTCGAGAACTTCGTATTCACGACGGGTGATGCCGCGGCGCCGCAGCTCGGTTTCGTCGATCTGAAAGTCAGCCGGCGGAATGAGCACTTCGATTTTGGGTTGGGTAAGTTTCCGCCCGGCCCAGACGCCGACGATAACGAACAGAACCGCCACAAGGCCGATATAAAGTTCAAGGGAAATATCGCGGAAAAAGAAGCGGTACTCGATGAGTTTGAGGATCGCGATGAGCGCCGCGAGTGCGGCTCCGTAAAGTAAGATCGTCTTCCGCATGACAGCCCGGCCTAAGACACGAAGAGCTATCAAACCGTTCCTATTTGATAGCTCAAAATCGATGATGAACTGGCGGAGACGACAGGATTCGAACCTGTGGTACCCTTTTGAGGTACAACGGTTTAGCAAACCGCCGCTTTCAGCCACTCAGCCACGTCTCCGTATCTACTGCCGAAAAGCCAGGGTTTTAATTCTAGCCGCGATGCAAACTTTGTCAAGCACGAGGCATCATACAGCCTAACGAGACTTCTCCTTAAGGGCTTGACACATTTGATAATTGCCCGGAAAATACAAGGGTCGCTCGGAACAGCACAACTCAAGTTCCAAACACCTTCTCTCCACTTTCGGACGAGTTTTCGTTGGTTGTTTTTATTTAGACACGTTCGCACTTGATGGGTTTTACTCGATCAATTAATTTTGTCGGATCGCTGGCCATGATGCTTGCGGTCGGATCGACGGCGCTCGCCGATGCTCCGGCGGTAACGCCACCGGCTGCTGAACGTGGCGGCAATCTTAGCGTGATCAAGGGTATCGTCCGCGACGATGGCGGTAGTCCGATCGCCGACGCGACTGTTGCGATCTTCAAATCGGGCACATCCAAAGTACTCAAACAAGTTCGTTCGGCCACAGACGGAAGCTTTATTGCCAGGATCCTTCCGGGCACATACACGATATTTGCGGTTGCCCAGGGCTACAATCCCGTCACGTTGTCGGACATTGAAGTCAGCAGGGCCGAGCAACTCACTTACGGTTTCAAGCTTGAACGTGCGGGCGGCGGCAACACGCTTCCCGAGAAACGGCTCGACCGCAATAATCCAAAATGGGTCATTCGCTCGGCGCAGACGACGCGTTCCATATACCAGAACACGGAAGGTGGATCGTCCGTCGCTGAAGAGCGGGTCACCGTCGATGAAACCGCGGAAGCTCCGGCGACTGATGAGGACGACCGACGTCGTGGCCAATCGGTTGCCGAGACTTACTTCGCGAGTTCGAGCCGCGGCAGTTATGCGGGGCTTAATTTTGCGACACTCTTGCCGGTATCTGACGACGCTGACATCATCCTTGCCGGACAAACCGGTGTTGGCAGGAACGCACCTCAAAGGTTTGAAGTTCAAGCGAAGTTCCGCCCCGTTGAAGATCATCAGATAAGGCTGAATGGCTCGATCGGTTCGCTCGGCTCGTTCATTAGCAACGGCGAGGAAAAATCTGTAGGTCAGTTGACCGTCCAGGCGCTTGACGAGTGGAAAGTTCGCGAAGGTGTGGTCGTTGTTTTTGGCGTCGACTATGCAAGGTTTATCGGCGCAGGTGACGACTTCTCGATCAGTCCGAGGCTCGGCTTCCAGTTCGACCTCGACGCGAAAACACGCTTCCGCTCCGCATACACGACTCACACCGAAGAACGAACCTGGTCCAAGGCTGTCGAGCTTGAGGACACACAGGTCATTTTTCGCGAACCGGCGTCGATCGACGATTTCGTGATCGCATCGGGCAAACCGCTGTTGAATAAGAGTAACCGCGTCGAGTTCGGCGTGGAACGGGTAATCGATAACAACTCGAGCATCGAGGCAAACGCGTTCTTCGACACCACGCTGGGACGTGGCGTGAGTTTGATCAACCTGCCATTCGATTCGCCGGCGGGTGCGAGTTTTACCGAGTTCGTTGGCAACCAACAGGGTGGCGCACGCGGGTTCAGGGTAGTTTATTCACGCCGGCTCAGCGGACGTTACAGCACATCTGCGGGATACAGTCTCGGCAGCGGGCAGAAGCTTTCGACCGGTGCGATCTCGAATCCGGGCGAATTGTTTGAGAATGATTTCTTCCAATCGTTCTTTGGCCAGTTCGAGGCCGATCTGAGAACCGGAACAAATGTTAAGACCGTGTTTCGGCTTTCGCCGCAAGCAACCGTTTTTGCGATCGACCCGTTCCAGGGCCGCCTCGCGATCTACGACCCGAGCCTGAGCGTACTTATTACACAAAGCCTGCCTACTCTTGGCCTCCCGTTTCAAGCCGAAGCCATGGTCGACGCTCGTAATCTTTTCGATTTTCAAACGGGCGTTGCCGGCGACGAAGGCAGCCTCCGCTTGAATTCACACAGGCGAGCGCTTCGCGGCAGTATACTTGTCCGGTTTTAGTTTGGAGAATTGAGGGACCGCAGATTGGACGCGGATCAACGCTGGATATTAGGATTTGACCTTGCGTTAATCGGTGGAAACTGCGGTTTTACTGTGTCCAAATTCTTGGATTGTCGAGCAAAAAATTGAATAATTCTTTATTGCGACGGTCGGGGAGTCTATCGGCCGAATCTCTTTATCGTTGATAAATCGGCATTAAGATAGGACTTAATGTTTACCGGCGGTTGGAACGCCTGTTGCCTCGTAAAAAGCTCGGAAAGGTTTGTCTTTGTAATGCAGGTCAAAGTACTGACAAGTTGGAGTCTGATATGGCTGGTGCTGACGGTGTTGCTGGTCGCCGGCGGAGCCCTCAACCTGTCGCAGCGTGCATACCACGAGTTGCCTCCGACGGACGGCGTACTCTGGGTCGAAAAGAACGGCGGTGTTTATGCCGAGAAAGTTACCCCGGGGCTCGCGGCGTCGCGGGCCGGCATCTCGCCCGGCGACAAGCTTCTCACCGTTAGCCTCGATGGAGAAAACTTTGACGAAGTGATTTCGGTCGCGGACATTCCGATGTACCTGGAGACCGCGGGCGTTGGCGGAACGCTCACGTATTACTACCAGAAGACCTCATACTCTTTTGCCGACAATTTCTATTACGCCGACCTGAGGAATATCGACACGCTTCCGCGCTGGACGCCGTCGATCATATTCCTGACTCTCGTCGGTTTGATCTGGCTTAGCGTCGGCGTCTTCGTTTTGTTCAAACAGGGAAGCCGGGCACCCTTCGTTCTGCATTTTGCCATCATCTGTCTCGCCGCCTTCGTGTTTCACGTTTACCGGACACTGAATCTGGGGCAGGATTTCGATCTTGCCGTGAACCTGCTGGATGACATCGCCTTCGCCTTTTTCGCACCGCTGTTCCTGCATTTTTGTCTGCGGTATCCGGTGCATAGCGACATATTTGATAGGCAGCGGTGGAAGACGTTGGCGTTGTATGTTCCGGCGGCGATCATCTCGCTGGGTTTGATCGTGCTGTCGCTGGGTCCACACGTGCTTCCCGTTTCCGTCGGCCGGGCAATCATCGTTCTTACGGCGTCGTACAAGATCCTGCCGATACTGAGCCAGATCCTGACCGTGCATTTTGTCGCCGGTATTTCTATCGGTGCGGGTGTTTTGATCTGGCGATTTCTAAGTAACCGGCAAACCATTGTTCGGCAGCGGCTGAAGTGGGCGATGTGGGGAACGATCTTTTCGATAGTTCCTATATTGCTACTCCAGATCGTCCGACGTTTTGTTTACCTGCCGGACGATACGGTGACCGCGGCGCTGACAACTTTGCCGCTGGCGCTGATACCGCTCAGCTTCGGCCACTCGGTTGTCCGGTATCGGCTGATGGACGTGGACGTTGTCGTCCGACGCGCTCTTGTCTATGCGATGACGACGGTCGCTATCGCGATGATGATCGGTGCCGTAGCCCTCGGCCTTGTGTTCCTCGCGGTCGGCAACGATCTCTCGAAGACGGAGATAACGCTGCGGGCGCTGATCGCGGTAATAGCAATGGCGGCGATAGTCATGCTGAGCGAACCGCTGAAAAACTTTTTGCAAGAGCGTGCCGACAGGTTCTTTTACGGCGAGCGATACGACCTCAGGCAAGGCCTTTTGGATTTCGGCCGAACGCTGTCGGCGACCACGGCTCTCGAACCGCTTCTCGATGCATTGACCGAACGGCTTAAACAGGTTCTCGGGGTCGAGAAGGTAGCGGTTTTTATCGAGGACTCGAGCGGACAGTATCAGACGGCGAAATCGTCCGGCCTCAGCGCGGCATTCCGTATTCCGGCGGATTTCCGGCAAATGATCCGAACAAAATCCGCGGAGAAAGGCGTTGTGCGGGCCGACGAGATGGAGCTTCAGGACAACGACGATCTGTACTCGAACGGCAACGGTCACGGCAAAATTCCGGCTCGGCAAGAGCTGCACTATTTCGTTCCGTGCGTCGTACGAAGCAAGATGATCGCCGTCATCGGCCTCGGACGCGCCAGCGACGGCTCGCTTCTTTCGTCGGAAGATCTCGAGATCCTTCAGACCGTCTCGGGTTACATCGCCGTTGCGATCGAGAACAGTCGCCTTTACCAGGAACAAAAGCTTCACACAGAAGAACTGGCGCTGCTCAAAGAATTTAACGAGTCGATCGTGGAATCGGTCAACGTCGCATTACTCGCTGTCGACGAAGACGGGCGGATCACGCGGTGCAACACGACCTTCGAGGCGATGATGGGCCTCAGCCGTCAAGAAGCGGTCGGCAAGCTGGTGGACGAAGTCTTTGACGAGAGTTTTGCGCTGAATCTGAACAGCATTCTCGGCAAGTCGAAATGGCATCTGACCGAGATCCGCAACGCTTATAAGCTGCACACATACGATCACATGGGCGGGTCGCTGATACTTAACGTCGCCGTCGCGCCTCTCCGTTCGGTATCGAGTGCGCAGACCGGAGCGATCGTCGTACTTGAAAATGTTTCGTCGCGGGTGAAGCTTGAAGAGACGCTGCAGCAGAGCGAGAAGATGTCGAGCATCGGGTTGCTAGCCGCCGGCGTCGCTCACGAGGTGAACACGCCGCTAACCGGTGTATCGAGCTACACGCAGATGCTGCTCGGCATGATCCCCGAGACCGATCCGAAGCACGCATTGCTGCAAAAGATGCAGCGTCAAACAGACCGTGCGACGAACATCGTCGGCAACCTTCTGAATTTTTCGCGAACCGGAAATATTATCGAGTCGGCCGAGGTGGACATAAACCGCCTGCTCGATGACACGCTGCAACTGCTCGAACCGCAACTTCGAAAATCGAATGTCACGATCGTGAAGAATTATTCGAAGACGCCCCCGAGAATATTCGGCAACGCCGGAAAATTGCAGCAGATATTTACGAACTTGATCCTCAACTCCCGCGACGCAATGTCCAGCGGTGGACAGATCTCGCTGACGACCGATGCGAACGAAGCGGGCGAGGTCAACATCGAGGTAACCGATACCGGCGAAGGAATATCCGAAGAGAACCTGAACAAGATCTTCGATCCGTTCTTCACGACAAAAGGCGTCGGTAACGGCACCGGTCTTGGCCTCGCCGTAACTTACGGTATCGTGCAGGAGCACGCCGGCACCATCGAGGTCCGCAGCGAGAACGGATCGGGCACCACCTTCAAGCTTTCATTCCCCGCCACAAGCAAACAACGACAGCGCGCGGTTAGTTAACGACAACGCGCTTCACCGAATAGACCGCGATCAAGAAAGCGAAGAACATTATCGCAGCCGCGACAAAGAACGTGCGGTAGAGGGTGTGTTCGTCCATCTTGTTCACGGCGTTATTTAAGAGCACACCGCCGATCAGAGGCCCGACGGCGCGGGCGAGACTTGCACCCGACTGCATTATTCCAAGGGCACTCCCTTGTTTGTGCTCGTGAGTAATTTTCGAGGCAAGACTCGTCAATGACGGGGATGCGAGAGCGTTACCGAACGAGAGCAGGACGCAGATGCCAAGCAGTCCGGCCAGGCCTCCTTGTTCCGGCGTTACAAAAGGGATAAGAAAAAGGCTCGCGGTCAGCATAATACATCCGGTCGCGGCGAGACGCGTTTCCCCGAACCGCTTTACGAGACCGTTGAACAAAACTCCCTGACCGAAAACCGCAGCCAGTCCGACGAACGCGAAGAGATAACCATTCTGCTCGGCGTTGTAACCGAAACTAAACGCCGTATAGAGAACGAACGCGTAGGTCATTATCGAGAACGACGTTACCAAGAGAAAGTAAATGATATTGATCGTCGCAAAGTCACGGTCGCGTAACGACTCGAAAAGTTCCGCGAGGCGGTTTTGCTTTTCACCGGACTCGGCTTCAACGTTCCGCTTCACTGTCTCGGGCAGTACCAAATAAACCGCCGCACCTGCGACGAGCGAAAGTACCGCGGCGATATAAAACGGAACGTGCACACCGTACTTACTCGTGATACCGCCGAGCGCCGGGCCCAACACAAAACCGAGACCGAATGCAGCACCGAACAGAGCCATTCCCTTGGCGCGATTTTCTCTCGTTGTCACATCGGCGATGTAGGCCTGGGCCGCTGAAATATTTCCGCCGGTGATGCCGCTAATTATGCGTCCGACAAAAACCAGAAGCAGCGTGTTCGCCGCACCGAGCACCAGATAGCCGGCGGCCGATCCGAGAAGACTTATAAAAAGAACCGGTCGTCGGCCGTACATGTCGGACAGCTTTCCAAGCAGCGGCGAGAAAATGAATTGCATCCACGAATAGATCGAGACCAAGAATCCGATCTCCAGCGGAGTGGCCATGAACGGAGGCGTCTGAGCGTAGATCGGAAGAACCGGGATGACCATCCCGAATCCGACAAGATCGATAAACACGATCACGAAGATCAGCACGAGCGGCGCGGTAAAGAACTTGTCCGCTTCTTCAGGCTTTGGTTCTAACGGCTGGTCATTCATCTAATGCTTTATTTTTTCACGCAGAGCTCGCAAGGGTCGCAAAGGTTTTTTGTTCGCCCTGCGCCGCCTGCGATTTACTTTGCGGTCTCTGCGAGCTTTGCGTGAGCCGTCTTTAGGCGCGCATCTATAGTAAGATAACAAAAACATTGATCGTACGAACTTTGGGAGGCCTTTCCGACTCATGAGAGTACACAAACACAACTACTTTATCCGCGCCATCGCGATCATTCTCACCACCTTTTTCTTTATGTATCAGGAAACACCGGCGAAGCCGAAGCCAGCGGCGGGCACTAAGACGCGGACCGCAAGCGCCCAGACGTCGGCACCCGAGATCAGCTACACGATCGGGATGTCGAAGCCGTCGACGCACCTCCTCGAGGTCGAAATGCGTGTGAAGTGGAACCGTATGCCGGGCAAGGCTGATCTAAAAATGCCGGTTTGGACTCCGGGCAGTTATCTCGTCCGCGAATACGCCCGACACGTTCAGGATTTCGCGGTGAAGGACGCCGCGGGTCGCGGGCTTACCTGGGAAAAGATCAACAAGAACACGTGGCAGATCGGAACCGGTGGAGCGAAAGAGATCGTTGCCACGTACCGGGTTTATTCGAACGAGCTGACGGTTCGAACGAACGAGCTGAATGACGAGCATGCGTTCTGGAACAACGGCGCCTTGCTGATGTTTCCGGCGGGGCAGTTGAACGCACCTTCGACCGTGACTGTTAACCCGTACGGGAATTGGAAAGTTGCGACCGGGCTTCCGGCGGTTGCCGGCAGGAAGAACTCGTTTCGCGCGGCAAACTACGACGTGCTTTACGACTCGCCTTTCGAGGTCAGCGATTTCAAAGAGATCACATTTGATGTGCGGGGAAAGCCGCACCGTTACGTCGTTACCGGCGAGGGGAACTACGACTTGAAACAGATCGCGGCCGATACGGCGAAGATCGCTGAAGAAGGGTACAAGATCTTTGGCGAGCTGCCGGTCGACAACTACTTGTTCATCCTTAACCTCCGCGGCGGCGGTGGTCTCGAGCATCTGAATTCGACAGCACTCCAGTGGAACCGGTTCGGTTTCAAACCGCGGTCACGCTACAACGGATTTCTCGCGCTTGTCGCACACGAATATTTCCACCTCTGGAATGTGAAACGGATCCGCCCGGACGCCCTCGGGCCGTTCGATTACGAAAATGAAAATTACACAAAGCTTCTCTGGGTAGCCGAAGGCTCGACCGCTTATTACGAAGGGATCATGCTTCGCCGTGCCGGATTTATCACCGACGCGGAGTTGCTCGACTCAAAGGCGACGATGATCGAGCAGCTTCAGAACCGTCCGGGCAGGTTTGAGACGAGCCTTGAAGAATCAAGCCTCGACGCGTGGATCAAGTATTACCGCCAGGACGAGAACGCGGTGAATAATCAGATCTCGTATTACGACAAGGGCGAGGTCGTTTCGATGATGCTGGACATCACGATCAGATCGAGCTCGGGCGGGGCAAAGTCGCTCGACGACGTGATGCGGCATCTCTACAACGAGTTCTACAAAAAGAACCGCAACTATTCGCCGGCTGATTTTCAAAAAGCCGCTGAGCTTGCTGCCGGAAAGAGTCTCGAAGATTTCTTTTCGAAGTATGTTCGGGGCGAGGCCGAGATAGATTTCGACGGCATCCTTGCCGGTATCGGCCTGCAGCTCGCGGCTGACACCTCGACAAGTAACCGAGCGTATATCGGCGCCGATCTCGTGGAAGAAAATAATCGACTGACGATCCGTGCGATTTCCGCGAATACCCCTGCCTACGAACAGGGTTTGAACACCGGTGATCAGATCGTCGCCATTGACGGATATCGGGCAAGCAACACGTTCCTGCAGACCTATATCGGCGAAAGAAAACCGGATGACACCGTAAAACTTACGATCTTCCGGTTCGATAAGCTTCGCGATATTACGTTCAAGCTCGGGGCGGATACGCGGAAGCATTTTTCTATCGGGCCGGTCGCCCAACCGTCTGAGATTCAGCGGAAACTTTATCGTGAATATCTGAACGCTGAGTTGGTGAAAGGTTGAACCAGCATATTTCGATCAAGCTCCGTTAGGAGCGGCATGTTTGTAGACGGCGACGAGGAAAGAAGTCGAAGCTCCGTAGGAGCGAAACGTGCAAGCTGACGGTTTCGCTCCTGCCGGAGCTCAGCGAAACTGATGCTCGATTCTACAAACATTTGGCTCCTACGGAGCCGCGAATTGTATTCCATGCGCGCACTTCCAGGATATGAAACCTAGGCATTTCACGCTTCTATTCATCACGGCGTTGGTGTTTTTTCTCGGTTGCTCGCAACGCGGCTCCGATCTTCCGTCCGGATCCCCAACGGCGTTGAAAGATGTGCCGGCGGTCAGGCTTAACTACCGGTACGAACCCGATGTCCCGCCGCCCGACCCGCCGCGGGATACAACGAAGGAAGATCGAAATCCGGCGGTACAAACCGACTTCGACCAGAACCGGCCGCAAGAGGTTCTGGATAACACGATCGCCTCGCCTGACGGCAAACGCGTCCTCGCGGTCTATCACAAGGCCGCTGATCTTCCGTCGGAGTTCCGACTCGACATGTACACGGCGGACGGCAGAATTTTGAAAAAAATAACCGCGGACGCAATGGCGGTCCATTTTCCCGACACCATCCGCTGGTCGCCGGATTCGTCGACGGTGGCGTTTGTGGCGATGATCCGTGGAGGGTTGATTGACGAGACCTCGACGGCGCCCGTTAACGATCCTGAGACGTCGGTGGCTGCGGCAAACCAAAATACAAACACCGCGCCGACGCCGGATCCGACGGAAGCGAATACAAACGTCGATGCAAACGCGGCAGTACCGGCACCGACGCCCGCCGCACCGACGGGCATATTGACGTTTCGAACCGAACAGATCTACATCTGCAACGCGGATGGTGACGGTGCGAAAGCGGTCACGCAGAACGAAGGCCTGATCTACTTTTATTACGTCTGGTCGCCGGACAGCACGATGCTTGCCGCACTCGCGGCAAAGTCGATCGAGTGGCGCTATCTGAGCGAACGTGCCGACCTGGGCGGTGAGATATTTGTACCGGTCGGACGTCCGCGCGTGATCGAAAAGAATGGCCGCGAGCGTCGGCTCGACGACGCGCTTACGGCAGTGCAGCCGGTCTGGTCTCCGGACTCGTCGAAGATCGCGTGTGCATTCGACAATCAGATAAGACTCTACGACGCGGCCGGCAACTCTCCGACGCAGGCGGCGATCCCGCTGCGAAACCACCTGCTGATCTCGTCGCAGACATATGATCGTGACCAGCAGCAGAAGCTTGACGCAGTGAATGTAACGGACGCGAATGGCCAGCCGCCGGCGAACTCTAATGCCGCGGCTCCGACAACACTGCCGGATGAACGAACGCTCGTGTCTTATAATCCGATCGTTGCGCTCAATTGGACGGCGGACGACATCCTGTATTTCCAGACCGCTTACATAAAGCGAATGAAGAACGAGGCTGACAGCGTGACAAGCTTCCAGCGCTGGCACCGGCTGATACTGACGCCGCAGGTAGTGAATAGTAAATAGTGAATAGTGAATAGTGAATAGTGAATAGTGAATAGTGAATAGTGAATAGATGACGACGCTATTCGCTTCCAGAGATTCACCGTGAGGATCCACGGTTACGAAAGACAACGATTCATGATTAACGATTCACTATTCACGATTCACTATTCACTATTCACGATTCACGATTCACGATTCACGATTAACTATTCACGATTAACTATTCACGATTCACTAACTTATGAAATACGAAACGATCGAACAGATCTACGCAGGCAACGACAAGATCCGCGCGCGGCTGAAAGATATGGTTTCCGCACTGCAGCCCGAACAGGTTACGGTACTGCCTGACGGTGAAAAGTGGACCATCGCCGAGATCGTCGAGCATATCTCGATCGTCGATGAAGCGACCTCTAAGATCTGCGCACGGCTTTTAAAGAAAGCAGCGGATGCAGGTCACGCTTTCGACGGCACGGTAACGATGTCGGATAATTTTCTACAGAAAGGAGCCGAGATCGCCGCGATTAAAGTCGAGGCCCCTGACTTCGTTAAGC
>JBKKAS010000433.1:0-3230 GCA_046714595.1 Pyrinomonadaceae bacterium | reverse complement strand
TAGCAACGCATGCGGACGCCGGGGCGGCATTCCTTCCAATGACAGATCCGGCCTATGTATTCGCCATTTGGGTTGGCAAGAAAAACGTCGGCGCCACAATTTATTTGTTGGGCGGTTCCCTTAACTGGCGCCCGATCCTCGCAAGCGTCGAAAGTTCCATTTCATCGGCGACATAGACAATGACATCGGCATCTTTGGGGCTGGGCTTTGGAGTTGTGAGCGAGCCGACCAGAGCGATTCGCGTGACCCCGGATAGTTTCGAGACCGATTGAACAAACGCAGCGACGGCGGCAAGTAAGTGCGAACGATTTAGCATTCCTTCCATTTTGAAAAACCATCGGTGTCAGTTTTGCCTGCTTAACTCGCTCTCATGACAACCCAAGCTACAAACAATTCTCCGACTAAACTAACTCTGCTTTCTGCCCATCATATCCAACCCGACGGCGGCGACTAGGATTGAGCCTTTTATGATGTCCTGCATAAAATCGCGGACGTTGAGCAGCGACATCCCGTTATCCAAACTTGCCATGATCAACGCACCGAGACACGCGCCGAAGATCGTTCCGCGTCCACCGACGAGCGACGCCCCGCCGATCACGCACGCAGCGATGGCATCGAGTTCTTTCAGCACACCCGCGTCCGGCGCGGCGCTTCCGACGCGGGCGGTGAAGATCAGTGCCGCAACACCGGTCAGCGCACCGAGCAGCGCATAGACCTTGACGACAATTCGTTTATTGTTGATGCCCGACAGCCGTGCCGCTTCGGCGTTGCCGCCGATCGCGTACAGATAGCGGCCGAAAGTCGTCGAGTTTGTCAGGAATGCTCCCAGGAGCGCGACGGCGACCAGGATCAAGACCGGAATCGGAACACCCTGGTACGAATTCATCACCCAAATGAAAGCGGTGATCCCGGCAATTGGAACGATCACGCCGACGGCTTCTTTTAGATAATTCGGTTCACCCAACCCATATTCCTTAACCGCGTTCGCGCGCCGGTACGCCATAAAAAGGACAAACACGACGCCGACAACGGCGAAGATCCAACCCCACATCGACGGAAGATTGCTTTGCCCGATCGCCTTGAAACTGTCCTCCGAGATGGGGATCGTATTTCCGCTGAGCAGCCACTTTACACCGCCGCGCCACGCAAGCAGTCCGCCGAGCGTCACGATGAACGCCGGAATATTCAGGTACGCGGTAAGCGCGCCGTGAAAGATCCCGATGACCACGCCGACCAATATCGCAAACGCGATCGAAACCGGAATTCCGTACCCGAGCGTCGAAAGACTGAATGCCGCGACGGCTCCCGCAAAACCCAGCACCGAGCCGACTGAAAGATCGATATTCCCCGAGACGATGACCATCAGCATCCCGACGGCGAGGATTCCCGTTACGGACATCTGCGTCATCAGGTTCGAAAGATTTCTCGACGTCATAAAAACATAGCCCGTCGCCCAATGAAAATAGACCCAGATCAGCCCGAGGATCGCGATCATAACGTACGCCCTTAGGGATGATCCGGTGATGCTTGTTTTTGTTTCTTCGGTCATGTGCTTTTCAGTGTCTGCTCGATGGACGCTCCCGTCGCCGCTGCCATTACCCGCTCGGGCATCGCGTCGCTGCGATTGAACTCCGCGCTTACCCTGCCTTCGCGAAGTACAAGGACTCTGTCCGACAGCCCCAGAACTTCAGGAAGCTCGGACGATACCAGCACGATCGCGAGTCCGGCCTTTGCGAGCTTGTTGATCTCGGCATAGATCTCCTGCTTCGCTCCAACATCTATTCCGCGGGTCGGCTCGTCAAGGAAAAGTACTTTCGGATTCGTCAGCAGCCATTTTCCAAGTACGACTTTTTGCTGATTACCACCCGACAATGTACCGGCAACGGTCAATTGCGAGTTCGCTTTTATCCGCAGAGCTCTCATCGGGCCGTTGGCGGCGATCGTCTCGCGCGAACGGTTCGTAAGAAACGCTCCCGAGATATGTGTCAGGCCGGCGAGGGTCATGTTGTCCAGAATTGTCTGATCAAGTATCAGGCCGTATCGCTTCCTGTCCTCGGTTACGAATCCGATTCCGTGCTCAATGGCGTCGGACGGCGAATTGATCTCCACTCTTTTTCCCTCGAGGAACATCTCGACCTGCTGGCCTTCGGCGTAGACCGTTCGCGAAGATCTACCGTTCCAGGCGCCGAAGATCGTCATCATCACCTCGGTGCGCCCGGACCCCATCAGGCCCGCTATACCGAGGACCTCGCCCTTGCGCACTGCAAACGAAATATCGTCCACCAGCTTCCTCGTCGGATCGTCGGGCGAATACGCGGTAAGATGTTTCACCTCGAATGCGATGTCGCCGAGCTCGTGATCAGGCTTCGGGAAAATGTCGCCGACCTCGCGACCGACCATCGCGCCGATCACTTTTTCGGTTGTCAGCTCGGCGATCGGGTTTGTTCCCACGGTCTTTCCGTCGCGAAGGACGGTTATACGGTCGGCCATCGCGAACACCTCGCCAAGCTTGTGCGAGATATAAATAATGCCGACACCACGCGCCGTGAGTTTTCGCAGGATATCGAACAGCGTTTCGACCTCCGATTCGGTGAGCGCCGCGGTCGGCTCATCAAGCACCAGGATCTTTGCATTCTGTGACAGCGCCTTTGCGATCTCGACAAGCTGCTGTTGCCCGATGCCGAGACTTCCGACCTGGACGCGAGGATCCATCGGAAGGTTAAGTTCGCCGAGAAGCTTTGAGGCCCGGTGATAAAGCTCGGGCCAATCGATAATGCCGAGGCGCGCGGGTTCGCGCCCGAGAAAAATGTTTTCACCGACTGTCAGTTCTTTTACGAGCGAAAGCTCTTGAAACACGATGGCGATCCCGGCATTTTCGGAATCGCGCACGCCTGAGAACGCCCGGGTATCGCCGCCCACCAGTATCTCGCCTTCGTACTTGCCGTGCGGGTAAACGCCCGACAGCACTTTCATCAAGGTCGATTTTCCCGCGCCGTTCTCGCCGACAAGCGCGTGGAACTCGCCCTCTTCGAGAGTAAAGCTGACACCGTCAAGCGCCCGTACACCCGGGAACTCCTTGACGATGTTCTTCATCTCGAGCAATGCCATGGCTTCAATATTTGTCGGTGCTAATATAGCGAAACTCGCCGCATCGCACGACGAATTTCATCATTTTGCATAAACCAGTACCAGACTTTTCCGCTCCGCAGATTTTCGATACTCAACAGCGA
>JBKKAS010000432.1:0-7199 GCA_046714595.1 Pyrinomonadaceae bacterium | reverse complement strand
TTCCAGGCCGTTGCCGCGTATAACGACGACCGCGAGAGCACACATTACGACAGCAACGGTTTTCTCGTTCGGCCTGCACTCGTCGGCAGCGCCCGGCCGCATTCGATCAAGGCCGGCTACGTCGGCGTCAACGGCGACGGCCATATCGGCTGGCTGAATCTTTCAAACTCCTATTACTTCGCGTTTGGCGAGGACGACTTCAACCCGATCGCCGGGCGCAAAACAAAGATCCGCGCCCACATGGCCGCGGCCGAAGCTTCGGTCGACCGCGATTGGCTGCGTTACCGGGCCTCGATCATTTATGCTTCAGGCGATCAGGATCCGACCGATGACCGAGCGACCGGCTTCGACGCGATACTCGACGATCCGAATTTTGTCGGCGGGCAGTTCTCGTATTGGAACCGGCAGGGAATTCGTCTGGTCTCGACAGAGATCGGCCTGGTGCAGCCAAACAGTCTGCTGCCGAGTCTGCGTTCAAGCAAAACGGAGGGTCAGGCAAATTTTGTGAATCCCGGCATCATGATCTTCAATCTCGGCGTTGATGCTGAACTGACCCAGCTGATCAAGGTCATTGCGAATGCGAACTATCTGCGGTTCGATCGTACCGAATCGCTTGAGTATGTTTTGTTTCAGCCGGGCGTCCGGCACGAGATCGGGACCGATCTGAGCGTCGGCGTCGTCTATCGGCCGCTGCTGATAAACAACGTGACGTTTACTTTTGGTGGAAACGTGTTTTTGCCGGGTCGGGGTTTCCGCGACGTCTACACCGACCGATCGCGAAATTGTCCGATACCGAGCTTTTGCGGGGAAACGGTTCCGAATCCGACGAAGACGCAGTACACGCTGTTTAGTCAGATGAAATTGATATTTTAGAAAAGTGAGAATCGGTGTTGAGAATGAACCCAGCAATCGGGCCGCGTAGCGGCCAACCGAATTTAGCCGTGGGTTTTAACCCACGGTTTACCATCACGAGGAAATGGCGTCGCGTAGCGACGACTGAATTGACGAATGGTTCAGCCGTCGCTGACGCGACGGTATTGTGGGATGACATGATTCCGTGGGCTTAAGCCCACGGCTAAACTCATGCGATCGCTTACGCGATCGGTTACCGATGTGGAACGCCGAACTGGGGGTTGAAACCCACGGCTAAATTCACTGGATCGCTACGCGATCGAAAACCGTTGCTTAGTCGAGGAGACGGACGGACGAAAATCACAAATGGCCTCGAAACGTAAAACAGTATCGCGGATCAAAATAATTGCCATCCTCCTATTCGGATGCCTTGTGATCGCTTCGCTATGGAAACGCGAGACGTTCGCCGAAAAGAAGGAGGCCGACACCTTGGCCCCACGCATTCAGCCGTCTCAGTCCGCTGCTCCGATGCAGACTCCGACGCCGGCCGCGCCGCCAACCGAAGGCTGTCTCAAGTGTCATAACAATATCGAGCCGATGCATCGCTACAACGCGACAGGCGATGTCTATGACGAGTTGAATGAAGGCAAGGACGCGCAGGGACTTTCGTGTACCTCATGTCACGGCGGGAATCCGGCGGCTACGACGCAGAGAGAGGCACACGTCCAGCCGCGTTTTCCGAAGGAGTGGAACTGCAAGAACGGTAACTGCTCAAGCCGCAACCCTGAGCGGACAAACACGCTAATCGCGAAAGAGAGTTCCCAGTTTGTCCGCTTCATCAATCCCGGCGACTTTCGCGTTGTTGCTCAAAGTTGCGGAGAATGTCACACCGACGAGAATCACAAAGTATCGCGGAGTATGATGGCGCACGGCGCGATGTTGTGGGGCGCGGCACTCTACAATAACGGATCGTTCCCGATCAAAGATGCGCGGTTTGGTGAAAGTTACGACAGCGAGGGAAATCCACGGACGCTCTTTCAGGTTCCCGAGCCGACGCGAGAAGAGCAGGCGTTAAAGGGTCACCTGCCGTTTCTTGATCCGCTGTCGCGGTGGGAAATTTCGCAGCCGGGCAATATCTTGCGCGTATTTGAGCGCGGCGGGAAGCGTCGGCTCGAGGTCGGGCTTCCGGACAAGGAAGAAGAGGGCGGCAAGCCTGACAAAGGCCTGAGCCAGCGCGGTCTGGGTACGAACAACCGGACCGATCCGGTTTTTCTCGGCATCCAGAAAACGCGTCTGATGGATCCGACGCTGAACTTTCTCGGGACGAACGATCATGCCGGCGATTATCGTTCTGCCGGCTGCACCGCCTGCCACGTCATCTACGCTAACGATACCAGTGTGACCGCGGCCGGCTCGTACGCGTCCGCGGGGAATCAGGGAATGTCGAAGTCGGCTGATACAAGCATTCCTAAGAACCAGTCCGGCCATCCGATCAAGCATCAATTCACTTCGCGAATTCCGACGACTCAATGCATGACCTGCCACATGCACCCGGGAACGAACATGGTCGCGACATACCTCGGACAGACATGGTGGGACAACGAATCCGACGGGAAACATATGTATCCGGCTGACCGGCAGATAATCCCGAGCCAGGCTGATGAGGTACGCAAACTAAACAAGAATCCGGAAGGGGCCTCGTTGCGCGGACTGTGGTCGGACTCGATCTTTCTCGAGCAGACGGGAACCGACATCTTTAATAGCAAGCTGAAGTCGGTGCAGTTTGCCGACACGCATGGCCACGGCTGGATGTTCAGGAAGGTCTACAAAAAAGACCGGAAAGGGAATCTGCTCGATGCGGATGATCGCGTGGTTGCGTCGAGCGATCCGGAGAAGTTTAGAAAAGCCGTGCATCTGCAGGACATCCATCTCGAAAAAGGAATGCACTGCGCCGACTGTCATTTTCGGCAAGACGCTCATGGCACCGGCATTCTTTATAACGAGCCGCGAGCCGCCGTGGAGGTCGGCTGTGTAGATTGTCACGGTTCACTTCGGAGCCGCGCAAGCGGTATCACCAGCGGCGTTGCCGCGCTCGCCCCCGAGAGCAAGAACGAGATCACCCAGCGTGAACGGGCGAATAAACCTTTGATCGGCCGCGATCTGACGCGGCTGCGCTTCCGAGGAGCTGATGGAAAGCGCGTGGCCGTGATGGAGATCATTGCCCGCGATACAAAGCGAAAAGACGCCAGCGGAAACGAGATCGAATTGAAGAAGGGCGACGTCGTACAAAACTCAATAGTCGAACCCGGGCGATGGTGGCGCGTTAAGCAAACGGCCGACACCGTTACGCCCGGCAATCCCGACTACAACGAAAAGAGTGCTTACGCGAAGACGATGCAGAAGGACAACGCTACGTGGGGCGACGCCAGCGTCGGCAACGAGAAGATGGCGCACCGCGAGAACAGCATGACGTGCTACGCGTGCCACACATCGTGGGTGACGAGTTGCTTCGGCTGCCATCTCAGCATGGAATCGAATCGCAAAATGCCGAATCGTCATAACGAGGGCGGCGATTCGCGCAACTTTACGTCTTACAATTACCAGGTTATCCGCGACGATATTTTTATGCTCGGCAAGGACGGGACTGTTACCGGGCACACGGTCGCGCCCGTTCGTTCGAGCTCGGCCGTGTTGGTGAGCTCGCGAAATCAGAATCGAGAGTGGATCTATAATCAGCAGCAGACGGTATCGGCTGAGGGATTTTCCGGCCAGGCATTTAACACCCACGTGCCGCACACAGTTCGCGGAAAAGAAACGCAATCGTGTTCGGACTGTCACGTTTCAAAAGACAAAGATAACAATGCGTGGCTTGCTCAAGTCATGCTGCAGGGCACGAACTTTGTAAATTTCATGGGCCGTTATGTGTTCGTCGCAGCCGGTGAAGCGCTCGAAGCGGTCGCCGTCACCGAACACACCGAGCCGCAGGCGGTTTACGGAAGCAATCTGCACCGCCTCGCTTATAAAAACAACTTCGATAAATTCGTGGCGGATGGTCGCGAGCTCGATGAGTATTACGAAAACAAAGGCCGGCCGGAGGCCTTACAGGTTCAGGTTCGGGGTGAGTACGCCTATGTCGCGGCGGGTAAGGGTGGGCTGCGGGTTTACGACGTTGCGCAGATCGATCACAAGGGATTTTCGGAACGCATCGTGACGGCTCCGGTGTCGCCGCTCGGTCAAAGATTTTATGTCGGAACCAGGTACGCGACGGCGGTCGCCGCGCCATCGACACTCGCCGTCGATCCGGCACGATGGCGTACGGTGCGCAATGACGACGGCAGTCTGACGCAGGTGCCGCCCGATGAAGCGGTGAAGTTACACACCGAGGCCGTCAACAGCGGTAAGCCGAGTCCGGTAATAAATGAAGAGCAGCCGATCCATCCGCTCTACGCTTACATCTTTGTGGCAGACAAGCACGAAGGCATGATCCTCGTGAACGCGGCGACGCTGCTTGACGGCGACCCGCGGAATAATTTTTTGAGCCGTGCGCTTACGTTCAATCCCGGCGGAGCACTCACTGGTGCGGGGAACATCATTATCGCCGGCAACTTTGCATACATCACGACACCGAGCGAGTTGATCATCGTTGATATTTCGACTCCGCTTCAGCCGAAGATCACGTCGCGTGTTTCATTCAATGCTCCGAAGTCCGTCGGCGTGCAGTTCCTGTACGCGTTCGTCGTGGACGCGGACGGAATGCACGTTCTGGATATCCGGGAACTACAATCCAAAGGCGAGGTCCGCCGGATCGAATCGGCCAACGTTCCACTTCGACACGCTCACGATATCTATCTCGCCCGAACCTACGCCTATATCGCGAACGGCGAGGATGGTCTTGCTATCGTCGATATCGAACGACCTGAATCGCCGCGACTCGAGCTGGCGTTCAATGATGACGGAAAACTGAATGACGCGCGCTCGGTCAAGGTAGCGATGACGAACGCAAGCCTCTACGCGTATGTTGCCGATGGCAAGAACGGCCTGAAGGTTTTGCAATTAACAGATCCCGAGACGATGCCCGAGTACGCTGGGTTTAGTCCGCGTCCCGTACCGAAAGTAATCGCGACGTTTAAGACGAAGGGCGAGGCTCTTGCTATTTCCAAAGGACTTGATCGCGACCGTGCGGTGGATGAGAGCGGTAACCAGATAGCGGTATTCGGCCGCCGCGGTGCGAGACCTTTTCGCTTTGATGAGGTGGCGCGGATGCTCCGGACTTACGATGGGACGGGGGAGTTCTTTTTCGTCTCGGATGAGCCGAGGCATTAGTCACCGGACCGGAACGCAGGCGTCCCGCCTGCAACGCCACGTTTTTCATCGGGAGATCCCGTCGCCAAGGGCGACCACTTTATAGGTCTGTCGCCATTGGCGACATGAAGCACACCAAAGCGTGGAACTCAGTGAACCCGCTTCCGAACAAAACGGTAAACGGAACACCGTGAACTCTAAACTTTCGCGGGTTTCTGTTTTTCCCGGAAAAAGTACGCGAAGTAATCGTACATCGACCAGCACGCCGTGATAACGGAAACCCACAGCGCTCCGCGTCCGACGAGATAGCCAATAACTTTCCAATCGTTAGCGGTCAGTGACATCGACGTCAGGTTTGCGAACGCGGTGCGTACCTCGGCGACTTCCCAGAAGCGAATTAAAGGATAATCGAGCCCAAAGTTCGAAACGGGCGGGTTGCCGTTAGCCGCCGCGACAAGCAGGGCGACGATGGCAATACACTGTGCCCACATCTTTAGCTTGCCGATACTCTGGGCCTGGATGACGATTCCCTCGGCAGCGGCCACCGACCGCAGTCCGGTCACGATAAATTCGCGCCCGAGAATGATCACGACAGCCCACGACGGAGCGAGCTGCTTTTCGACGAGAACAATGAGCGCCGCGGACACGAGTAGTTTATCCGCTATCGGATCGAGGAACTTACCAAGCGTGGATACTTGATTGCGCCGGCGAGCGAGATGGCCGTCGAGTATATCCGTCAACGATGCCGCTAAAAATATCACGATCGCCAGTGCGTAACTGCTGACCCCGATCCATTGCTCGGCGACGGGCGTCAGCAAAACGACGACCAGCAGCGGCACGATAACGATCCTTGCAAAGGTTAGGTAAGTAGGCAGGTTCACGGTTACATAGAGTGTAGGTTCACACGCAGCAAAGTTCAAGAAAAAGGCCTCGCCGATCATTAACCGACGAGGCCCACAAAGAACTACTCGAACAATTTACGGTAAGAAGTTCAAGCTCGGTATCGGGAAGTTATTAAGGTTTGGGAAAACCGCTTCAAGCGTCGCTGTGTCTTGCGGCAGACCAAACCATTTCGCGATGGTGTTGGCGTACTGGTCGACCGACGTTGTCGGGATCCAGCGTCCGCGTGGTGCGGTTCCGCCGTCAGAATCATCCGGACCGCCCTTTACGAGCGTCGGATAGAGATTTCCCATGCCATCCGGTCTCAGGCTGCCATAGAAGTTGCCGCCGGCCACACTGCCGCCGGTGACGAACATATGATTTCCCCAGGCATGGTCCGTACCGACGACGGCACCGGTTCCCGTCGGGTTAAATGTGCGACCGAAATCGGAAAGAGTAAAGGTCGTTACATCGTTGTTCAAACCAAGGAGGCCCATTTCGTCGTAGAACGCCCGCACCGCCTGGCTGTACTGCGTGATCAAGTTGCCTTGCGCTACGATTTCGCCATTGTGCGTATCGAAGCTGCCAAGCTGACAATAGAAGATCTGCCGGTTGACGTTTAGATCGGTGCGTTTCTTTATCAGTCGAGCTACTTGTTTGAGCTGATTGCCAAGGCCCGTATTAGGAAAAGTAACGGTAACTTCCTGGAATGTTTGGAGCTGATCGTTCGCATTGATCGCCAGGTCCGTCAGATGGCTGGCCGCCGCCACGAAGTTTGATTCGAGATCGACGGTGCGCAGTTGGTTGAACGCGTTTCTGCGAGCAACGGACGGCGCCGTCGTATTGAATCCCTGCGGATTCAATACCTGATTCAAGCCGGTTCCTGCGTTCGCGATCGCCATCGGCAACGTCTGCTGTCCGGCAGTGAAGAGTTGCGCACCGCTGATAGATGTGATCATCGGAATTAGGCCGTTCGGGTTCTGGCCCATGGTCATGGTGTCGGCGATCCGGCCACCCCATCCGGTGAACACCTGCGTATTCGAAACGCTGGTTTGATACTGCGCCACCTGGTCCGAATGCGAGAAAAGCTGGAGCGGCTTCGGCACAGCGTTGGTCAGGTATTGTGCTCTCGTCATGGGCGAGATCAGCGTGCCCACGTTCGTCAC
>JBKKAS010000431.1:0-2329 GCA_046714595.1 Pyrinomonadaceae bacterium | reverse complement strand
GGTAATCGCTTTGGCGCAAAACATCGCGAATAGTTTCAACGTCGTCCGTGAGCGCCTGTCGCGAAAACGGCTTGCCGTTTTTTAGTTTTATTTCGTCGAGGAGTTTGGCGGTGTCGAACCCGGCGATGTTGATGTTGAAAGACTCGACAGTCGCCTGGGCGTTGGGCGTGACGCGAAACGTGACACCGACCTCGGTTTCGCTCTCGAGCGGCCGCTGAGTATAAGTGACTTCGGCTTTGAAGAACCCGCGATCGCGTAAGTATTCCAGGATCACGTCCGCATTATTTTGCAGGGTTTGTTCGGTGATCGCCATGCCCGCGTCCAGCAGGTTCAACCTGAACAGTAATTCCTGCTCGGTAATTTTCGATTCGTCATCCTCGGGCAATTCTACCGTTACCCGTTGCGCCTGGGTTTTGCGCCGAACGATAAAACGAACGACGACGCCGGCCGGGGTCTCGTTTGCTTCCACTATCACGGACGCGATCTGCTTGGTTGCATAAAGCTTCTCGATCGCCTCGCGCACTTTGACAGCCGAGTAATCCGCCCCGAGAGCTTCGCGGGCGATCATTCGAAAATTTTCGTTAGCGGAAACGCTCTTGTCCGCTCCTTCGAATGTAACCATGACGTCGGCGATCGGTCGGCCTTCGAATTGGTTCTGGGCGAGTGCAGACGGAACGAGGATCAGGCCAAGCGACAACGCGATGCCAAACAGTTCCGTGTGTCTCAGTGTGTTCAGTGGTTTTCTTTTAATTCCGGTAACCACGGAATACACGGAATACACGGAATCGAACACAGAATAAAGACATAGCAATATTCGCTTGTACTGTTTTATCAACCCTGCTGGTTCCATTCCTCTCTCGAAAAGAAAACGCGCTAGACGCGCCAACTAAAATTAAAACCTTCGCCTGAAGCGAACTTCAAAACTGAAATTGTCACGGTTTCGCGTAACGTTGCTCAGGCTTCGCTGCTCGTACTGGGCAACGAACGAAAGCTTGTTCGAAACGCGATACTCAAGCGCGAGAACCTGGTTCTGATCCTGCGACAGGTTCGTTGCGTACGTCACACGCAAATTGTTGTTTATCTGCCGCCCGACGGTCAGTCTCGCCGACGGGTTCAGACGCTGTCCGGAAATTATCGGATCGATCTCGAAGACGTTCAGGCCGAACAGCCGGTCGGTCGCCTTGCGTGCCGGGTTATTGATTATCGTATCGGTCAGGATCTCGGCGGCTGTATTCAGGCCGGTCTGCGCGAGTGTCGGGATCCCCGATTCCGTGTTCGAAAGATTTCCAGTCGTTATCAGCGAGATCACATCGGCCTGCGGAAGCGCCGGGCTCGAGCGCACGGTGGCATTCAACAACTCGGTGTCGGTCAGCGGCCCGGACAAGTTCACGAAAACCTGATAGCCGCCGATCTCGGATTCGGCCTGCAGATTTATGATCGGCTCAATGGCAGTATCGGGCGGAAATTCTAAAACTCCCCGCTGCACGATGTAGCGGTCCTTTCTAAAGAAAACGGTTCCGCTATTCGCACTGATCCTGCCTGAGATCTGCGGATTCTCCGTCGTTCCTGTTAGACGCAGCGAAACCGAGGCCGTCAGATCGGCGATGTTGTTGCGGACGATCAGCGCATCGCGGCCCTCGATAGTCAGATCGAAACGCGGTGCGCGTATGATCGAAGGTCCGGACGAGAGCGAGCCTTCTCGCCGCGCGCCGACAATATTCGCAAGCTCAATGTCCTTTGTGTACAAACTTCGCCGAGCAAGTATTCGCCCCGCGATCTGAACTCCGAGAATGTCGCTCCGCGGATCGCGTCTTCCGGTTATCTCAAGCTTAGCATCGCCGGTCGTAATAAAATCCTCGGGAAGCGGCACCGTGACATTATTACCGTCCAGAGCAACACGGAACGAATCGATGTTCAGGCCTTCGCCGAAAAGAGCACCACCGGTCGCCGTAAACGCGCCACCGCCAAGGTAGCCGCGAAGGTCGGCGATCTGCGCCTGATCCGAAGAGAACAAGATCCGGCCGTTTAAGCGATCAAATGTCAGACGGCTTGATCCGATGAAGGTCGCGACCGCAGCATTCTCGAGCGTTGCGGTTCCCGACACACGTGCCGTACGATCCACACCGGCGAGACGGATCGCAACATTCGCAAAGCCGCCAAAGAAAGTGTCCGTCGCCGCGATCTGCGGAAACGCGTTTAGCAGACTGAGATTTACGCGGCCGTCGATCGACAAGTTGTTTATTCCATCATCGGTGATCGCTTTCGTACCGGCGATCACAACGTTGGAACCGCCGCCGGCGAAACGCGCCGACTCAAATGTGATCTCACG
>JBKKAS010000430.1:0-3049 GCA_046714595.1 Pyrinomonadaceae bacterium | reverse complement strand
GGAATTCCGACCATGGCTCGATCCTTGATCGATAGACCGCATCGGTCATCGGCCGCACTTGAAAAATGACGGCATTAAGCCGCAACTTTTTTGCCAGCTCGAGCGCGTCTGTCAGTTCCGCTTTTTGCTGATCTGGGGAGAGCCCTTTCTTTGTTGGAAAATCGATATTATCGACCGTCGCGATCCAGACAGCTCGGAACTCGCGAGCGACCTTCGGCAGCGGTTGGGCGACGGCGGACACGGCAAGCAGAAAGAACGTCAGGACAAGCTTCATACAAATTCGGCGAAAACTTCGTTTGAAAACAACATGCCTCGGCGAGTCAGCTTCAGCCGATTTTCTGACAATTCGATCAGTTGGGTCTCAGTAAGCCGTTTGATCTCGTCGTCGTATCTTTCCATCAGATCCCTGCCCGACAACTCGCGATATTCATCCAGCCCGACGCCCTCGTTCAACCTAAGGCCGAGAAAAACAAACTCGGACTCGGCTTCGATGGCTTCGCGAGTTACCTCGGCGGTGCCCGTTGTCGTGATCTGCTCGACGTATCGCGCAGTGTCACGCTCGTTCGAATATCTTTGGGCGCCGTCGAACGAATGGGCCGACACACCAAAGCCATAAACCGGTTCGAGCCGCCAGTATTTCGAATTGTGGCGCGATTCAAAACCCGGCTTCGCAAAGTTCGAGATCTCGTATTGCTCGTAACCGGCCGCGACAACCGTCTCGATCATCAACTCGTACATTTCGGCCGCCAGATCGTCGTCGGGCAACGGCTGTCGGCCGGAGCGGATCTGCTCGGCGAGCGGTGTGCCTTCGTGGATCTCAAGCAGGTAAAGCGAAAGATGCTCGGGTTGCATTGCAACCGCTTGTCGCAAGTTGTCGTTCCATTGATCGAGGGTCTGGTTGGGCAAGCCGGCGATAAGATCAAAACTGATGTTCACGAAACCCGATTCACGAAGCAGCCTGAGCGTCTCACGCGCGTCGCTCGCATCATGCCCGCGGGCGAGCAGCTTCAAGGCTCGATCGTCAAACGTCTGCACGCCGAAACTCGCGCGGTTAATTCCAAGTGCCCGGTAACCGGCGAGTGTTTCCGCCGTCACCGTTGCAGGGTTCATCTCCATCGTGATCTCGGCGGAGCGATCGACCTCGAACCTGGCGTTAACGGCGGTCAGTATTTTTCCGACTTGTTTGGGAGACAGAAGCGAAGGCGTCCCACCGCCAAAGTAAATAGTGTCAGCCGATTTTGGATTTTGGATCTTGGATTTTGGATTCGCTTCTTCAAACCGATCTATCTCGAAACACAA
Source organism: Pyrinomonadaceae bacterium (assembly GCA_046714595.1). Classification (GTDB taxonomy): domain Bacteria; phylum Acidobacteriota; class Blastocatellia; order Pyrinomonadales; family Pyrinomonadaceae; genus OLB17. Next base: position 1,750 of record JBKKAS010000430.1, on the reverse strand, counting down.
CGCCGAAACATACCGCTCGACCGCGTCTGAATCGCGATAAACGTCTGTCGCAAAATCGCAGTAAGAGCAGCGGGATTTGCAGAAAGGAATGTGAAGATAAACTCCGGCGGTCATTCTCATTCAAATCTATCATTTGCGCGGTTGGAATGAGCGTACTCACCGGATCGCCTATCAGACCTCTACAGTCTTTTAGTCGCCGTTGGCGACGCCCGCGACTATTTAGAGGTCGCGGCTACGCCGGACTCGAGCCGCTTTTCGAGCGACGTTTCCCAGCTGGATAGGAGGTCGATGACCGCCGAGGAGACAATCTCGTTACCCTCGATGGAAATTCGAAGCACGTCGCCACCAACCTGGCCAATAACGGCGAACGGACAATCGCCAACGAGATCCGTTACTTTTTCCAGATTCTCCGCAGCGAGGCTGATCACGATTCGCGATGGCGATTCGCTGAAGAGCACGGCCTCGTTGGAAAGTCCCGAAGACTCAAGTGAGATGTCCGCCCCGACGACATGACGCGCGAGTGAAGAAAAACAGCTCTCAGCGATCGCGACCGCAAGCCCGCCGTCCGAGCAGTCGTGCGCCGAGCGAAGCAGCATTCCTTCCGCAAGTTTCAAGCAAGTGTCCTGGACAAGCTTCTCAAGCTCGAGATCGAGCGCCGGTACACGGCCGGCCTCGATCGACGCACCAGTCGTCAGGCCAACAACCGTTTGCGCAAATTCGCTGGCGTCGAGGTCGTTTTTCGTCACGCCCAAGAGCGCAATGATATCGCCTTCTTTTTTAAACCCGTGAGTGATTATTTTTCGCGTGTCTTCGATCAATCCGATCATCCCGATCGTCGGTGTCGGCAAAATGCCGCGGCCTTCGGTCTCGTTATAGAAAGATACGTTACCCGAAACGACCGGCGTCTCGAACATCTCGCAAGCCTCTTTAATTCCATCGATCACGTCCGAGAATGCACGCATCACTTCGGGCCGCTCCGGCGACGCAAAATTCAAACAGTTCGTCACTGCGATCGGTTTCGCACCCACGCAGACAACGTTGCGTGCGGCTTCGGCGACTGCGAGTTTGGCGCCTTCTCGTGCATTGACGGCAACGTATCGACCGTTCCCATCCAGGCACATCGCGACCGCACGGCGAGTTTCTTTGACGCGGATCACCGCCGCGTCGGCCCCCGGCAAAACCGCCGTGTTCGTCCTGACCATCGTGTCGTACTGCTCGTATACCCAATGTTTCGAGCAGATGTTCGGCGAAGCGAGCAAAGCCCGCAAAGCCTGTCCCAAGTCTCTAGTCCCAAGTCCCAGGTCCCTAGTCTCTGGTCTCTTGTCTCCGGTTTCTTGTCTCCGCCCGTCTGTGAGCTTCGCCGAAACCTTGGGACTCGAGACTTGGGACTTGGGACTCTCCACCATCGGCCGCTCGTACTTTGGTGCATCATCGGTCAGCGCCTTGACCGGCAGGTCCGCTTCGAGCTTCCCGTGATGAAAGATCTTCAAACGGTCACCCTCGACGACCTTGCCGATAACGACCGCGTCGAGATCCCATTTGTTGAAGATCTCGACGACCTCTTTTTCGCGTCCGGTGCGGGCGACGATCAGCATGCGCTCTTGCGATTCGGACAGCAGCATTTCGTAAGCCGTCATGCCGGTTTCGCGTTGAGGGACGAGCGTAAGGTCGAGCTCTAGTCCGGTTCCGGCGCGTGCGGCCATCTCGACAGACGACGACGTCAACCCGGCAGCACCCATGTCCTGTATAC
>JBKKAS010000429.1:0-4684 GCA_046714595.1 Pyrinomonadaceae bacterium | reverse complement strand
GTGGCGTTTAGCCCAAGCAGGCGAGCGGCGCGCGACTGGTGTCCGCCGGTTTGATCAAGGGCGCGGCGAATCAGATCGATCTCGAACCGCTTAACCTCGTCGTAGAAATTCACGCCCCGGCCGATATCGATGTTTGCCGATTTGCCCACCGCCTTCTGCATCATTTCGAAAGCAAGCGTCGGATCACGGACCTCGGGCCGCAAACACTCGACTGTGAGCTCGTCGGTCGTCGCGATAACTACCGCTCGTTCGATAATATTCTCAAGCTCGCGAACGTTTCCCGGATAATGATAATTCTCGAGCAGCGATAACACAGTCGGCGAGAGGTTCTCGGAGATCGTCCGCAGATTCTCGGCGTTATATTTTCTGATGAAGTGCTTTACGAGAGGCAAAATGTCTTCCGGCCGCTGCCTTAAAGCGGGCAGCTCGATCGGAACCACGGATAGACGGTAGTACAGATCTTCTCGAAACGTGCCGGTCTTGACGGCATCCTTTAGATCGACGTTGGTCGCGGCGATGATCCGTACATCGACCTTGGCCGGGGTCGTGTCTCCAAGTGGCGTGAATTCCCGTTCCTGGATCACGCGGAGCAGACGGACCTGTGTCTCGGGGCGTAGGTCTCCGATCTCATCGAGAAAGATCGAGCCCGTGTCGGCTACTTCGAAAAGCCCCTTCTTAGCCGCGACCGCTCCTGTAAACGCTCCCTTCGTATGACCGAACAGCTCGGATTCTAATAGCTCCGATGGGATGTTCGAGCAATTTACGACCACGAACGGACAGTCGGTGCGCGGGCTCGCTTCGTGGATCGCCTTTGCGATCAACTCCTTTCCAGTTCCGCTTTCGCCGGTGATCAGAACAGTCGAGCGGGCCGGAGCGACGCGCTCGACAAGACGAAAGATATCCTCCATCTTCTCCGAACGTCCGATTATCGCGTCGCGGCTGACCGATCTCGTCATCACCTGCCGAAGCACCTGTCGTTCTTCTTCCTTTCGACGGCTCTTTATTCCTTTTGCGACAAAGGCGAGGATCTGTTCGTTCTGGAAGGGCTTTCGAATAACACCGGCCGCTCCCTTCTCCCACGCCGATATCGCAGTATCGAACGTCGCGTACGCGGTGATCATGAGAATGACGGCCTCGGGGTCAAGCTTGATCAATTCCTCGAGTGCGGTAAGGCCGCCCATTCCCGGCATCGAAACGTCCATCAACACGATGTCGTAAGATTTTTGCGAATAGGCCTCGAGAGCCTCTTCGCCCGTGCGTGAAAGTTCCACCTTGTAGCCTGCACCCGAGAGAATTGTCTCGAGCACGTCGCGCATTATCTCTTCGTCATCGCAGACGAGAACTGATCCTTTCTTAGCCATCGGTATGCTGCAAAACCAAATGAAACTGGTCCTAAAAGGTTAAGATTATAGACGTTTGATATCGGAAAAGCTAAGGCCGCACCTGACGCAGAGCGTGAACTACATAAACTTTTTTGCGTCCGAGGACGTAGAATAATCGGCCGATATTTCGGCCCTGGATTTTAATAAGCACTTTATTCGAACTATTCTTACGTCATGGCAATGTCAAAAACATCGAAGGTTCTGCTGATACTCGGCGGGATCATTTTCGCGGTCCTGGTCGTCGGCATTCTCGCGGTCGTCTTAGTGGCCGACTCGCTCGGACGGCCCAGCGTTCCCAACAATAGCGTCCTGGTCCTGAACGTCTCAGGTAGTCTTCCCGACTACGTTCCCGAAGATCAGCTTGCGAAGGCGATCGGGATCAACCAGGGGCAGTCGTTTACCAGCCTGCTCACCCAGCTTCGCAAAGCGAAGATCGACAACCGCATCCAGGCGGTCTTGCTCGACATCAATTTCCCCGGTATCGGCTGGGGAAAAGCCGACGAGCTGCGCGACGCCATCAAGGACTTCAAAACATCCGGCAAGCCGATCTACGCGTACATGGAGATCGGAATGAATCGCGAGTATTACATCGCGACCGCCGCCGATAAGATATTCGTTCCGCCGCCGGGCGATCTGTATATCAACGGCTTTGCGGCGGAGGCGATGTTCTACAAGGGGTCGCTCGACAAACTAGGAATCGAGGCCGACGTCATCCAGATCGGTCCGAAATATAAAAACGCTCCGGACCAGTACACGCGCAAAGAAATGGGCGATGGCCAGCGCGAAGTTATCAACGCCGTCCTCGACGAGTATTTCGGTCGCTTCACGGGCGGTATCGCGGAGTCGCGAAAGAAATCTGTCGCGGATGTAAAGGCGTTGATCGACAACGCGCCGTACAACGCGGGCCAGGCGAAAGAGCTCGGCCTGATCGACGACGCTCTCTACGAAGAACAGGTTTACGAAGACTTAAAGAACCGGCTCGGCTACAAGGCGGACGACACGCTGCGGACGATCCGTGGTGGCGAATACCGAGAGATCCCGTCCGACTCGCTCGGGCTGAGCAATGGCGAGCGTGTCGCGATCATCTACGCATCCGGTGCGATCAATATCGGGAAGTCGAACGACGGTCCGTTCGGCGGCTCGATGGTTGGATCGGACACGGTTGTCGCCGCGGTGAACAACGCCGCGAATGACACATCGATCAAGGCGATAGTGCTGCGTGTCGATTCGCCCGGCGGATCCGCGCTGGCGTCGGATCTAATGTGGTACGCGCTCGAAAATGCGAAAGCGAAAAAGCCGGTCGTCGTTTCGATGTCCGACGTCGCCGCGTCGGGCGGTTACTACATCGCTTGCAACGCGAACAAGATCGTCGCCGAACCATCGACCATCACGGGTTCGATCGGCGTGTTCATGGGCAAGCCGGTCGTGAAGGGTTTTTACGATTGGCTGGGCATCACGAATGAGTACATCATGCGCGGCAAGAATTCGGGTATCTTTCGCGAAACGGAAAAATGGACTTCGGAAGAGCGGACGAAGATGGAGGAAGGTGCGAACAACATCTACTTCAACAACTTTCTGCCGAAGGTCGCAAAAGGACGGAACAAGGCGAACGAAGAAGTACACACCATTGCGCAGGGACGCGTCTGGACCGGAACACAAGCAAAAGCTAACGGGTTGATAGACGAATTCGGCGGTCTTGAAAAAGCGATCGACATTGCGAAAGAGCTCGCTAATCTTCCGGCGGACAAGGACGTTAAGCGTGTCGTGCTGCCGGCGCCGCGGCCGTTCTTCGAAACGCTATTTGGCGATCCGGAAGAGACGCAAACTACCGCCGAGCAAAAGGCCCAGCAGGCCCTCGCAGACTCGCTGCCTGCGGACATGCGTCGCATGTTTCGATACGCCGAGCTCTTCGACCGAATGAAGCGCGGCGAGGCGATGTTGATGCTGCCGTTTGAATTGGAGATCAAATAAGAAGTAGGCAGTAGGCAGTAGGCAGAAAGCAGAAGGCGGCGGCTTATCGAAGGTCACCGCTTTTTTACTTTTTAGAATCGTCGATTTTTATAATCACGCAGTGCTTGCAGGGAGGCATGTCGCCTCCGGGCGGGATTCTCACTGGTATGGTCACTTCACGGTCAGCCGGTTCAAGTGCAAACCAGAGACGGCTTCGGTCAAAACTTCTATACTTCGCGTGCTTGAGAATAAATTGCAGTCTCCGATTTCTTATGTCGCGCCGCCCGTTTGGCAGTATTCGCAAAATGATCAACCCGCTGTTCGACGGATTGTTCGATAGCTCGGCAAAGAACAGATCTAGTCGCGAGCGTTCGTCAATTGGTTTCAGCACTCCGTAGGCAGCGATGTCCCAATCCCAGTGCCCGAGATCCTGGATGAGCGCGGTTTCGGACATCACCTTCTCACAATTGATCGGAAGTCCCTTGACTTCGACGGTAACCGTTATGTGAAAGCCATCCCAGTTTTTATCCGACTCGACAGCAATCGCGGACGTGCCCTGACCCTCGACGATTTTGCCAGAGCTGGTCGTCCACAAGTATTCCAACGGCCCCGTCGTCCCAACTTCTACCCGAAACTTTATCTCCTCACCCGGATTCATCACGTGGTCCGGGCCGACCACTCTGATCGTCGGACACTGAGCGAACGACGCGGTCACGGGTATGAAGAAAAGGACAATTACTAGGACTAACAGCTTCATAACGTCGTGCCTGCAGTATACCGCCGAATCAATATATGGAAGACATTAATCATTCGTGACAACCGAATAAGCACCGAAGGTGCGACGGTAATTTAGCCAGGGGCAACGCCCCTGGGATATCGGCCCAAATCGAATGAAGCACCAACGGTGCGTAGTAATTGGAATTGCCGACCTCGCGCTGTTTTTACCACGCCGCGTTGCGGCTCAGTGCTTCGTCGTTTCCTTTTCCAGGGGCGTTGCCCCTAGCTAGATTACGCCGCACCTTTGGTGCTAAGGCCGTCATTCGTAATCCGTCATTCGTAATTCGTACTTCGTATTGCGAGCGGCAGCGGAAGCCACTCCGCGCGTTTTCGATAGGTAAGTTCGTTTAGCTTTTCAACCCGGGCCTCCTGTTCGGCGAGCAGTTCGTCGGGCGGAAGATCTTTTTTGTTTTCGTAACACGCGTGTGCGATGCACGGGAGGGGCTTTCCCTCCTTGTGAACAAGGCAGCCGATTCCTTTCTCGAACAGCGGACACGCGTAGGTTTTCGAGAACGTATCACCGCTCTCTGAAAGACGATACTTCGATATCGTCTCTTCCACTCTTTTGAAAATTT
>JBKKAS010000428.1:0-8588 GCA_046714595.1 Pyrinomonadaceae bacterium | reverse complement strand
CGGGCCTTCAAGCGCATCTTTTTCTCGAACGGATTGAATTCGCCGCTTGAATTCAAAATCAGAAAGCCGAGGACGGCGAGGCCGACCAGCATGAATATGCCGACACGAAGTTTGCTGAACGTCAGTGTTTTCCTGGTTTCCACCATGGTTTATTTCGAGTCCTATTTTCCGTGAATGAACCGCTGGATATAGGGGTCGTCGCTGGAACGCAGCCGTTCGTCGGACCCGCTAAAGATTATTTTTCCATCCCGAAACATTATCACTTCAGTGTTTATCAAACAAAGCTTCTCGCCTTCCTTCTCATAGATAACGTGGCCTTCGCCATCAACGGTAGCGTACTCGGACGACAGGTAGCGGACGTTATTCATTTCGTGGGTAACAAAGATGGACGAGACGTCTTGCAGGTCGCGAAGCTTGATGGCCAGCTCGCAGATCGTGCGGGCAGTTGGCGGATCGAGTCCTGCCGTAGGCTCATCGAACAAGACGATCTCAGGATCTCCGACCAAGGCCCTGGCGACCCCGACGCGCCGACGCATTCCGCCGGAAAGCTCGTCGGGCATTTTATCGATGGCGTCTTCCAGATCGACGAACCGGAGCATACGGCGAACTTCGAGTTCGACCTCATCCTCGTCCATTACGCCCTGCTCCCGAAGACGATAGGCAACGTTCTCATACACCGATAGCGAATCGAAGAGGGCCCCTTCCTGGAAGACCATCCCGATCTTTTGTCGAACCACCATCATCTCCTCTTCCGTGTAGTCCGTAATATCCTCGCCGTCTATGAAGATTCGACCCGAGTCAGGTTTGAGGAGCCCCAAAATAAGCCGGATCGTCGTCGATTTGCCGCCGCCGCTGCGGCCAAGGATCATTTTGGTTTCACCGCGCCGAACCGTAAAGCTCACGCCGTCGAGGACCGTAGTGTCGTCGAACGCCAGATGGACGTCGCGAAACTCGATCGCCGGCATCGTTCGCTCCGGCTCGTCTACCGGGTCTTCGAGGTCCATCGGTTCGAGTGGTTCATCGAGTGGTTCATCGGGGGTGATGACTTCGGTATCCTGCGAGGAAAACATAATTGTCGAAGTATAGACTCTAAATGATGCCGACCCCAAGAACCGTCTGGATCGCTTTCGCGAGGAAAAAGTCGAAAATGATCACCCAGATCGACGCCAGAACGACGGCGTTGATCGTCGATCGTCCGACTCCTACCGTGCCGCCGGTCGTACTCAAACCTTTATGACAAGCAATACCGCCGATGATCAGGCCGAAGAAAAAGGGCTTGATCACTCCGCCGATTATGTCTTCTGTCGTAATACCGTTTCGAACCGAGTTGATGAAAACGTTGATGTCCTGATCGAAGATGTACGAAGCTACCGTTCCCCCGCCGATGATGCCGAAGACGTCCGCCGCCACTGTCAAAAGCGGCAGCATCACGATAAGAGCCAGCAGGCGGGGCGTGACCAGTTTTTTGACCGGATCGGCTCCGAGCGCGCGCATTGCGTCGATCTGCTGCGAGACGACCATCGATCCGAGCTCGGCTGAAATTGCCGAACCGATGCGGCCCGAAACCATCAGCGCCGTGAGTACCGGGCCGAGCTCGCGGATCAGAGACGTTGCGACCGAGCGACCCGCTTCGTTGTGAACGCCATAGTAAAGCAGCGTTGGAAACGTCTGGAGAACAAGAACGCCGCCGGTGAAAAAGCCGGTCAAAAGAACGATCGGAAGCGAGCCGACTCCGATCAGATCCATCTGCCGAATTATCTCGCCGGGATAACGTGGGCTCCTAAACAACCCCCTGAGTACATTCCAGAGAAGCAGGCTTACTTCCTGAAGCTCGTCGACGAATTTAGCGAGTGGATTCATTCAGCTGAGGGCAAACAAAGCAAGCGACTTTCGGGATTGATAAAGGTTACAACGAAGAGGAAAAAACGCCAAATAGCAAAGCAGCCGGCCCATCGCTGGACTTGGCTGCTTTTGCCTGGAGGACGTGGGCAAACTGCGTCAGTCGTTTACCGGCCGACGAAACGGGCCTTCTTGCATCGGCGGCCGCGGCTGTCCACGCTGCATTCGACGCTCCCGATCGTTACCTTTGCGCGCTTCGGCGAATCTGCGGCGGAGCTCACGAAAGCGGATGAGCTGCTCGGGCGTGAGAACCTTTCTTACCGAAAGCTCACTTTCAAATCTGAGCCTTGCGACCTCACCCTGAGCGGACTGAAAGTCCTTGAGGCGTGACTGAAAATCGGCGTCACTTACGCCATTACCATAGATCGCAATATCAAGATCGCGGTTAGCCTCTCGAAGACGCCGCTGAGCTTCCATCATGGCGGGTCTGCGTCCTTGATTGATCCGTCTGATTTGCTGAACCTGATCGGGCGAAAGGCCCAGTTCTGCGAGCAGGGTCGGTCGACGACCGTCCGGGCGTTCATCATTCGGAGTATCTTCGGGCGGTGGTCCGTCCTGGGTATAGGCCGGAGCCGAAACACCAAGCGAAGCGACGATAATAAACAGGAAGAGTTTTAAGTGTTTCATTTTAATAGTCCTGGCTAGTCGCTCGTCTCGATATCTTCGAATAACTCGGCCAGTCTCAACGAGGTGTCTTCGTCCTCGGAAAATTCGTTAAGTGTCGGAACAGATCGCTGTTGATTTCGAGCCGACGCCGGAATGGTATCAATGTTTTGGGGACGCACTGCCCTTCGACCTTGATTCGTTCGTTTCGGCTCCAATGGCTTCGTCGTCGATTCGATTTGAACAGGCTGTTGTACCTCAAGACCTTTGACGGTATCGACGGGTCGGTCGAGAACCAGAGTCGGTGGGTCCGATGCCTGAATACCAGCTGTATTGACCGCGGGGACGTTCGAATTAATATTAGCCGCAATATCGCTTCCGTCATCACGCGTTAATACCAGTACAGCTGCAAGCGTCGACACGATCGCCATCCCCGCAAAAGCAAGACCAGGCGTTTTCCAGCCGTGACCGAATGCCGCTCGAACTTTATCGATCCACGAAACACCGACCGCTGATTCGCTCTCATAAGGGATCCGGATTCCCGGAGTTACGAGCGGGTCAAACTCAAGCTTTTTCCACTCGTACACCTCGAACCGCGCATTTGATATTTCCGCGAACTGATCGGTACACTCGCCGCAATCCAGGAGGTGTGATTCGAAGACAGAGCTATCCGACGACGACAACTCGGCGTACATATACGGCACGATGTCGGATGAGTTCTTACATGCTGAAAAATTAGCGTCGTTCATTCTGTCTACCTAACTTATCTCAAGAGGGACTCGCTCAAGCTTCATTCTCAGCTGCCGAAGCGCCGTATAAAGCCGGCTTTTTACCGTGCTGAGCGGCAGCTCGAGCGTCTCCGAAATTTCCTGAAATGTCATTTCCTCAAATTCCTTCATTACGATCACCTGCCTGAGATCGACCGGGAGGGAATTGACCGCCTGCCTGACGATCGTGAATCGCTCGGTTTGCTCTGTCGCTCTGGCCGGTGACCGGTGAGCAGGTGCCACAAACACCCTCTCGCCCTCGCCCGTCTCATCGTCCAGGAATTCTTCCGACCGCGTCTTTGCCCTGCGTTTTGTCGTCAGACATTGATTTACCGCGATGCGATGTAGCCACGAGGAAACTTTCGCTTCGCCGCGGAAGTTCGATATGTTGCGATACGCCGCGATAAAGGTCTCCTGAGCCGCATCGCGTGCGTCATCTTCGCGACCGAGCATACCGAAACAGAGAGCGAAAATCTTTCGCTCCCATCTTCTAACGATTTCGCCGAAAGCCTCTGCGTCTCTAGAGACGGCCAGTTCGACCAGCTTTTCATCAGTTAAATTCGTCAACATCAACTCGTGTTAGCAGACCTTTGCACGAGAATATTACCGCAAAAACCGTTTCGAACACGAAATCTTTCGCATCCAACGGTTTAGACGCCTTACCGGAAAATAAAGTCGAAATTATTGTGTACCAGGCAGGAAGAAACGCGCTGTAATCCGTACCTCTCGTAGTACGCAGGGGTCACTAGAGATACGGATCACAGACGTTGATTAACACTTTCCGAGCAGCCAGAACACTAGTATGAAGATCAGGATGGTCGAGACAATGCCGCCGCCGAATTTATACGCTGCCGCGCCAGCCAAACCGCCCCTTAACAAATTATTCATAGTTACCTCCCTTGGTTCGTAAGATCCTGAATGAAAACCATTCACTGAGTCGTGACGCCGACCGTTTGTGCAAGCAATGTTCCAGACGACCATGTTGGCGTCAAAAAGGCGGCCGGCGGATGACACTTCCTTCGTGCCATCCGCCTTCTCTCAACCAAGAGCTCTTATCCTGCCGCGGCAGCTTCAGTTCCGGCCGCCATTTGTTCGGAGATCATTTTCATCCATTCCTGCGTCTTTCGAATTCGCTCGGCGCCGTCGGGACGATCCATGATGACCTTTTCAAGATGCGAGAACGCTTCCGGCATCTCCCACTGTGTCCGAAGCTCCGCAATGAACGGCTCGATCTTCGAATAAACTCCGATGTGTTCGCCGCCGGTATCGTAAAACATATCCGCATCGATCGCTCCGTGGTTAACAAGCGCCGCAGCCATGTCCCAGTACGAAAGCACCATGCGGAGGTACGGGCCAACTTCCGGATCCATCATTGTCTTGCCGATTTCCTCGGCGTTCGTCGGATTAAATCCAAACATCCAGTTACGTGCCTCGCGCATCTTCGCCTCGCGACGAAGATCATAAAGTTTAAGAATTAGTTCTGCAGATTCAGTCTTGCTGCTCATTAAATAAGTCCTCCAGGGTGATGTCTGTTGAGGCTCTATTTTGTATCCGGTGAGGTGGGGTGTCAAACCGTTAACGGTGAGCCATAAACGGTAAGCTGTGAACGGCGAGCGGATAGGCACAGGATGAATCTAATAGATCTCAAGTCTTTCATAGTTCGCAGTTAATAGTTCACACACGTTACTTCGTCCTTGCTTACTCTCGGGCTTAGGCACCGTGGTATCCTCGCGGTATGTGCGGACGATACATACTGAAGGCTCTTCGCGACGACATCATCAAGCACTTCAATCTGATCGACGGGCTCGACTACTTTGATATTCACGGATATAAAATGCGAGACGAGGTTTTCCCGGGTGAATGGATAACTGCGATCAATAACGCCAATCGTCCCGAAGATATCTGGTGGACGATCGAGGACACAGACAACAACGGCATACCCCGTCGAGCGATAAACGCGAAAGCGGAGACCGTGACGAAAGTAAACATGTTTGCCGACGCGTTTCGCACCGATCGTGTCTTGATCCCGGCAACCGGATTTTACGAGTGGGACGGTGGTAAGTGCCGTCACCTTTTCACATTCTACGAGCCGCTATTCGCGTTCGGCGGTATTGCCCGCGATTGTGTGATCAAAGGCGAAACCAAACGGTGCGGCGTGATCATGACGACCGATGCCAACGACATCGTCCGCCCGATCCATTCCAAGTCCCGGATGCCGGTGGTCATTCATAGATACGACTACGAGAAATGGCTTGATCCCAACACACCGTTTACAGAGCTTCGTCGTCTCGTCCAGCCGATACTTGCAGAAGAGACACACGTACGGATATCAGAAGAGCAGCCGCCGGCAGAAAAGGCGCAGGGAAGTTTGTTCTGACTCTCATGCCGCGCTGGTCACCAAAATCCGCGGCCGGCGAATTTTTAGACAGAAAGAGAGCCGGCTGATCTGGCGGCGATCAGCACGGCTCGATGAAAAGGTACTCCTAGTTTAGATTTTCGGTTTAGGAGCTCCGTAGTGAGTCGAGGGAGCGAGTACTGTATCGATCCCGTGGACGACACCGTTCGAAGCCTCAAGGTTTCGCGCTTGCAAAGCGGACGAGTTTATCTTGATTCCGTTGATATCGGTCACGACGACTTCCTGTCCGGTAACCGCTTTTGTCGATCTCAAACTGGCTGCCATTACTTTCCCGGGGAGGATGTGGTAGGAAAGAAGGGCCTTCAGCTGTATTTGTTTCTCCTCGTTGAGAAGTGCGTTCAGTTTGGCATCGGGAAGCTTGGCAAAGGCATCGTTTGTCGGCGCCAGGACGGTAAAAGTTCCGCCATCTCCAAAAATTTCATTCGCCCCGGACGTTCCCATAATTCTGGAAAACGTTGAAAAGTTGTCTTGGTTCGCGATCGTTTCGATCAGATCTAATTTGTCGGACATTCGTGCTCCTTGTCTAAAAACAGTCGATGTCGATCTGTCAGACACTCGCAGTCAGCGGTTTGACTTGTTACTTGGCTGTTCGAGTCAGGATTGGTCCGAAGTATTCGGGTACGCTGAAAAAAGAGTAAGCGAAGCTCAATTCATGTTCTATCGTGCTCGCTTTCCTTAGGTAAGTCAACGCGATTTTGCCCGCGGCGGAATTGGCTCTAGAATAAACATCCGAAACCATCAGGGCCTTTTCGACGGAAATGACGTCAGGAATATTCAAAAATGCATGGGGATATCAGGGCGATAATATGACCTTGCCCGTCGGCGATCTGGCGACGGCTGTTCCGTTTTACGTGCGCGTGATGGGCTTTCGAGTGGAGTCGCGAAGTGAAGTTCCTTGTCAGTCGGCCGTGCTTGAACGAGACGGCATTCGGATCGGTCTGGCCGAAAACGGCGGCGATCCGGAGCAGGACGGATGCGCGTTCGAGGTCGATGATATCGAGGCGGTGTACGAGGAATTTAAGGCCAACGACATGACTTCCGACACGCCGACCCCGGAAGATGAATCACCGCCGACGAGCGGAACCATCTCTTCTGACATCAAGATCGAGACACGCAACGATGGTTCGTCGTGGAGAGTTTTTTATGTCGTTGCACCGGACGGATTGTGTTACTGGTTCGGGGAGAGACAGTAGTCAGTGGTCAGTACGCCAACTTGCCGGCGAGTTCAGTGATCAATCTTGCCTGCGACTCCAGTATCTTCTCCTTTGCATCCTCGACCGAAAACCAGTCGCCGCGATCGACCTCCGGATACTCTTGCGATCCGCCTGATGCGAACTTCATCGTGAATGTATTGCTCTTTAGTTTTTCCGGATCGACATCGCCTTCGACGCCCCATGCGTAAACCCATTTACCGCCTTTCTGCTTTATCGGCGTGAGCTCGATAAACGGACCGGAAACGCTAAGCCCCGTTTCCTCTTTTAACTCCCGTTTCGCCGCTTCGAGCGGCGGTTCAACGGTAAATTCGCCTTTCGGGATCGACCAGGCCCCCGCGTCCTTGTTCTTCCAGAACGGACCGCCGGGATGAACCAGAAATATTTCGAGTAAGCCGTTCTTAGTTTGGTAGAGCAGGAGTCCCGCACTTTTCATCGCCATAAATCCTAATTTATCACGACCCGCGGCACCCGAGAAAACGCCTAAAGTTTGCACGGTATGGTGTAATTCCGGGCTGACTTTAAGTCCGAGATTCTTCTAAACCAAACAAAACATACGCCTCTGTGCCTATGGCACGGGCAATGCTTTTACTGCTTTCGCAAGGAGTCTGGAATGCCAGGCGAGCGACGTGAACCTTCGGGAAGCGTCGAGAAACGAAAAAGGGAAGGGGAGTAGAAAGATGAAATTATTTAAATTAAAGAATTTAGTTGGTGCGACGGCCATCGGCTTTGCACTGCTCGGAGGCACGATGGATGCCGAGGCGCAGGGATGGGGACGAGTTGCGAAAAATCAGAAACAGGCCATCAAGATGCAGCAGAAGGCTGACAAGGATCGGTTTAAGCTGGAACAGGAACGCCTGCGGCTCGAACGTCAGCGGCTTCAGACGGTGCAAGCGCGGAACCGTTATCGCGTTAACCGAAATGGCCAGTGGTACAACACGGACAATCGCGGAGCCGAACTTCTCCGTCAGGCAGTAAATCAAGGTTATCGGCAGGGCATCGCGGCAGGTCGTAACGACCGCAACAGACGCGCCGGAATGAACTGGGGCGGTTCGAGCGTTTATCGCTCAGGCACATATGGGTACCAAAGCTACGTTGAACGAAGCCAGTATCAGTACTATTTCCAGCAGGGTTTCCAACGCGGTTACCAGGACGGCTACAACAGCCGGCAACAGTACGGTACGAACAACGGCGGAGCGCTGAACATCCTTGGATCGATCCTCGGTTCGATCTTGAATATTCAGCGGTACTAAGCACGAGTTGCTGACACTTCCACAAACGAACAAGGGGGAGAGGCTCTTTCCGAAAGGAGAGGGCCCTTTTTTTGTTCACGGGTGAGACGAATCGCTACGATCTTTCGCGTTTACCTGCGGAGGCTAGGAAATATGCAGACCCAACGAATGGCAACTGGACTGAGTTTACGATCGGGACGCGTCGAAGACGCTTAGATCCTTGGCAAGATTTGTTACGAGGCATTCTCGTCGATCGCCGACGCACATAGCTTTCCGCGCGATTTTCCGTCCTCTGAGGTCGCGGCCGGCTTTATGTCGATGATGCTTTCCGGACCGGACATTTACTCCGTCGTTGCCGAGGACGGCGGTCGGATCGTCGGCTTCCCAGGAACCGCGCGGAGCGTTCCTGCCGTCGATATTGTTCTAAGCCGGGTGGAACGTGGCTTCGTCTGGCGAGTGG
>JBKKAS010000427.1:0-5390 GCA_046714595.1 Pyrinomonadaceae bacterium | reverse complement strand
CCATAGAGGCCGAAGCAAGCTCGGCGATCTTAGCTTCGCCAAGAACCTTGAGCAACGACGAAGTCGTCTCTTCTCCCAACTTTATCCACGCCAGAGCACCGGCACCGTAGCGTTTGACGAACTCCTGCAGCTCGTCGAGCTGCTTTCGCGAGTAATCGGCTTTTCCTTTAACGACAACGGCCTTGATCTCGCCGCCTTTCGCAAGCACATCGGCGAACGGCGCGAAATCCGTCTCTTTCAACTCGGCCGACAGGTCCTGCAGTTCCATTTCGAAACGCATATCCGGTTTGTCCGAACCATATCGCCGCATCGCTTCCGCGTACGTCATCCGCGGCCACTCCGCCGGGAGATCCACGCCGATCAGCTTCAGCACTTGGTTGAACATCCCTTCCATTTCGCGATAGACCTGCTCGCGATTCACGAACGACATTTCCATGTCGAGCTGTGTAAATTCCGGCTGCCGGTCGGCACGCAGGTCTTCGTCCCGAAAGCATCGGGCGATCTGGTAATACTTGTCAAAGCCGGAGATCATCGTGATCTGTTTCAGGATCTGCGGCGACTGCGGGAGCGCGAAAAATTTTCCGGTATGAATTCGCGACGGAACAATAAAATCGCGCGCGCCCTCGGGCGTCGACTTTAAAAGTATCGGCGTTTCGATCTCGATGAAGCCGCGATCATCGAAATATTCGCGAATCTTCGCGACAGCCTTCGCACGCATTCGAATGTTGTTCTGAAGTTGGGGACGACGCAGATCGAGATAGCGATACTTCAGCCGCGTGTCCTCGCTCGCTAGATTCTCCGAACCCGCGACCTCAAGTTGAAACGGCGGAACCTTAGCGTCGTTCAGGATCAAAAGCTCGCTCGCCTTTATTTCGATATCGCCGGTGACGAGCTTTGCGTTGTGCGTTCCTTCGGCACGCGACACGACTTCACCCTTCACGGCGACAACGAACTCACCGCGAATGTTTTTGGCTTTTGCGTGCGGTGCCGGCGACTTTTCCGAGCTAACGACGATCTGCGTTACGCCGTCACGGTCGCGCAGGTCAATGAACGTAAAAACGCCGAAGTCGCGTTTCTTTGCGACCCAACCCATCAGCACGACCTGCTCGCCGACATTCGATTCACGGAGTTCTCCGCATGTGTGCGTTCGTTCCAAGTTTCCTAACGTGTCTAACATAAATTCAAAAGCAGCTTACAGGGATAAAGGGGATAAAGGAGCTCAGAGCAAGTTTAGGACTAAGTTGAAATCCCCCTTATCGCCTTCATCCCTGTCGGTTCACCGTAAAAATAAAAAACGCCTTTCGATTTACGATAAACGAAAGGCGGAGCGTCGACTATTAACACTCTCGCCCGTCAATTATTATCGTCGTTAAATCGAACTGCGTTCATGAAAACCTAAAAGTAAATCCGGGCAAAATAATACAGGATAGGTGCATTGAGAAGCAAACTGTCGAGTCTGTCGAGGAATCCCCCATGGCCCGGAAGGATGCTCGCAGCGTCTTTCGTATTCGAGCCGCGCTTCATCGCGCTTTCCGCGAGATCACCGAGGACGCCAACGCCTGCCATCGCAACCGCGAGCGGGACCGAGAATTGATACGGCAATTCCGGAAAGAACCAAAATGTCGCTAACGCGCCGAAAGCCGCCGCGGCAACCAGGCCGCCGATCAACCCCTCAACGGTCTTTCCGGGAGATATACCCGGCGCGAGTTTGTGTTTACCAAATGCACGCCCTGCAAAATAGGCTCCAGTATCCGAGCCCATCAACACCAGGAAAAAAAATCCGAGCAGATGCGTCGAAAGAAAAGGCCGATCTTCGAATCCGACCCGCGTCGCGATCAGAAATCCGCCAAGGAATGCGACGTACAAAACGCCGAGAATAGTTACGCCGATACCGCCGAGCATCTTTGTAAAATCTTTCTGAAAGCGGAACGTCTGTGTGACCAGGACGACGATCACAAAACCGGCCAGCGTCATTAGCAGTAGATCGGGCGCTGCGACCGGAGCGTCGAAGATGAACGCGATCGTCAACGCCGTGGCACCGAGATAAGCGATACCGGCGTCGGCTTTTAATTCCAGCTTCTTTGTGAGCGAAAAGAATTCGAACAGTGCGGCGGCGAGCGCGAGCACGGCGATCGCGACAAATATCCAGACGGTTTCAGCAATGTACGAAGGAAGGACGATCGAGGCGATCAAGATCGGAAGTGCGACCGCGGCTGTTAGAATTCTCGTTTTCATAAGTTTACGCTCCCCTCCTTTTCTAAGGAGGGGTGGTATCTGCAAAGCAGATGACGGGGGTGGTGCCGTGCGCGTAAACCAATTTTTGCCACCACCCCGCCTCGCAAAGCCTCGGCACCCCTCCTTAGACAAGGAGGGGAGTAATCATTTCTTACTCTTCACATCCCCAAACCGTCGCTCGCGTTTCTGGTAATCGATGATCGCCTGAAAAATCTCACCACGCCTGAAATCCGGGAACAGCGTCGGCGTGACATAGATCTCACTATACGCAAGCTGCCACAAAAGAAAATTCGAGATCCGCATTTCGCCGCTTGTTCGTATAAGCAGATCGACGTCCGGCATGCCATACGTGTAAAGATTGCGCTGGATGTCGGCTTCGCTCAATTCGTCGAGCGGACGGTTCGCCGCGACAAGGTCGGCGGCGGCTCTGCGGCTGGCTTCCACAATTTCCGCCCGGCCACCGTAGTTCAACGCGACGCACATCACAAGGCCGGTGTTGGTGGCGGTTTTTTCTGTCGCGAATGCGAGTTCGGCCTGAACGTCAGGCGCGAGACCAGCGATGTTGCCGATAGCTTTGAAACGAATATTATTCGCGGTTACCTCGTCGAGTTCCCGGCGAAGGACTTTCTTTAGCATCGACATCAGCCCCGAAACTTCAGATTTTGGCCGTTTCCAGTTCTCGGTTGAAAAGGCATAAAGCGTCACCGCCTTGATCTGCAGTCTGGCGCACGTATCGACGATCGCCTTGACTGACTCCGCACCGGCACGGTGCCCGAATATCCGCGGCTTGCCGCGCTTTTTCGCCCATCGACCGTTACCGTCCATGATCACGGCGACATGCTGCGGCAGACGCTCATGATCGATCGACGCCAGAAGTTTGGCGTCGGCGGAATCAGCTTTTAATATTTCGGCGAAATGCTCGTGCACGACAATTCGGAGCCTACAAAGTTACGTCCATACTGTCGCGGTTCAGCAAGCGCTCCTCGATTCCAACCACCGCGCTGTGATTGAGCCGGCCGTAGATATGCGGATATATTTCGCTGTTCGTTGACGCCTCCTTGACCAGCTTCGAAAACAGCTTCTCGGTGTCGATCTTCAGGATGAGCACTTTTTCCGCGGCGCTATAGTAGCGTTTCAGAACGCTCTCGAGCTGGTTTGGATAACTACAATGAATGAATCCTTCGGTCACGAGACTGTCAGACTGATATGACGGTTTATCCTTAAAACGTTCCCAAACTTCCGGTAAAACGATGTGGTAGATGAACATGAGCTATCGAATATTGCGGCTGACCTAGTCGTAATCAACCCGCAGAAGGGTCAATCCATGCGCCGGTGCGGTTTTTCCTGCGAGACTTCGGTCGCCGGTCACGATGGCCGTCTGAATTGTATCAAAATCCTTTTCACCCCGCCCGACCTCGATCAGCGTGCCGATGATCGAACGGACCATGTAACGAAGAAAGCCGTTGGCGGTTATCTGAAACTCTACAATGTTCGCCGATGCCCGGGCATCCCATCGCGATTCGATGGTGCAGTCGAGAATCGTGCGAATGCGCGATTCACCGTCCGAGTGGGCCGACGCGAACGCGGTCCAGTCATGTTCGCCGATCAGCAAGCGCGCCGCTGTCGTCATTCGAGCGATGTCGAGCGGCCTATTCTCATGATGGGCAAACCTTCGCCAAAATGGCGACATGACGGGCGCGTTCAAAACGCGGTACACGTACGTCTTCTTTTTCGCTGAGAACCGCGCGTGAAATTCGTCCGGTGCCGTTTCAGCCTTTAATATTCGAATGTCGCGCCACAGGTTTCCGTTGATCGCGGCCCGCAGCTTGTCAGGCACGAATGTTCGATTCAACGTGACGTTCGCGACCTGACCTTCGGCATGAACGCCCGCGTCCGTTCGGCCCGATCCGATCACGCCGACTTTCGCGTCCTCGAGCATTCCAATGACGCGTTCAAGCTCGCCCTGGATCGTCCGGTCGCTTTCCTGCACCTGCCACCCGTGAAAATCGGTGCCGTCGTATTGAATAAGAAGTTTGTAATTCATCGAGGAAACAGGAGCTTGAACCTTTCACAACAGATCAGAGATCGTTCATCGAACTCGAAGCCGTGTTGCTTAGCTTCGTCGGTGAAGTAATCCCAATGAACGCGTCGCCAATATTCAAGCGACAGGTCGCCTTCGCCCTCGTCGGCCGCAAACTCGGCATCGACTTCATCGAACGGAAGATAACGGATCTCAGTGGTTTGAATGACACACAGTGGGTTGCCTTCGAAGTCGGTCACAACACTATAGCCATTAGAACTCGGCGCATCGTCAGGATGCAATTCGTTCATGTTTGCCGAACTCGCCGTCGCGGTCTTTCTACCCGACAAGACAAGGCCCGCTAACTCCGACGCCATTTCGTGGGTATTGCCAAAATACCAAACTTGACACGGCGTTGCCGGGTCGAGGATCGAATCGACCGAACAAAACTCCGTCCAGAAAAGGTCGATCGCTTCAGATCTCATTTTCGACTACCCGGTTTGTAAGCCGTATCACCGGTTTTGCACATCGGGCAATCATCAGTCGCAAAGGTGGGAACCTCCATTTCAAGAAGCGAAATACGCGGTACTCCGACGTCCGCCGAGCCGTTTGAGCGGTCAATGATGGAGGCGGCGGTGACGACCTTGCCACCGTTTTCTTCGAGAGCCGCGATGCATTCGCGTGTCGAGCCTCCGGTAGTGATCACATCTTCGACGACGAGGATCCTTTCTCCCGGATCCAGCGTGAACCCGCGACGCAATGTCATCGAGCCCTGCTGCCGCTCGGTCCAAATAAAGCGTGCGCCCATTGCGCTGGCGACTGCATATCCGATGACCAGTCCACCGATCGCGGGTGACGCGACCGTTTGGATTTCGGTATCGACATAGTGTTCCGCGATGGCTTTTCCAAAACGCGCGGCGTCTGATGGATCCTGCAGCGCCCGCGCGCATTGCAAGTAGTTTGGCGAATGCAGCCCACTCGACAAAATAAAATGACCTTCAAGCAAAGCGCCGGTCCGCTTGAAATGTTCGAGAATGTTGTCCATGGTTCAGAACGAAATGAAATTATGCCAAAAAAAAATGGTATGCGCGACGTGGGTGCGTTTACGGCTCCTGAGCTTTACCGTTAGAATATT